>CANJQT010000101.1 GCA_947476475.1 Paracoccaceae bacterium | reverse complement strand
TCCATCTGCGCCGCACCGGTGATCATGTTCTTCACATAGTCGGCGTGGCCGGGGCAGTCGACGTGCGCATAGTGGCGGTTCGGTGTTTCATATTCTACGTGCGCCGTCGAAATGGTGATCCCGCGGGCGCGCTCTTCAGGCGCCGCGTCGATCTGGTCATAGGCCTTGAACTCGCCAAAATACTTCGTGATCGCCGCCGTCAGCGTCGTCTTGCCGTGGTCAACGTGCCCAATCGTGCCAACGTTAACGTGCGGTTTATTCCGTTCAAACTTTGCCTTTGCCATAGCGCGTGGGCCTCACCGGTTTGGGGGCCCCAAGCCGGTCTGGTGGGAGCCCGATTTCATTGTGCGCGCGCTGACTAACGAGCGGCGGGGGAAAAATCAAGCGTCAGTTAGAGGGCGGGGTGGCAGGCGCCGCCGTGCCCGGCTTGGCGGGTGCCGTCACGGTCAGGGCGGCGCGGGCGGCCACCGCTTCGGGCGAGAACCAGGCCTTGTTTTCGATCAGCCACTCATTGATCAGGCGGGCTGCATTTTCTGCTAGGGTCTGCAGCTGCTGTTCGCGGGTCTTGGTCAGGCCGGAACCGATGACGGTGGAGCCGGACATGCCTTCAAACACGGTAAAGCGCTTGGACTTCGGGTTGATGGCGCGCTGGGCGGTATCATCCCAGACGTCAACCTCGATCACCAGAACCGATTTCGGGCTGAGCACCACCGGCACGCCGGGCACTGCCAGCGCATAGGCGGGAACCCCGATGCCGATGTGATAAAGCTTGTCGCCCTGATAACGGCCAAGACGGTCTTGAAGCGCGGTTTTCAGCGCGGTTTCAATCTCGTCGGCAGAGGCATGGCGCGACGGGCCGACGGACTCGGCCTTGTCTGCGACCACGATGCCATAGCCAAGGCGGAAGTCGCCGAAGGGGGCGGGGGGCTTGGACAGGTCGTTCTGTTCGGCGCACCCGGCCAGCAGGCCAAGGGCAAGGACAAGAGCCGCGCGCAAAATGTAAGGCATGATCCATCCTGTTGTTCTGTCCCTGCCATAGCGGACGGCGACCCTTGCGGCAATATCGCAGCGCCGGGCAATCCGGTCCGGCGGTATGACGCCATCGGCGGGAGCTTGCCGATGGCGGGCGCCCGACGCCCCTTTTGGCTGGCGCAGGCCACTGCCGAAGGCGGCAGAGAGGGCCGCCGCGCCGATTACCGATGGCACGATGGAAGCCCGCGCCCTCAAATCGGCCGCGGGATCTGATTCTTTACCCGCGAAGGCAAAAGCGCACTGTTCGATCAATTGGCCAAGAGCCGCTCGAACCTGATCCGGATGTGTGCGGCGGACTGAAGCAGGAGGAGGGGGCTGTCTGCCCCCTCTAGCCCTGACGGGCCATTCACCGCCGAGGATATTTCAGGACAGAAAATGAGAAAAGGTTGCATTTTCTGTCCTGAAATATCCCGGGGGGCGCGCCGCAGGCGCGGGGGGCAGCGCCCCCTGTTCCCCCTCAGCCAAAGCGGTTGTCGCGGGGGAAGCCGTGCGGCGGGGCCTTGCCGGTGCCCGCGCGTTTCGCGATCCAGTCGGACATGTTTTCGGTTCTGGTGTTGCCGTTTGACATGAGCCAGGACAGGCCCTTGGCCAGGTCGAAAGTCGTAATGTCCGACAGGCCGCCGTCGAGTTCCAGCACACCCTGCCTGCCGCGGGCCATATTGTATTTCTGCAAGCGCACGCCCTTGCCACGGCCCAGTTCGGGCAACTCATCAAGCGGGAAGACCAGCAGTTTGCGGTTCTTCGAGATGACGGCGACATGATCGCCGGTGACGGGTTTGCAGGCCACCATGCGGCCATCATCACCAAGGTTCATCACCTGTTTGCCCGCGCGGGTCTGGGCCACGACCTCATCCGCCGCCACCACGAACCCGTCGCCTTCGGCGGACGCCACGATCAGTTTTTCGCCGGGGCGGTAGATCAGCAGGTCGACGATATCGCTGTCGTTGGGCAGGTCGACCATCAGGCGCACCGGTTCGCCCATGCCGCGCCCGCCGGGCAGGTTGGCGCCCAGAAGCGTGTGGAAACGCCCGTTGGCGGCGGCAAGAAGGATGCGGTCGGTGGTTTCGGCGTGGAAGAAGAAGCGGCCTTCGTCGCCGTCCTTGAACTTCGCCTCGGTTTCCAGCGGCTGGTGGCCTTTCATCGCGCGGATCCAGCCCATCTTCGAGCAGATGACGGTGATCGGTTCGCGTTCGATCATCGCCTCGATCGGCACTTCCTCGACTTCTTTCGCGTCGGCGAACAGGGTGCGCCGCGCGCCGCCGGGGGCGGAGTGGCCGAAGGTTTTCTGCACGTCTTTCAGTTCGGCTGCGATTTTGGACCACTGGCGGGCGTCAGAGGCCAGAAGGTCTTCAAGCCCGGCGCGTTCCTTCAGCAGGGCGTCATATTCGCGGCGCAGGTCCATTTCCTCGAGCTTGCGCAGGGAGCGCAGGCGCATGTTGAGGATGGCCTCGGCCTGATTTTCGGTCAGTTCGCCTTCACCGGGCGCAGGCGGAGCATAGTCCTTTTCCGAGGTGGCGCGGGCGTGGGGCTTGCCCCAGTCTTCGGCCATCAGGGCGCGTTTGGGGTCGGCATCATAGCGGATGATGTCGATGACCCGGTCGAGGTTGAGGAAGGCGGTGATGAAGCCTTCGAGGATTTCCAGCCGCGCGTCGATCTTTTCAAGCCGGTGCTGCGAACGGCGTTTCAACACATCGCGGCGGTGGTCCAGGAAGGCGCGCAGTACCTCTTTCAGCGAGCAGACCTTTGGGGTGCGCCCGTCGATCAGCACGTTCATGTTGAGCGAGAAGCGCAGTTCGAGTTCGGAGGCGCGAAACAGCATCCCCATCAGCATTTCGGGGTCGACGTTCTTTGACTTCGGTTCCAGCACGATGCGCACGTCATCGGCGGATTCGTCGCGCACATCGGCGAGCGCCGGGACCTTTTTAAGCTGGATCACCTCGGCCAGCCGTTCGATCAGCTTTGATTTCTGCACCTGATAGGGAATTTCGGTGACGACGATCTGCCACATGCCGCGGCCCTGATCCTCGACCTGCCACTTGCTGCGCAGGCGGAAGCTGCCGCGGCCGGTGCGGTAGGCTTCAAGGATGTTGGCGCGGGGTTCGACGATGGTGCCGCCGGTCGGGAAATCGGGGCCGGGGACGAGGGCGACGAGGGCTTCGTCGCTGGCGGCGGGATCCTTGATCAGAAGCTGGCAGGCGTCGATCAGTTCATGCAGGTTGTGGGGCGGGATGTTGGTGGCCATGCCAACCGCGATCCCCGAGGCGCCATTGGCCAGCAGGTTCGGGAAGGCGGCGGGCATGACGATGGGTTCTTCAAGCGTGCCGTCGTAGTTGGGGCGGAAATCGACGCAATTTTCGGCGAGCCCTTCCATCAGGGCTTCGGAAGCAGCGGTCAGGCGGGCTTCGGTGTAGCGGGCGGCGGCCGGGTTGTCGCCGTCGATATTGCCGAAGTTACCCTGACCGTCGACCAGCGGATAGCGCATGGCGAAGGGCTGGGCGAGGCGGGCCATCGCGTCATAGATCGCCATGTCGCCGTGCGGGTGGTAGTTGCCCATCACGTCGCCGGATATCTTGGCCGATTTGCGAAAGCCCCCGGTGGGCGAGAGTTTCAGTTCGCGCATTGCGTAAAGGATGCGGCGGTGGACGGGTTTCAGCCCGTCGCGCGCATCGGGCAGGGCGCGGTGCATGATGGTCGACAAAGCATAGGTCAGGTAGCGTTCGCCGATCGCGCGGGAAAGCGGTTCGGAGGTGGTGGCGGGGCCCGGGATTTCGTCGCTGGCGTCGGTCATGGCCCCCGTGTAATTCGGGGCGGGCGGGCAGTCCATAGGGAAGCGGAATGGAAAAGACGATCCTGATCACCGGGTGTTCCTCGGGCATCGGCTATGATGCGGCACATGGGCTGAAGCGGGCCGGGTGGCGGGTGTTTGCCACCTGCCGGGCCGAGGCGGATTGCGAGAGGCTGAGGGGCGAGGGGCTGGAAAGCTTCCGGCTGGATTATGCCAATCAGGCTTCTATCCACGCGGGGCTGGAGGAGGCTTTGGCGCGGACCGGCGGCACATTGGGCGCGGTGTTCAACAATGGCGCCTTTGGGTGTCCGGGGGCGCTTGAAGACCTTCCGGTGGGGGCCTTGCGTGAAATTTTCGAGGTCAATCTATTTGGCTATCACGAACTGGCGCGGCTGGTGATTCCGGTGATGCGCCGACAGGGCCATGGGCGGATCGTGAATTGTTCCTCGGTACTGGGGTTGGTGGCGATGCGCTGGCGCGGAGCCTATGTGGCCACCAAGTTCGCGATGGAGGGGCTGACGGATGTGCTGCGGATCGAAATGTCGGATACGCCGATCAAGATCATCCTGATCGAGCCGGGGCCGATCACCAGCCGGATCAGGGCCAATTCGATCGCCCATTTCGAACGTTGGGTTGACTGGAAGGCCAGCCCAAGGCGCACACAGTATGAACGCACGCTTCTGAAGCGGCTTTATGAACATTCCGGCAAGCCGGACCGGTTCGAATTGCCAGCAAGTGCGGTGACGGCCAAGCTGCTTCGGGCGCTGGAAAGCCCGCGACCGAAGGCGCGCTATTTCGTCACCCTGCCCACCTATCTGATGAATGTGGCGCGGCGGATATTGCCGGGGGCGGCGCTGGACTGGGTTCTGGGGCGGAGGTGAGCGGATGGCAGAGGCCAAGATTCTGACGATTTGCGGGGCGTTGCGGGCGGGGTCGACCAACCGGATGCTGCTGGCCGAAGCGCGGCGGACCTTTGGCGAGGCCGGGTGGCAAGACGCCGATCTGCGCCTGCCTTTGTTCGATGAGGATATCGAGATTGCCGAAGGGATTCCTGCCGCCGTGCAGCATCTGGCCAGTCAGATCGCGGCAGCGGACGGGGTGATCATATCGACGCCGGAATATAACAAGGCCCTGTCGGGGGTGTTGAAGAACGCGCTGGACTGGGTCAGCCGGGTCAAGGGCAACCCCTGGGCCGACAAGCCGGTGGCGATCATGTCCGCTGCCGACGGGCGGTCGGGCGGCGAGCGGGCGCAGGCCAGTCTGCGGCTGGCGATGGTACCCTTCCGGGCGCGGATCGTGGCGGGGCCGGATGTGTTTGTTGCAGGATCCCGGGCGGCGTTCGACGGCGAGGGGCGACTGGTCGACGAACGCACGGCGAAGGGCTTGGCGCGGCTGATGGAGGCGCTGAAGCGCGAAATCGCGCGCTAGGCTGCGGGTTAGGCGAGCATTTCGGCGATCTGGTCGGCAAGGCGTTGAAGGGCGTCTTCCTTGAGGCTTTCGGTGGGAAGTTCGCGGTCTTCGGGCCTGCTGAAGCGGGCGCGGTGTTTTTCGTAGCGGCGGTCGTAGTGGTTTTCCATCAGGCTGCCTGCCAGCGCTGGAAAAGCGCCTTCGGTGGCGAGGGTCAGCCAGCTTTCGATCTGTTCGGCAGAGTGCAGGCGGCGCAGGCTTTCGACCACCCGAAAAAGCCGGTCACGGTCGTCGGTGACATCGCTGTAGGCGCGGGCCAGATAGTCTGCGCGCGCGGCCAAGGGGGCAATGATGCGGATGCGCGGGGCTTGGCCCATGGCGGCCCACAGCTGCTTTGGCAAGGACAGGGCGCCTATGCGCGAGCTTTCAGCTTCGACTACAACGGGGCGGGCAGGGTCAAGCTGGGCAATCGCCATCGCCAGCCGCCCTTCGAAGGCCCTTTGCGAAGGCTGGCCGCCGTCGCGGTGACCGAACAGCGAGCCACGGTGATTGGCCAGCCCTTCAAGGTCGATAATTTGCAGGCCGCGCGCGGCAAGAAGGGCCAGCAGATCGGTCTTGGCGGTGCCGGTATTGCCATCCAGCACAATCAGGCGGGCGGGGAAGGGCTGGTCGTTCAAAGCGGCGACCACCAGCGCGCGCCAGCTTTTGTAACCGCCCGCGATCAGTTCGACCCGCCAGCCGACCTGCGCAAGGATGGTCGAGAATGACCCCGACCTTTGCCCGCCGCGCCAGCAATAGACCAAGGGCCGCCAGCCGCCGGTCTTATCGGCCAGCGGGCCTTCAAGATGCAGGGCGGCGTTACGGGCCACCAGTGCCGCCCCGACCTTGCGGGCCAGAAAGGGCGATTGCTGTTTGTAGATGGTGCCGACGCGGGCGCGTTCGGCGTCATCCAGCACCGGCAGGTTGATGGCGCCGGGCAGGTGATCTTCGGCATATTCGGCGGGCGCGCGCACGTCGATGATGGTGTCGAAGCCTGCGGCGGCAAGGTCGTTGAGAGATGTGAGGGTCAGGGCCATGCGGGCTTTCTACAGGCGCGGGCGGCTGACGGAAAGGGGCAGGCTTGCCCGGACGGAGCCGACTAGAAAACCGTTACCGCTGCCCCAAGCTGGACGCGGGCGCAAAGGTCGATCACATGGGCGTTGATCATGCGGATGCAGCCGTTCGAGACGGATTTGCCGATCGAGTTCGGTTCGATGGTGCCATGGATGCGCACGGCGGTGTCATGGCCGTTCTGGTGCAGATAGATCGCGCGGGCGCCCAGCGGGTTCTTCGGGCCGCCTTCCATGCCGTTTTTGGCGTATCTTGCATAGGCTTCTGGATGGCGGGCGACCATTTCCGGGGTGGGTTTCCATCTGGGCCATTCGGTTTTCTGACCGACCTGTGCTGTGCCGCGAAACTGAAGCTCCGCCTTGCCCACGGCGACGCCGTAGCGGATGGCGTGACCCTTTGTGGTAATGAAATAAAGGACATGCTTTGAGGACACGACGATGATCATGCCGGGGGCGAAGTCGGGTTTCACGGTGACTTCGACGGGATAAAGTTCGGGCGGGATGGTCAGGCCCGGCAACGGGGCATCGGCGCTACCAAGCTGGGCGGGATCAAGTGGCGGATCGGCGTGCGAAGAGGAGAACAGCCCAAGCGCCCGTGCGGGGCGGGCTGCAAGTGTGGCGGCGGCCAGCGACGACAACAGCAAGGTGCGGCGATTGTGCATGTCAGACCTTGGATTTATTCAGGAATTCTCGCGGTTCCGGGCGGAAAATGCAATCGGCATGCGCGGGTGGCCTTGACTGCCGATTGATCTTTGACCGGGCGGGGGCCATTTGTTGATCTGCAGACGGGCCGGTCGGGCCGAAGGGGTGCAATATGTCGGTCACTACCTCGTTTCACGTTGAGGGCATGAGTTGCGCGTCCTGCGTAGGGCGGGTCGAGCGCAGCCTGCGCGCCCTGCCCGGCGTCGAGGATGTGGCGGTCAATTTGGTGTCGGAAAAGGCCACGGTGCGCTTTGCCGGGGCGCCGGACATGGCGCAGGTGGCGGCGACGCTGGACCGCGCGGGCTATCCGATGGCCGATGCCGACACGGTGCTGACCATAGAGGGCATGACCTGTGCGTCCTGCGTGGGGCGGGTCGAACGGGCCCTGATGGCGGTGCCGGGGGTGATGGAGGCGAGCGTCAATCTGGCGACCCAGACGGCAAGGGTGCGCTATGCAGAAGGGGCGGTTGCCCCGAGCGAACTGGCGGCAAAGGTGACTGCGGCGGGCTATGCCGCCCGGCCGAAGACCGAAGACAGCGGGGCAGCGGTGGCCAGCCGCAGGGCCGAAGAAATCGTGCGGCTGCGGCGGTCGTTCTGGTTGGCGCTGGCCCTGTCGCTGCCGGTGGTCGCTTTGGCGATGGGCCCGCATCTGGTGCCGGCCTTTCACCATTGGCTGATGGCCGGTCCGGGGGCGCGTGTATCGGGCGTGGTGCAATCGGTGCTGACGCTGGCGGTGTTGGCCGGGCCGGGGCGGGTTTTCATAACGCATGGGTTGCCCGCGCTGTGGCGCGGTGCGCCGGAAATGAATTCGCTCGTGGCTTTGGGGGCCTTGTCGGCGTTTGCCTATTCTTTGGTTGCGACCTATGCGCCGGCCCTGCTGCCCGAAGCGGCGCGGGCGGTCTATTACGAGGCGGCGGCCAGCATCGTGACGCTGATCCTGCTGGGCCGGATGCTGGAGGCGCGGGCCAAGGGGCGGGCAGGCGAGGCGATCGCGCGGCTGGCCGACCTGCGGCCCCGGGTGGCGTTGGTTTTGCGCGACAGCGGGCCGGTGGAACTGCCGGTGGGCGAAGTGGTGCGCGGCGATCTGCTGCAACTGCGTCCCGGAGAGCGGGTGGCGGCGGACGGGCTGGTGGTGACTGGCCGGTCTTATGTGGACGAAAGCATGCTGACGGGCGAACCCTTGCCGGTGGAAAAGGCCGAAGGTGCGGTGCTGTCGGGCGGCACGCTGAACGGGATGGGGGCGCTGACCTATCGGGTGACGGCGGTGGGCACCGATACGGTTCTGGCGCAGATCATGCGGCTGGTCGAGGATGCGCAGGCGACGAAGCTGCCGGTGCAGGCGCTGGTTGACCGCATCACCCTGTGGTTCGTGCCTGCGGTGATGGCGCTTGCGGCCCTGTCGGCGGTGGTCTGGTATCTGGTGGGGCCTGACCCCGCGCTGCCGCATGCTTTGGTCGCCGGGATTTCGGTGTTGATCATCGCCTGCCCCTGCGCGATGGGCCTGGCCACGCCAGTATCGGTGCTGGTGGGCAGCGGGCGGGCGGCAGAACTGGGGATATTGTTCCGCCGGGGCGATGCGCTGCAAAAACTGGCGGACGTGCGGCTGGTGGCGTTCGACAAGACCGGGACGCTGACCGTGGGCCACCCGGCGCTGACCGGGATCCTGACGCTGAACGGTTTGTCCGAGGACCGGGTGCTGGCGCTGGCTGCGGCGGCCGAGGCGGGATCGGAACATCCCTTGGCACGCGCCCTTCTGGATGCCGCGTCGGCAAAAGGCTTGGCCCTGCCCGCAGCCGAAGCGGGTCAGGCCCTGCCGGGGCGTGGCTACCGGGCGCGGGTGGATGGGGCCGACCTGCTGATCGGCAATGCGGCTGCACTGCGTGAAGCGGGCATTGACCCTGTGGCGCTTGAAGCGGCGGCAGAGGCGGCGGCGGCGGAGGGCAAGACCGCGATCTTCATGGCGTTGGACGGGCAGGCTGCTGCAATGTTCGTTCTGTCCGATCCGGTGCGCCCGACGGCTGCGGCGGCGGTTGCGGCGCTGACGGCAGCGGGGATCCGCACGGCGATGATTTCGGGCGATGCCAAAGCGACGGCGGCGGCGGTTGCCGCCGAGTTGGGTATCGGCACGGTGGTTGCCGGGGTGTTGCCGGGTGCCAAGGTTGCTGCGTTGAAGGAATTGGCGGGCGGTCTGCCGGTGGCCTTTGTCGGGGACGGGATCAATGATGCGCCGGTGCTGGCGGCGGCGGATGTCGGGCTGGCGATGGGCGGCGGGTCAGATCTGGCGCGCGAGGCCGCCGAAGTGGTGATCATGCGCAACGATCCGGCGGTGGTGGCCAGCGCCATTACCCTTTCACGTGCCACCTTGAGCAACATCCGCCAGAATCTGTTCTGGGCGTTTGCCTATAATGCGGTGCTGATCCCGGTGGCCGCAGGTGTGCTTTACCCGTTCAACGGCCTGCTGTTGTCGCCGGTGCTGGCGTCGGCGGCAATGGCGCTGTCGTCGGTGTTCGTGGTGACGAATGCGTTACGGCTCAGGCGGTTCAAGGGATGAACCGGCCTTATGGCCCCACTTGAATGCCGGGCGCGTCGGGGTTGAGGAATTCCGCCTCGATGCGGATCGTGGCCAGATCACCGACCCCCATCGTCGTTCCGGGGGCGGGGATGCCGAAGCCCATGCCAAAATCCGACCGGAAGATCGCACCTTCTGCCGAAAAGCCGATGCGCGCGCCGCCGGGATCCAGCGGGTTGCCGGCGTAGCCGCCGTTATAGCGCACCTGAAGGGTGACGGGGCGGGTGACGCCGTGCAGGGTGATGTCGCCGGTGACGGCGGCCGTGTTCGGACCGGTCACGCGGACGCGGGTGCTTGCGAATGTCAGATCAGGATACTTGGCCGCATCAAGGAAGGTTTCGCCCGCAATCACCGCGTTGAAGTCAATCGTGGGATCTGGCGACAGCGTTTCGACCGACGTGGCATCGACTTTCGCGTCAAGCTGCATGGTTTCCGGGTGATCGGGGGCAAAGGTCAGGGTGGCGTCGATCTTGCGAAAGAAGAAGATGAATTCGGAAAAGCCCAGATGATCGACGCCGACCATCAGCCGGGCATGAAACGGGTCGATGCGGTAGGTGCCGGCGGGGGGCAGAAGCGGGGGTGCGGTGGTGTCCTGTGCCCGGACGGGCGCGCTTAGGGCGAGCAGCAGGGAAAGGCCGCGCAGGAAAGGAAGAAGACGCATGACCGTCACTCCGTTTTCGGCCAGCCTGCGCGGTGGGCGGGCCGGGGTCAACCGCGGACGGGCCACGCCCGATCACAATTGGCGGAGCGGCGCCTTTCCTTGCGGGCGTAATAAGCCTTACCAGCGGATGCCAAGGCGAAGGGCGTCATAGATCCCGGCATGGATGTTGCGCGACTGTACCGCGTCACCGATGCGGTAAAGGGTGAAGGTTCCGGCTGTATTCCTTACCGGGAAAGGATCGCCTGCGCCCGTCAGGGCCGGATAGTCCAGCGCTCCAAGATTGCGGCTGTGCGGTTTGAGCGCGAAGTAAAGATCGTCCATCGGCAGGGTGCCGTGATCGGCCACCATATGATCGACGCGCCGCACCGGGGCGAAGCCCTGCGCGTAGTCCGATCCCAGCGTCACCGCCAGCCCATTGCCGTCGCGGGCGATGGCGCTGACGCGGGTGTTGATGGTGATGGTCGTTCCCGTTTCCTGGAAGGCGCGCATGTAGGGCACATGGTTCATCCCCCCCATGTCGGGGGCAAAGAACCGCTCTGGCGTGACCAGTTCCACTTCGGCCCCGGCGCGGGCCAGCAGTTCGGCCGCCGTCATGCCCGCATGTGCCCCGCCATCGTCATAGACCAGCACCCGGCCCGTGGGCTTGGCCGCCCCCGAGATCACATCCCAGCTGGAGATCGCCAGATCCGCGCCGGCCATGTCCGGCAACTGCGGCAGCCCGCCGGTGGCGATCACCACCATGTCGGGTGACAAGGCCAGCACATCGTCCGGTTCGGCAAAGCAATTGTAGCGGAGGGTGACGCCCAGCCGTTCAAGTTCGGCCAGCCGCCAGTCGATGATACCCTTGATTTCGCGGCGACGGGGGTTCTGGGTCAGGAGGTTGACCTGCCCTCCTGCGCGGTCCGAAGCTTCGAGCACCGTTACCTGATGGCCGCGTTCGGCGGCAACCCGGGCAGCCTCCAGCCCTGCGGGGCCGGCCCCGACGATGACGGCGCGCTTTGGCGTGGCGGCGCGGGGGATGTCGTGGGGCATGCTGCCTTCACGCCCGGTCGCGGCATTGTGGATGCAAAGCGCTTCGCCGCCTTCGTAGATGCGGTCAAGACAATAGGTGGCCCCCACGCAGGGGCGGATGCGGTCTTCGATTCCGGCGATGACCTTGCGGGTGATATGGGGGTCGGCCAGATGGGCGCGGGTCATGCCCACCATGTCCAGCTTGCCCGCCGCGATCGCGTGGCGGGCGGTGGCCACGTCGGGGATGCGTGCCGCGTGAAAGACCGGGAACCGGGTGGCCGCCCGCACTTCGCCGGCGAAGTCCAGATGGGGGGCCGAGGGCATGCCGGCGATGGGGATGACCGTGGTCAGGGCCGCGTCGCTGTCGATATGGCCGCGGATCAGGTTCAGAAAGTCGATTTTGCCCGAAGCCGCCATGCGGCGGGCGATTTCCACCCCTTCGGCGCGGGAAAGGCCCTTGTCCCAATCCTCGTCCGCGACCATGCGCAGGCCGACGATAAAATCCGCCCCGACTGCGGCGCGCACCGCATCCAGCACCCGATGGGTAAAGCGCAGGCGGTTGTCCAGACTGCCTCCATAGTCATCGCTGCGCCGGTTGGTGGCGGGGGACCAGAAGCTGTCCATGAAATGGCCGTAGGCTTCGAATTCGATACCGTCGAGGCCCGCCGCCTGCATGCGTGCGGCGGCGCTGGCGTAGTCAGCGATGATGCGGTCCAGATCCCAGTCCTCGGCTTCTTTCGGAAAGGCCCGGTGGGCGGGTTCGCGCACCGGAGAGGCGGACAGGACCGGCAGCCAGTCGGCCTTGTTCCAGCCGGTCCGGCGGCCAAGGTGGGTAAGCTGGATCATAACGGCGGCACCGTGTTCGTGCACATCATCGGCCAGTGCCCGCAGGTGCGGCACGATCGCGTCGTCAAAGGCATGCAGGTTGCCGAAGGCCTGCGGGCTGTCGGGCGAGACGATGGCCGAACCGGCCGTCATCGTCAGCGCCATGCCGCCTTTGGCCTTTTCGCGGTGGTAAAGCCGGTAGCGGTCCTTCGGCATCCCGTCTTCGGAATAGGCCGGCTCATGCGCGGTCGACATGATGCGGTTCTTCAGGGTCAGATGCTTCAGCCGGTAGGGCGTCAGCAAGGGATCGTTGGATGGCGACGGCTGGGTCATGGGGCACCTCTGGCTTGATCTTCCCGCGCGTGGCGTGAAAGCTCTGGCCAAATCGCGTCAGGAAATGTTGACTGCGCGGCAAATCAGGAGTTTCCATCATGTCCCTGCTTGACCGTCTGGCCGCGATTGTCGGCCCCGCGCATGTGCTGACCGGCAAGGATAGCGCGCCTTACGGGCGCGACTGGATGGGCGAATATGAATGGCAACCCCTGGCGGTGGTGCGCCCCGGATCGCGCGACGAGGTGGCGGTGGTGATGCGGCTGGCGCAGGCCGAAGGTGTACCGGTGGTGCCCATTGCCGGGCGCACCGGCATCACTGGCGCAGGCGAGGCGGAGGGGCGGCTGATGCTGTCTGTCGAACGCCTGAACCGGATCCGGGCGGTGAAGAAGGACGCGCGGCTGGCGGTGGTCGAGGCGGGGGTGATCCTGACCCATCTGCACGAGGCGGCCGAAGCGCAGGGGCTGTACTTCCCGCTGTGGTTCGGTGCGCGCGGATCGGCGAT
>CANJQT010000100.1 GCA_947476475.1 Paracoccaceae bacterium | reverse complement strand
GAATACACCGAACGGGACACAAGGGAACGCATCCGTTTATTGGACGACGATGCTCAGAGCCTGAGCGAAAAGCTGGAAATCGTGACCTCGGACGATATCAGCGCCGATTTCATTGTCCGGTATCTTTCCGATTCGCCGCGAGGAACCGTTGCGATCATCGACTATCTGCAAATACTTGACCAGCAACGCAGCAAACCTACGCTTTCAGACCAGATGTTGGTTCTTCAGGAGTTTGCCCGCAGGACGGGGATTATTCTGGGGTTCATCTCGCAGATCGACCGTTCCTTCGACCCGGAACGCGAGCCCGTGCCGGGTGTCCGGGACATTCGCCTGCCAAATCCCATGGAGTTAGGTATCTTCTCTAAAGCATGTTTTCTACATGAAGGAGAGGTCCGGCTTCAGGATGTAGCCTGACCTAATCTTCCGGCGGGATGGCACGAAGCTGTCCCGCCGGGAGAACTCCGAACGTCCGCTTCGTCCGCATTGCTGACGTCGGCTTCGACTATCCGCCGCCCTTCGAGGAAGAGGGCGGGCGGTTTGGTCTTTGACGCTTGAGGCGGGGAGAGAGGCTTCCCGCACCGTCGGAGGCATCATCAATGTTTGACCTTCCCCTTCCGGCCCTGTCTGCGCCGTTTCCGGCTGGTTTCGTGCCAGACATCGCGCACAGCACTTCTGACCCCTCGCTGCCCTTTTCCCTGACGCTGCCTGATCGCTACCCTGCGGCTACAATGTCGGGAGAGGCGCGTCCCAAGATTGTTGGTCATTTCACGACGCTGGCCGAAGCCATGAGTGGTGCGATTGCCATGGCCGAAGAACTGGAGCCTGCTGCTGCACCGCGCATGGTTGCGGTCCTTGCTCGCGATCAGCGTCTTGTCCTTGCCGGTGCTGCAGCGAATGGCGCTGTCGCTTGGAGTGCCCCAGTCATCAGCGCCGCTGAAGCTCGGGCCGTGGTCATGGAAGCAAGCCAGCTTCGGGCGCAGGCAAGCCGTGCAGCTGACTGGCAGGAAATTGATCTCGCGACCCGCTTGCGGCAGCGTGCCGATCTCTTGGAGGCTCGCCTGGTCGATCCACTTTGGCGCGCCTTTGCTGCGCGCGCCCTGCAGATCGCGGCATGACCCCAGAGAGGCAGAGGAGGGCAGGGGGCTTTTGTGAGTTTCGCTGGGGCAAGAGAGTACCCGGCGTGCTCCAATCCTTTCCCCTTCTTCGGAGACCCCCATGACCCACGTTGAACCCACGCTTCCGGCGCCGATGCCGCCGTCCTCCATCGACTTCGCCGCAGTGTTCGCGGCGCAGGCCGAGCAAGCCGCCCGCGAGGCCGAACTGCGTCCGGCCAACAAGGATCGCCTGTTCGATGCCCTGATCGCCGCCGGCATTTCTCATGTCACGGTCACCTTCGATGGCGAGGGCGACAGCGGCCAGATTGAAAGCATCGCGGCATGGGCGGGGGAGACAGCTGTCGCTTTCCCTGCCGTGGAAATTCCCTATGCCGCGATCACCTGGGACAGCCCCGAAGTCGAGATGCGGCAGCTTTCGCTCGAAGATGTTGTCGAGCAGCTCGCCTATGATTTCCTCTCCGACACCCATGGCGGTTGGGAAAACAACGACGGCGCTTATGGCGAGTTCTGCTTCGACGCCGGTGCCCGCTGCATCCATCTCGAGTTCAACGAACGGTTCACGTCGTCCGAACTCTTCACCCACGAATTCTGAGGGGGCGACGATGGCACATCCATATCATCACGCCCTCTCTTCGGTAAAAAAATGGGGCGGCACGGTCGACGATTACCAGCCCATCCATGCCTGGTACGATAGCTCGAAAGCCCACTCTGCGGATTTCCGCCATCGCGCGATGTTTCATCATGCGGCTGGAATCTGGCTTTCCGAGACTGTCTTCGGGCCGACGATCACGCTGTCGACCGGCAGGATCATTCCGACCCGCTGGGTGGGCGAGCAGCACGTCCGCGAGGATCTGGGGTTCATTCCGAGCTTCACCGACTGGGTCAAGGCGATCCGGCCAGAACCTTGGATGGGCCGCACGGAGAAGATTGAGGCGCTCGTCGATCCGCAACTGACGCCACCCGTCGTGGAGGTCCGCTGAAATGAGCCGGGCATACCTCAATCTCGGCGTCTCGCCCGGGATCACGTCACTCGCGATGCTGCGTATCGCCATCGGTCGCCTGCATCCCGACACGCTGGCCGTCTGCAGCTGGCGCGCGGCGCGTAAACGCTACTACCGCGAGCTCTTACAGGCCCATGCAGAGGCTCAGGTTCGGGCGCAAGTCGCCTGTAAGTGATTGGCGTTCCTCGACCCGCATTTTCCAATCCGCCCGGCCCTCTGGCCGGGCCTTCTCATTTCTGGAGGCACCATGGCCGACTATTTCACCCACTTTTCCTGCGTCCTCGACGTGGGCTCGCCCGAAAAAGCTAACGCGGCGCTCGATCTTTTGACCCGCCTGCATCTCGACGAGGAAGGATCGGACGATCCGGAATACTCGGGCTTTGCGATGTCGCAGCAGGACGGTCCCGAAAGTTCCATCCTCTGGTTCCATGACGATGAGGGGGAAGGCGATATCGAAGGCGTCATACGCTTCGTGCTGTTCCTAGCGGAAGAGATCGAGCTCACCGGGCTCTGGGGCTTCGAATTCGCCTTCACCTGTTCCCGGCCCCGATTGGACGCCTTCGGCGGTGGCGCGCATGTCATTGACCTCGTAAACCGGAAATCCATCGGCTGGACCAGCACGCATGAATGGCTTGAGGCCGCGCTCCGCGGGGATGACTTCGATGCCTGAGATCATCTGCTCCACGGTTTATCAGTTCCCGGAACTGTCAGACGCAGCTAAGGAGAAGGCGCGCAGCTGGTATCGCGAACTCGGGCCCCATGACGATTGGTGGGACGCGGTCTACGAGGATTTCGAGCGGGTATGTGAAATCCTCGGCATTCGTTTGAAGACCACTTCCGTCCGCCTGATGGGCGGCGGCACAAGACAGAAACCCTCCATCTGGTTCTCCGGGTTCTGGAGCCAGGGTGACGGGGCGTCCTTCGAGGGGTACCTCAGGCACGCGAAAGGCGCACCGGTGCGCATCCGGGACTACGCCCCGACGGACGCGACGCTGCACGGCATCGCCGACCGCCTGCAAGCCATCCAGCGGCGGAACTTCTACCAGCTCGCTGCCGAGGTCAGCCACCGTGGCCGCTACTATCACGAATACACCATGTCGGTGAACGTCACGCGTGACAGTTCAACCTGGCAGTCGCCCACCGAAGACGCCCAAGAGATCGTGACCGAAGCCCTGCGTGATCTCGCCCGCTGGCTCTACCGCCAGCTTCAAGCCGAATACGACCACTTCACCTCGGACGAGGCCATCGAGGAGGGGATCATCGTCAACGAGTACACCTTCACCGAAGGAGGGCGGCGGTTTGGATGAATTCGAATTGGCCCGCATTGCAAATTGTCAGAAATCTGCGTATATTTCTGACAGGAGATAACTTATGGAACGACTTTCAGAACAGATCATCCAGCAGGCTGCCGCCTTGCCAGAAGGAACGCCGCTTGCGGCGAAGGGGTTATTGCACCTCGGATCGCGGGCTGCAGTGGATCAGGCCCTCTCGCGCCTGACCGAGCGCGGCCAACTCATCCGGGCCGGGCGTGGCGTTTATCTGCGTCCTGTCCAAACGCGGTTTGGGCCGAGAAGCCCTTCGATTGAGCAAGCGGTTGAGGCTTTGGCTCAGCTACGTGGAGAGGTCATTGTGCCCAATGGTGCGGCCGCTGCGAATGCGCTTGGCCTAACGACACAAGTACCTGTCCGGTCTGTTTACCTGACCTCCGGGCGCAGCCGAACTCTGATGATGGGCAAGCAATCCGTAGAGCTGCGCCATGCGCCGAAGTGGCAGCTCTCGCTTGCCGGCAAAACTGCTGGGCAGGCCGTCAGGGCCTTGGCATGGCTCGGGCCAGAGCAGGCAGAGAGCGCGTTGCGGACGCTGAAACACAGCCTTCCGGCCCCAGTCTTTGTGGAGCTGGTCGATGCAGCTCAGCAGTACCCTACTTGGCTTGCATCTGCAGTTCTTCGGTCATTCCATTGCAAGATACCCGAGGTTCCTGCATCAAATAGCGCCGACCAATGAGCTGATCAGCGGTTCAGGACATGAACACCGATCTATTGCTTGTCCGTCCGCGCCGCTGCAGCTTTGTAGACCTCACTGCGTTCGCGTTTACCGACAGCCACCACGGTGACCGTGACGGACTGATCTTCCACGCGATAGACCAGACGGTAACCAGAAGAGCGCAGTTTGATCTTGTAGTGATGCTCAAGCCCGTGCAGCGCATCTCCTGAAACGCGCGGCGTCTCAAGTCGCTCAGTCAGCTTCTTCTTGAACTGCTCGCGAATGGTGCTGCCAAGTTTCTGCCATTCCTTCAGTGCAGAGGGCAGAAACTGAAGATCATAGGTCATCAAGGCTTACACGCACCGGAACTTCGTTGGCGCGCGCCCGGGCGATTTTTGCCAGCGCAAGATCATCAAGCTGCTCGACCATCGCCTCATAGGCATCTGCCGGCACCATATAGGCCATAACCCGGTTGTGGTTGAGCACGGCCACGGCTTCGCCATCCGCTTTTGCCATGATCGCGGTCGGGCTTTTTTTCAGGTCAGAGACACTGACCGCGATTTGTGCTTCCACACGCTGCATTTCATGTTCTCCTGCGACAGCAACTGGGATGTGCTGTTTGATGCCAAATCCAGTACTGTATTTCATACCTAAAATCAATCCGTTTGAGCGGTCAACCTTTGGAGCGACGTGGTGCGGCCTACGGATTGTTAGCCACGGAGTGCCATGTCGAAGCCCGCGAGTTCAGAAAATCCCTCAGCCACGCTTAAGACGGCATCCTTGCTGACCCCCATCTCTTCGATGAATGCTTGCTGCAGGTTCGCGGGCACTTCGGACAAAAAGGTGAAGACATGGCTGTCGCAACGGCTGACGCTGTCTTCGCGGGCAATCTTACTGGCAAGCTCGGAAGCTGTGACCCAAGTCGCGTAGGAGGCGTTGACCTTTGCCAGCACTTTCGAGGTTGTCGATGACATGGCGATGTTCCGGTCCGCGTTTATAGGGCCAGACTATCGGAAACTCGCCAAAGTGCGAGGGTTCGATGACCGCACACAGTCACCTATTCCCGTCGATCCACTTCGACATCAGACCCTTATCGCGAAAGCATTCATCCGGGACAGCACGGCGCTTGATGCGAGCGAGACGCTCGGCAAAGGCGACCTGCTTGGATGACGGCAGGCTGCCGAGCGCGGAGAGGGGTTTCATCTGCGCCTGCGCGTCGATCCAGGCGCTTAATGAGCGCCGATCCTGCTGGATCTCCCACGGTAGCAGGGTCTGGTTTCGCAGGGCCAATGACCGCGCATAGGCGATCTGACGCGGGGTGGCGGGCAGGGCAAAGGTCGTGGCTTCCATGGGATATCTCCCTTGTGGCGTTGAATTTGTATATAGAACATTACGGGAACAAAATCAAGCTGCACATCCGTAGTTCCGGGGTTGGAGAGGCAGAGGGGAGCGGGAAAGGGCTAAGCCGAAGGGGGACAGAGAGAGTGCCCCGCCGGTTTGTCCTTGTCCCAATCCGGAGATCCCCGATGACGTTTCAGACTTCTGTTGCAACTGCGCTGCCGCTGGTAGCGCCGCTGCAATGCCCCGACACCGCCGCCGCTATTGTGATCGTAGCGCAATCCCTGCAGCCGGATCTGGCGCAGGGTTTTCAGATCGACGCCCTGCGCCTGCGTCTCGAAATGGAGCGCGCCTTCGGTGGCTCCGATGCGACAGGCGCCTGGGATTGGAAGCTGGCTTATGAGGCGGGCGAGGTGGCGTTGGTTCTCTTCCTGCGCAAATTCGGCCGCGCGTTGTTGGCTCGGGCTGGCTCGCCTGTTGGGCTCCTGCCGATCCTCGCCAAGGTGGCTGGCCTCTTGCCCACGCATACCCGACGGTCGGAGGAGATGGAGCGTTTCCAGCAATTCTCGACGCCGCTGCCCATGGGGCTCGTGGCCCTTGCGGCTGCGCAGATCACTCCCCGTGACTTGGTCCTCGAGCCTTCGGCCGGGACCGGGCTTCTGGCGATCCTCGCCGAGATCGCGGGCGGCAGCCTCGCACTGAACGAGTTGGCAGACACCCGCGCCGACCTTCTGCGACTGCTGTTTCCGGGCTGCCCGGTCACTCGCTTTGACGCCGCGCAGATTGACGATCATCTCGACGCGGGCATGCGCCCGAGCGTCATCCTGATGAACCCGCCGTTCTCGGCGGTGGCAAATGTCGATGGCCGCTCCACCGAAGCGACGGCGCGGCATCTGCGCTCGGCGCTTGCCCGGCTGGCCCCTGGTGGACGGCTCGTGGTCATCACCGGGGCAGGTTTCGCGCCCGATGCCCCGGCCTGGGCCGAGACCTTCGCCCGCTTGACCGAAACCGCACATCTCGTCTTCACCGGCGCTGTGTCGGGGGCGGCTTTCGCCAAGCATGGCACCACTTTCGAGACCCGGATTTCGGTCTTCGACAAATGCTATAGTGGCGAGATGGGTGGCGTCACCGCTGACCTGCGTCAGCCAACGTCTCCGGATGTAGCGCATCTCCTCTCCCGGATCACCGCTGACGTTCCGCCACGCTTTGAGTCGGATCAGGCCGCCACGGCAAGTCAGAGCCGTTTTTCCCTCTTCGCGGGAAACTCTGCCCCCTCCACGCGCAAGGCCATTGGCATATCTCGCGTGACTTCTGCGGCCCAACCCGCGCAAGCCATCGCTAAGATCGAGGCCGAAGACCTCGCCTATACCCTGTGCGAGGGGCGCGACAACGATGATACTGCGCGCCTGTCGGATGCGATTTACGAGACCTTCCGCCTGCAGGCGATCGACATCCCCGGGGCAGAACCACACCCGACCAAGCTGGTGCAATCGGCGGCCATGGCCTCGGCCGCGCCCCCAAAACCCAGCTACCGCCCGAAGCTGCCCGCTGCCGTGTTGCGCGATGGCCTTCTGTCCGACGCGCAGCTGGAGACCGTGATCTACGCTGGTGAAGCGCATGGCGCCTGTCTCGCGGGGTTGTGGACAGTCGATGAAACCGGCGACATGGTCTCGGCCGCGCCCGATGATGCCCCTGACGCCATCCGTTTCCGTCGTGGCTTCTTTCTTGGCGATGGCACGGGGGCGGGCAAGGGCCGCCAATCGGCCGGGATACTGCTCGACAACTGGTGCCAAGGCCGCCGGAAGGCCCTCTGGGTGTCAAAGAGCGACAAGCTCTTGGAGGATGCTCAGCGCGATTGGTCGGCTCTCGGGCAAGAGCGGCTGCTTGTCACGCCGCTGTCGCGCTTTGCGCAAGGCCGCGACATCCCCCTCACCGAGGGCATCCTCTTCACCACCTACGCCACACTTCGCTCAGAAGAACGCGGGGCCAAGAAATCCCGCGTCGACCAGATCGCGGACTGGCTCGGGGTCGACTTCGATGGTGTCATCATCTTCGATGAAAGCCACGCGATGGCCAATGCCGCCGGCTCGAAGGGCGAGCGTGGCGACACTGAGGCCTCGCAGCAGGGCAGGGCAGGCCTGCGCCTGCAGCACAAGCTACCGAATGCGCGGGTGGTCTATGTCTCGGCCACCGGGGCGACCTCAGTTCACAACCTCGCCTATGCACAACGCCTCGGCCTTTGGGGCGGGGAAGACTTCCCCTTCGCAACGCGCGCCGAATTCGTCGAGGCCATTGAGGCAGGCGGCGTCGCCGCCATGGAGGTGTTAGCCCGCGACCTGCGGTCTCTTGGCCTCTACACCGCCCGTTCGCTCTCCTATGACGGCGTCGAATACGAGATGCTGGAGCATGCGCTGACCCCGGAGCAGCGCGGCATCTACGATGCCTATGCCGGGGCTTTCGCCATCATCCACAACAACCTCGCCGCTGCGATGGAGGCCGCCAACATCACGGGTGAGAACGGCACGCTGAACCGTCAGGCCAAATCTGCTGCACGTTCGGCTTTTGAGTCTGCCAAGCAGCGCTTCTTCGGTCATCTCCTGACCTCGATGAAAACCCCTACCTTGATCGCGTCAATTGATGCCGATCTGGCAGCAGGCCATGCGGCCGTCATCCAGATCGTCTCCACCGGCGAGGCGCTGATGGAGCGCCGCTTGTCGGACATCCCTACGGATGAGTGGAACGATGTGCGGGTGGACATCACGCCAAGAGAGGCGTGCCTGGACTACCTCGCCCATTCCTTCCCGGTGCAGCTCTACGAGCCCTTCACCGATAGCGAGGGCAACCTCTCCTCGCGGCCCGTCACGCGCGATGGCCAGCCGGTGGAATGCCGCGAGGCCGCGCGCAGGCGCGACGCGCTGATCGAGCATCTGGCCTCGCTTCCGCCCGTGCCCGGCGCGCTGGATCAGATCGTGCAGCGCTTCGGCACCGATCTCGTGGCGGAAGTGACGGGCCGCTCGCGCCGCATCGTGAGGAAGGGCGAAGGGCATGCCGCGCGCCTCGTCGTGGAAAGCCGGGCGGGGTCTGCCAATCTCGCGGAAACCGCCTCTTTCATGGATGACCAGAAACGCATCCTGATCTTCTCAGATGCTGGCGGCACGGGACGCAGCTATCATGCAGATCTCGGGGCGAAGAACCAGCGACTGCGCGTCCATTATCTTCTGGAGCCGGGCTGGAAGGCGGATGCGGCCATTCAGGGACTGGGTCGCACCAACCGCACCAATCAGGCGCAGCCGCCGCTCTTCCGGCCCGTGGCCACGGATGTGAAGGCAGAAAAGCGTTTTCTCAGCACCATCGCCCGTCGCCTCGACACGCTCGGTGCCATCACGCGCGGCCAGCGCCAGACCGGCGGGCAGGGGCTGTTCCGACCCGAGGACAACCTCGAGTCGCCTTACGCCCGCGATGCCCTGCGCCAGCTTTACCGCAAACTCTATCGCGGCGATGTGCCGGGCTGCTCACTCGGGGCCTTCGAGGATGCGACGGGGCTCAGCCTGACCGATGACAATGGTCTGAAGGACGACTTGCCGCCGATCACGACCTTCCTCAATCGCCTGCTGGCGCTGACGATTGACATGCAGGCCGTGCTGTTTTCGGCCTTCGAGGAATTGCTCGACCAGCGGATCGAGGGCGCCATCGCGGCCGGGGTCTATGACCTCGGGCTCGAGACGCTGCGCGCCGAGAGCTTCCACGTCACGGATGCACGGGTGATCTACACCCATCCCGGCTCCGGTGCAGAAACCCAGCTTCTGACCATCGCGGAGAAGCGGCGCAACACGCCGACCTCGCTGGCCGATGCGCTGGACTGGCTTGATGACCCGAAGGCACGGCTCCTGGTCAACAGCCGCTCGGGCCGGGCCGCCGTGCAGGTGCCTGCCACCAGCCTGATGCTGGACGACGGCACCATTGAGCCCCGGCTGCGGCTGATCCGCCCGAACGAGGCAAGCACCGTCCCAGCGAAGATCATGGATGACACGCATTGGCTCGAGGCCGACCGCGCTGCCTTCACCGCCGCCTGGACCGAGGAACTAGCCGAGGTGCCAGAGTTCAGCGAGTCCACGCTGCATATCGTTGCTGGGCTCTTGCTGCCGATCTGGAAGCAGCTCCCCCAAGACGAAACCCGCGTCTACCGGCTCCAAACCGATGACGGCCAGCGCATCATCGGTCGCCGGGTCTCACCCGCTTGGGTCGCGACGACGCTTGCCGACGACGCGCCAAAGCTCACGCCGGCGCAGGTCCATGCCCTCGTTCTGGAGGGCAAGACCGTGGTGCGACTGGCTGAAGGAATGGAGTTGCACCGCTCCCGCGTCATGGGGGTCAACCGGATCGAGCTCTCCGGGTTCACGGAAGCGCAGAAGGACCGGCTCAAGGCCGATGGCTTTTTCTCGGAAATCATCGCCTGGAAGCTGCGCCTCTTCTGTCCGACGGATTCCGGCGGTGTGAAAGTGCTCGATCACCTGCTTGCACGTTTCCCCATCCAGGGTCTACATGCACGCAAAGGTTGTTAATCGTGTGTGCCATGTCGTTGGAAACTGAAGATCTGTTGCGGGATCTTTCGCAGAATGCCGAAAGCGTTTGCCGCCACTATCTTCCCGCCGGGAGGCGGGAAGGCTCGTACTGGATGGTTGGCGATCTGCAGAACACTCCGGGTCGCTCGCTATTTGTCAGGTTGACCGGTCCCACCTCGGGGCCGGGTGCCGCCGGGAAATTCACCGACAGTGCAACCGGCGAACACGGTGATCTCCTCGACATCATCCGCGAACGCACGGGGATCACGCGCTTTCCCGATCTTCTGGCCGAGGCCCGCGCGCATCTTGGCCGTCCGCAGCCGGTTCTCCCGGATGTGTCCGTGCAGCGGGCGACCAAATCCCCAAGCGGCACGGTTGAGGCGGCATCGCGCCTGTTCGCAGCGTCGCTGCATTTGGCGGGGTCTCTGGCCGAAGTCTATCTGCACTCCCGGGGCATCACCCAAGCGGTGCCGAGTGCGGCCCTGCGCTTCCACCCAAAGTGCTGGCATCGAGATGAGGGTCAGACCAAGCCTGTGCCCAGACCTGCGATGATCGCCGCGGTCACCGATGAGGTAGGGGCCTTACAAGGGGTACATCGCACTTGGTTGGCGCCTGACGGTCAGGACAAGGCGTCTGTCGAGATCCCCCGTCGGGCAATGGGTCACCTTCTGGGCAATGCCGTCAGGATCGTGCCCGCAGATCAAACCCTCGTGCTGGGTGAAGGCATCGAGACCATGCTTTCCGTGCGCGAGGCTGTACCTTCCTTGCCGGTCTGGTCGGCGCTCTCGTCGTCTCACCTCGGAGCTGTCCTGTTGCCTGACGGATTACAGCGCCTCTACATTGCCATCGACCGCGATCCGGCGGGGCAGCGCGCGGCGGAAAGGTTGACCGCCAGAGCAACCGAGGCCGGGATTGCCGTAAGGGTGCTAGAGCCGCGTCTCGGGGATTTCAACGATGATCTGCGCGCCCAAGGCGCTGAGGCGCTGCGCCAGCATCTGGCAAAACAGATCGACCTCAAGGATCAGCATCGGCTGACGATCTGAACTCTCAAAGCGCAAAGGCAGTCAGGGAGCGGGGCAGGGGTCAAGCATCGCTTGAGGAACCGGGTCGCGTCTTTCTCCTCTTCCCGGCTGTCGAACCCGCGCAAGCACCCGCACGTCCTTCAAGAGATGGGCAGGCGGCCGTCAAAGGGGCCGCCCCTTCAAGGACGGAGGGCAACTGATTTCCGCCGACGGGGCTCGCCCCGCCTTTGCATCGCGAAGCAAATCAGCCGCCCCCCGTCCTCCTCCACATGCGTTCCGGCCCCAAAGAGGGGGTGAATAGGCGTCCCCAGTGACAGCTTTCGCAGCCCATGAAGGCCGCGCGGGATGTCGCGCGGGCCCGAGCAGCCGGAGGCAAAAGACCATGACGACCCAATTCCAGAGCGAGGATTTCGACCGCAACCCCGCCCTTTCCCAGACCGCCTGGGCGCTTCAGGAGCTTCAGCTCTATGGCACCCGTGCCTTCCAGGACGAGATCGATCTGCGCCCGATGCCGGAGCCCGAGCGCCTCATCGATGCAGTCAGCGATATCTTCGATGCCCTCGTCGCAACCCTTGGCGACACCCGCATGGAACCCGACCTCGAAGAATTGCTCTGGGGCCAGGTCAACCTCTTCCAACGCGCCGCTGCCCGGACCGAGCGGTTGCTCGACGACAACGAAGTGGCGCAACACCGCCTGCAGCGCGAACAGGACGGCTCTGAGGTGAAATCGACTGAGCTTGAGCGCTTGACGGCCGAAGGCACCAGCCTCGTCGAACGGCGGCATTGTCTGGAAGCCTTCCGCGACCGCAGCGCCGAGGCGTTTGAGTTGCACACGGGCTCAACCTGGCGGCCCCGCTCTGGCTCGATGGTGAACCACCGCCACCTGACGGCGGCCCTGATCGACAGCCGCGATTTCCTCTCCGCCAAGCGCCGCTCGGAAACCGAAGTGATGCTGCCCCAAGGCACCAAGATCGCCCTCACCGGTGGGACCGACTTCAACGATCACCGCCTGATCTGGGGCAAGCTCGATCAGGTGCAGACCAAATATCCCGACATGGTCCTTCTGCACGGTGGCAGCCCCAAGGGTGCCGAACTCATCGCCGCCAAATGGGCCGATGCCCGCAAGGTCACACAGGTTGCCTTCAAGCCTGATTGGACCAAACACGCCAAGGCCGCACCGTTCAAGCGCAACGACGCCATGCTGGACGTGCTGCCCGTGGGCGTTCTCGTCTTCCCGGGCAATGGCATCCAGGAGAACCTCGCTGACAAGGCCAAAAAGCTGGGCATCCCGGTCCTGAAGTTCGAGAAGGGGGCGTGAGCCCCCTTTTTATTGACACTGGCGAAAAGGCGAACTTTTGTAGTCGCCGCCCTGATGGTTCATCGCTAAGTTGATGAAATACATAGTCAGGGGTGCTTATGACCGCCATCGACCGAATCTTACAGTCTTACCGCGACGCTGCAGTTACAGAGCGTGAAAAGGGCACCTATTTCGAACGGTTGGCCCTCGTGTTTTTCATGAATGACCCTGTTCAGTCAGAAGAATATGAAGCGGTCTGGACTTGGTCGGATTGGGCAAAAACCAATGGCCGCGACGGCAAAGACGTTGGTATCGACTTGGTTGCAAAACTGCGTAATGAGGCAGGCTTCGCAGCTATTCAAGCAAAGTTTTACGCCGCGGATGCCCGTATCCAGAAGATCCACATCGACAGTTTCATCTCCGCCTCGGGCAAGGAGCCTTTCCGCAGGCGCGTTGTTCTGGACACGACTGAAAAGGAATGGGGCACAAACGCCGAGGAAATGATCCGTGATCAAGTGATCCCGGTTGTGCGCATCGGCCTGACCGACTTGCGAGAAAGTCGGATCGACTGGACAATTTTCGAGGCGCGCGGCGAAATCGTCCTAAGCGCCAAGAAATCCCTGATGGACCATTGTCGCT
>CANJQT010000099.1 GCA_947476475.1 Paracoccaceae bacterium | reverse complement strand
GTCGAAATCAACCCGATCTCCCCGCGCCAAGCCCGCACCCTCCAGGTGATCCATGAAACGCGCCCCTCGCAGCCGTCAACGCCATGATTTATATGCGAAATATCACGATTACGACAGCGAAATCAGCGACTTACTTGGAGAATGTGGGGATCAACAGGCCTATCCGCAGAGCTTTCACCCGCGTCAGTTGCTCGACTCCGAAGCTGAGGACGACCGCCAAGGCTGGTTCACATTTTTTGCGCTGGGCATGTTCCGCTCGATGGGGCGAACGATCGACGGCCAGCACCGCAGTTTCGTCGAGGAAGCGCAGCGTCAGGGTTGGTGGACGGACATCTCAAAGGCCGGGGCCAAGCACGCACCTGAGGCTTGGCTTAAATGGTTGCAAGATGTGGCAGCACCGGATCGTAACCATATTTCATATTTGCCGTGGCACCGTCGCATCGTCGATTTGCATCTTCTGACATGCTATTTGCCTGATTATGTGATGGCTTTTCAGCGTCTGCCGTTCTTGGTCGCGCAAAAGGGGGCGATCCGCTTGGGAGATGCCTTGGCCCCCTCAGCTTCGCACGACTGGGCACGACTCGGTTTGGAGGGCGGCCCCTTGAGGCAAAGCCTTGGAATTGGGGTCAACTGGATGATCCGTGAGAGCCTGCGCCATGGGCTTTGGACGGGGCTGGATGCAGAACGGATGCGCCCATACGCTTGGGCCGCTTCCGGACGACTACGGAATCTCCTTGCGCCGTTTGCTGTTTCCGGCCTGGGCGACCAAGCAGACATGGATGCCAGCGGGGCAATCTATCAAATGGTTAAGATTCACCTCAAGGATAGGGCAACCTTCAATGGCGATTTTGATCTCCCCTTGCAGATCTCGGCCACCCAAGGCAGCGCGCTTAGTGCTCATTTAGAGGCAGCCCATTATCTGATCCAAACTATCGATATGCCCGACGAGGAGTTGGCGGAATAATGGACTTCGAGAAAGATCAGGCCGTTAGGCATCAACGTCTGGGCGATGGGCGCGTCGTGATGCGGGATGGCGATATGGTCGTCGTCCGTTTCGGCGCTAGAATTGAACAAGTTCTTGCGCGCGATTTGGCAGCCGCGCGATCACTGGATACCGCTCTCTCCGCGGGCCAGCCCGAGGACAGCTTGCAAGTCCTGGCCAGGGCACAAGCCTTCGCCATAAAGTCAATAAACGATCAATGGGGACTGTTCTCGCGCTCGCGGGTTCAACTGTTGCCACATCAACTATGGGTATGCCGTGAGGTCACGCGGCATTGGCCAGCTCGTTGGCTAGTAGCCGACGACGTGGGGTTAGGCAAAACGATCGAAGCTGGTCTAATCCTTTCGCCACTCTTGGCTTCAGGGCGGGTGCGGAGGGTTCTTGTTCTTGCCCCCGCCCGTCTGGTGCCACAATGGCGGGAGCGGATGAAGCAGATGTTTGATATACGGTTGAACGAGTATGTCAGTGCACAAAATCAGGGCGCCGTGTCCTTCTGGGAGACGAATGATGCAGTCGTAGCTTCTTTCCAGACACTTCGCATGGAGAGCGCGCGCGAGAAGCTCTTGCAGGCCGAGCCTTGGGATTTGGTTATCGTTGATGAAGTCCACCACTTCCAAGCGCAAGAACGTGGGTCAACCCTGACCTTTGCGTTACTGCGCACACTGCAAGATGCGGGGAGAATCGTCTCTTTAGTACTTTTCACGGGCACGCCGCATCGGGGCAAGGACTACGGCTTTTTGGCGCTGATGAACCTCGTTCGCCCAGATCTATTCTCGGCAGAAGCAGAGATGCTTCCTCAATTGCCAGACTTGCACAAAGCCATGATCCGCAACAACAAGGCTAAAGTCACCGATTTGAAGGGCCGGCCGCTATTTCAGCCTGTAACAGTAACGCCGGTGGACTACAGCTATAGCACCGCCGAACGGGCCTTCTACGACACGATGAGTGGTTTTATCCTCGAAGGCCGCGCATATGCCAACAGCCTAAGCGGACGTGGGCAGACCGCCCGGATGCTGGTGCTTATCGCCTTGCAGAAACTTGCCGCCAGTTCGATAGCCGCAATCCGCTCCGCGCTGATCAAGCGCCGCGAAACGGTTTCGTCGCTGACCCACCGGCCTGCCGTCATCGAAGTCGAAGAGTTCGAGACGTTGGACGATCAAGCAGAAGCTGAGGAACGCCGGGCATGGAGCGGTTCTATCGACCTTTTGCAGAATGAGATCAACAGGCTTGACGAGATGATCGGGCTCGCAGAAGTAGTTCATCGTGAAACCAAAATTGATCGGCTAATCAACTTGGTAGAGAGTCTGCCTGACGGCGAGCCAGTACTGTTCTTTACCGAATACAAAGCTACGCAGGCGATGGTGCACGCCGCATTGGAGGCGCGTTTTGGCCGCGGCCGGGTTGGCTTTATCAATGGCGAAGACCGTTTGACGCTTCCGGATGGCTCCGTTCTGAGAATGGAGCGGGGCGCAGCTGCCTCTGACTTTAACGCTGGGCGAACGCGCTTCCTCATTTCTACGGAAGCGGGGGGTGAGGGCATCGACCTACAAGCCCGCTGCGCCGTCTTGGTGCATGTTGATCTGCCGTGGAATCCAATGCGCATGCATCAGCGAGTGGGTCGTCTAAACCGGTACGGCCAGAAGCGATCGGTTCAGGTTTTCCTGATGCGCAATCCCGAGACGGTCGAGGCCCGGATATGGGACCTCCTGCAAGAAAAGCTGTTGCATATCCAAGCCGCGCTTTCCGCCTCAATGGACGAGGCCGAAGACATCTCGCAACTGGTCATCGGTATGTCGGGAGGGAGCTTCTTTGAAGAAATCTTTGCCGAGGCACCTATGCGCCCTGCGGGAGGCGGGCTGAAAGACTGGTTCGATCACCGGACCGCGCAATTTGGCGGCCGAGATGTGGTTGAAACCGTACGCGGGATGGTCGGCAACGTGGCTCGATATGATTTTCAGTCGTTAAGCAGGCAGATTCCTGATCTAGACTTGCCTGATCTGGAATCGTTTCTGCGCCACGCACTGCTGTGCGAGGGCCGCAGGCTCATGAACAAAGATGGAGGCCTTTCAGTCGTCACGCCAGAACTTTGGCGCAACGCCATGGAGTTGCGTGATCGCTATGAGGGGCTACGATTGGACCGAAACCTTCCTGCAGAGGAGGCGGCGTCTAGCCTTATTGGCATAGGCCATGCGCTTTTCGACCGTGCGCTAAGATCGGCGCTGTCCCGCCCGATGCATCTCACGCGGCTTTTCGGACTTGATCATCCATGCATGATTTTCCAGGTTATCGACGAATTGACCGGAACGCAGGCGCGGGTACATGAGGTGGCTTTGGGATTTCAAGATACGGATGGAAAGGGGAGAGTCCTGACTGACGGTGACTTGCTTTCTCTGTTGAACCGACTGAAACTGCAGGAAGGCCAATTGCCCGAGATGACAGCGGCCGAGAAAACGGCAGCCCGAGACTTAATCCGAATAGGTCCAGAGAAATTTTCTGATATTGGCCTTGGCTTCGAGCGCCCAAAGTTTCACGCAGTGATATGTCTGTTGCCTGCGGCGTGAACGGGGAAGTTGGTGAGTTGAGCCAATAAAACCTTCCTGCAACGTTAATGCAGTCAGATTGCGGATATTTTACACTGTTCTCGTTCATCGTTCATGTGAAATTCCAGTATGATTGGAATGCGCTAGTATTGTTCGAACTGCTTTTCTTTTGCAAATTGTGGGAAGCGGACTTTCGCTGCAGTAGCCATACGGCATTCCGAATTCTGCGAGTCATACATTTCGGACATTTTTCTAGCACGCG
Source organism: Paracoccaceae bacterium (assembly GCA_947476475.1). GTDB lineage: Bacteria > Pseudomonadota > Alphaproteobacteria > Rhodobacterales > Rhodobacteraceae > TMP-24. Next base: position 9,173 of record CANJQT010000099.1, on the reverse strand, counting down.
ATGTCGCAGTTCTCAGAAAATAGAAAATGGTTATTCACCATAAATATCGGCAAATAGCCGTTGGCTAAGAGGCCGACTGCGCTCTGGGCGGCAGATGCAGGTCTATTTGCGCTCGATATAGCAAAAAAATCCGTCTCGTCGCCAGTGCACAATAGGCTGCAAACAAGTGGTTCATCCATCTGGCCGCGCCGCAAACTATTCATCGCGTTCTGCTTTCCCCTGATGCAACGCGCAGAGCGTATTCACCAACCGCATCTGTTCAACCGTCTCACATTTCGCTTCGCGCAATCGGGGTGCGCCGAATACGAGCGCCAGCCCCTTTGCCCTTGAGACCGCCACGTTGATGCGGTTGAGCGAGAACAGGAACTCCATGCCTCGCGGGGATTCCTCGACTGAAGAGGCGGTCATCGAGACGAGGCAGACGGGGGCCTCTTGTCCCTGGAATTTGTCCACAGTTCCGACGCGGATGCCTGCGGGCATGACCGCGCGCAGGGCGTTGACCTGCGCGTTGTAGGGGGCGACCGCGATAATGTCGGCCTCGCGCAACGGGCGGGTTGTGCCGTCCTTGTCGGTCCATTGGCCGATCAGCAGGTGGGCGGCGGCGTCGGAAATAGCGGCGACCTCCTCGGGCGCAATCTGCGCATTGCCTTCGTGCGCCACCGGCACCCAGAAGGCGCCTGCTTGGGGAAAGGGCGTGCCGGTCACGCTCTGGCGCGCGGTGTCAGGGTGGCTTTGCAGTCGCCCTTCATAGACTTGATCCGAGATGAAGCGGCAGACCTCTGGGTGCATCCGGCGCGAGGTGGGCAGGAAAATTCCCCGATCGGGTGGTACGGTGGCATGGTCGCCCAGAAGCCAGTCGAGGCAGGACAAGTTCGCCGGGTGCGGATGCGCGCCTTGGATCACCTGCGGCAGCTGGCGCGGGTCACCGACCAGCACGATGTTGCGCGCGGCACGGCCCATCGCCAGCATGTTCGCAAGACCGACCTGCCCGGCCTCGTCTACAAAAAGCCAGTCGAAGGCCTGCACGTTTTCTTCGCGCGCGAAGTAGAAGGCGGTACCACCGACGATATCGGCCGCGGCCAGAGCGGGGTCATCGTTGCTGGTGGGCCGGAAAATTGCGTCGATACCTTCTGGGTAGCCATCGTCATCGCTACTGACTTTGTGCGCAATCTCCAGCGTGATCGGCAGGTCATCGTCCTCGAGGGCCAAAAGGCAACCCATCAGCACATTGCGGACGGCTTCATGGCTGGCAGATGCGACGCCGACGCGGTGGCCCGCCGCGACAAGCGACAGGATCGCGCGGGCGCTGACATGCGTCTTGCCGGTGCCGGGCGGACCCTGGATTGGCAGCACAGTGTTTTCCATTCGCGCGACTGTTGCGATAGTGCCCGCGACAGGATCGACGTGGTTTAGAATATCGGCACCTGTGCCGCCACTCATACGCGGGGCGTTACGCGAAAGAAGATCCCCCAGCGCTGTAAATTTCCGCCCCCCGCATTGATCGGCAATCACGTCGCGCCGGGCGGCGGCGATGACCTTGGTGTCGATCGGCTTGTCCGGATGCAGGGTCAGCCGTTCGGCCAGCAGATCGGCACGCGCCTTACCGATCTTAAGCGTGACCTCGCGCGCCTTCCGGTCGAAGGCCTCGATGTTGACGCCGGTGAAGCCCTCCGGCGTTGGGATGCTCGCCTTCTTGCCGTCGCGCAGTTTTGTTTCCTGCAACGGAAACCGGTATGTTCGGGCCATTGACTGCTTGATCGGCACTGCCGGGCCAACGGCCTCCAGCCCGCCCAGCGCGTCAAGATCGTCGATCAGGTCGTCTTCGTCCTTGCCGAGGCTGTCGAAGATCGCCCACCACGCAGGCTTCGCTTCGCGCCGATGGAATAGGCCAAGGTTGAACAGCATGTCCTGACGATCCTGCGGCAGATCAGAGCCTGTAAGCAGGGCGCGCAGGTCGTCCGCCTCGATATCGGCCTGCTGTTCCTGTCCCTCGTCCTTCGTGCCAATGACCGGCCACGGGCCGGAAGGACGGATGCCCACCAGCCAGTCGCGCAACTGTTCGGTCGAGACGCAATCGACACGGTTGTAATCCTCGATTTCGTCGAGGATCTGCTGCTCGCCGGTCTCGATCCAACGTTCATAAGCGACAACTGAGCCACCGGCCGTTTTGACCTCGCCTTCCCGTTTGAGGCCGTAAAACGCTTCCATCGACTTGATCGAATAATTCGGCTCCGATCCGATGAGCCCGCTGCGGACCACGGCGTAGAGGTCGACAAAGCGGCGTTCCCGCAGCAGGCGGTCGAGGAATGCTTCGCCGATGCCATAGGTCGTGGTCAGGCGGCGCAGCGCCGTGATTTCGTAAGGCGCGTAGTGATAGATGCGCGCTTGCGGGTGTTTCGCCAGATGCGCACGAAAAAAGTCAAAGAGGCCAGCCAGTGACCTCGCTTCGGCCGCGTGGTCATGCGCCCAGAAAGCCCGGAACTGGCCGTCGGACCAAACACCGTGCAAATATTCAAGGCCACCCTCGTAGTGCGGATCGCCCTCGATGTCGTAGAACAGATCGCCCGGCTGCGGTTCAGGCAGAAGGTCAAAGCCTTTTCCGGGATCAGCAACCCGCAGTTCATGCGCGGGATCGCCAGTCTTGCGGGCATGTTGCAGCCGCGCCTGCGTCACGAGCCTTGCCCGCGTCCCTTCGGCCATGCCGCGCACGGGACGGTTGAGGATTGCCAACCCTTCAAGAGTTCGGACGCCAGCGGCCTCCAGTTTCTTTACCTGAACGCGGCTGATGTTGGCTACATTGAACAGACTGTCCTCGGCCTGCCAGATCGCTCCGCAATGATCCGCCCAGCGGCAAAGCCCGCAATCGCCGCAGGGGATGGCGCGCGTCAGCGTTGGTGCCGCGACAAAGGCCTCCAGCCGTTCGCGCGCCTGCCGGGCATAGGCTACGAAATCGGCCAGGCGCAGCGTTGCCCGCTCGCCATTGCCCAGTTCCACATGGGCATATTCGGGTGCTAAACCCTGCACCTCGGCCAGCAAATCGGAATACAGCACCAATTGCAGCACATGCTTGGGATGCGGTCGGCGCTTCAGTTTGGTGTCGGCCACCTCATAGCTGAATGTGCCCAGAGCCGAAGGCGTCTCCACCCGTTCGAGAAAATCCGACCAGCCGCCCCAGTTGCCTGACTGGAACGCGCCCTGAAAGATCACCTCGGCCCCGGTCGCCAAAGCCTTGCGCGTCACGTCGGCATCATAGCCCAGATCGCCGCGCGCAATCTCAGTAATGACGCGTCCGGTCGCCTTCAGCTTGTTCAGATGTGCCGCTTCATGCGCGTCGCCTTGTTTTTGCAGCAGTGCCGCATCTTCGCTGTCGGCCTTCGGTTCGGGCCCCATCCCGCGCATCCGCGCCAGATCAAGCGTGGTCGCGTGTGCGCAGCCCATGAAGCGCATGAGGTCCGTTGCGGATAGTAAGGTGCGGCCGCCGATATCCCTCATTCCTACTCCAAATCTCGCGCAACTCATTCCCAGAGGGAATCATCTCGACGGACCGCAAGATCATCAATAGCTTAGCAGTATGTCAAAAATTGACATGGGTGCATTATGTCTTTTGCCAAAGCACAGGATTTGTTGCGGATTGCCCTGCTCGCCTCGGCGCGGCGCGGGGGTATCAGCCTTCAGGAGATATGCGCTGCACTCAATATCTCGCACCGCACGGCACAGCGTATGACAGATGCGCTGGAAGCAACTTTTGCGAATGTAACCACCGAGGATGGCCCCGATCGGCGGCGGCGATGGCGTCTGAACGACCCCGCGCTTGCCCGTTTGCAGCCACGGCAGGAAACCACAGTCGAGGCACTGGAAATCGCGGTGCGCGCGGCGCGTGAAGATAACCGGCTGCGCCACGCCCGCGCGCTTGAAAATCTGCGTGAGGGCCTGATCGCACGCCTACCCCCACTTGATGCGCTGCGGGCAGAGGCCGACGCCGAGGCGGTTCTGTCGGCCCTTGGCCATGTTGCTCGGCCTGGACCCAAAGTCGTCATGCGCTCCGATATCACTGATGCGGTTATTGAAGGTCTGCGCGGCCCCTTTCGCCTGCGGATCGTCTATGGCGATCACGACGCGACGGCGCGGATCGTTGAACCGCATGGACTGCTGATCGGACCACGGAGCTATCTGGTTGCGTTGCAACCGACCCGTGGCGATGGTCTGCTGAATTTCCGGATGGACCGGATCGTATCTGCTGAATGTCTGGACGAAACCTTTCGCCTGATCCCCGGCTTTTCGCTTGATGACTACGCGGCCCGGGCGTTCGGGGCGTTCCAGGACCCGGACCAGTACGGCGAGATCATTTGGCGCTTTTCCCCCTCCGCCGCAGCCCGTGCAGCCGAGTTCCGGTTTCATCCGCACCAGCAGACCGAGCTGCAGCAGGATGGCAGCCTGATCGTTCGGTTCAATGCGGCCGGGTGGCTGGAAATGGCCTGGCACCTCTACCAATGGGGGGATGCAGTTGAAGTTCTTGCTCCAGAACGTTTGCGCGCCATGACGGAAGGCTACCGCAGGGCAGACTTCGAGGCGCTGCCGTGATGCCAAATTAATGCCGCACGGAATTGTAATGAAAAGAGAATTATTGATGAAGAGCCCTCATGCCAGAACCCCATGATCATGCCGCCCTCAAGTCCAGGCAAAGATCGCTTCGCGCGGGGTTTCCGGAAACGATGGGGCTCCGCGTGCATCGTTCGATCAGCTGGATCGGTCGTGCAGCAGCAGCGGCCGATGACCCCGATGCAAGGTTCATCTTCCTGTGGATCGCCTTCAACGCAGCCTATGCGGATGAGCGTGATTTTCAGTCTATCCCGGCGGGCGAGCGCAAGACATTCGCCGATTTCTTTGACAAACTGGTTGCATTGGATGCCGATCGCCGAATCTACGGCGCGATCTGGCAGAGGTTTTCTGGGCCGATCCGGATGCTCATGCAGAACCGCTTTGTCTTCAATCCATTCTGGCAGCATCATAACGGCATCGATGGTTATAACGACTGGGAGGTCAGGTTCAAAGCCTCGGCCCGCAGTTTCGCACTGGCTCTGCAGGCCGGTGACACTGCACGAGTTCTTAGCCATGTGTTCGATCGCCTCTACGTGCTGCGCAACCAACTCGTGCACGGTGGCTCTACCTGGAATAGCGGCATAAATCGGGCGCAAGTCCGCGACGGAGCCGCCATTCTGGGCTTTCTCATGCCGGTCGTGATCGACATCATGATGGACAACCCCGACCACAGCTGGGGCCAGCCTTTCTATCCGGTGGTTCCAGAATGACGACTTGGGGAGAGGTCAATTCCGCAATCAGCCAGATTGACGATTCATCGGCACCGTTGCGCCGGGAAATCGTCCGTCGGCTGGCGGAGATCGGTTGCGAGGTCGTGGCAATAAAGGCGAAGATGATAGGCCTGCGCCATCCATCAGGCGCCCCATTGGCGTGGGAGTACAACAACGGCGCGCAGTGGCTTCATTTGACACCTGAAACCGCACGGCTGATTGATGAACCCGGGCGGTTCAGCACAAGGAAGCACTCTGGTCGCCGACAGTATTCGCCACCCTATGAAGGCCCAGCAATTGCTGTCGCGACTGGCGGGGAACTGGATGCACTTCAACCTTTGAGCGGGTCACTATTCGATCTGACACTTGATCGATGGATTGTTGTCTTCAAGAAAAAGTTTGAGGGCTTTACCCGTTTCGATGCCTTGCATCCTGTGTTCGAGAATGAAGAACGCACCGGAGATGCCAAGAAACAGGGCGCACTGGACTTGATGCAGGAGGGATTGCGCGAAATTTCAAACGCCGAGCAGGCTTTGACGCTTTGCGACGAGACGATAGGACGGTCTCACCTCTACACCATGACCAAAATCCGCTTCCGCTATGTGATCCGGAACAATCCGGAAATTTCACAAACCGCTTTGTTCGCGTTGCTGCGATCAGGAGCCGACCCAAACGATCTTGCCGACGCTGTGGCGTCCATCGCACCGTTGCAGGCCAAACCGGAAGGTGGATCCGACCCAGAGGCAATGCGTTCCTCGCTGCAGTCCTTGTTGATGTTCGCGCGTCCAGCAACATGGATGGACATCAATCAGGAACGCCGCAAGACCTGCGCGCGTGCCTTGTATGGGGAAGAACCGCCGCAAGCGGATGACGTTCTTTCGGCAGCCCAGTTCGACCATCGGCTTGCCCGCGATCTTTTTGCGGGTCTTGAACTACGCGGTCTTGGGCCCCGGGATATGATCGACGTCCACGGGTTTCTCTGGGCAGTTCTCGCGGCCGAGACTGAGGCCGTCAAGGCATTCAAAATACAAGTCGGTGAATACACACAGACGGGAAATACCATGCCACTCAATACCATCCTCTACGGCCCGCCCGGCACTGGGAAGACCTTCGCGACGGCCCGCTATGCGGTGACCATCTGTGACGGCACGGCGCCTGACGACAACACTCAGGTGCAAGCGCGCTTTCACGCACTGCGCGCGGAAGGCCGGATCGCTTTTGTGACCTTTCACCAATCCTTCAGCTATGAGGATTTTGTCGAGGGGTTGCGTCCTGAAACGAACTCGTCAGGTGCGTCGGAAGGCGAGGCAGGCGGGGCAGGGTTTCGTCTTGTCCCACATCCCGGGATACTGCGCCTGATTGCGGAACTTGCGGCTAAACGCCCGGCGCAACGATCCGGCATACCGCTTTCGCTGGACGGTCGGGGCGTTTTCAAAATGGGGTTGGGACATTCGCGCACTGAGGAAGATGCCTATCTTTTCGAAGAATGCATCGACGGCGGATTTGTTATGCTTGGGTATGGCGGCGCAGTTGATTGGAGCGACCCGGCCTATGCCGATTTCGACGCCATCCTGGCCCGCTGGCAACAAGAAGAACCGAACGCGACTGGATACAATCCGAATGTGACGAGCATCTACAGTCTGCGCAATGACATGAAGGTTGGCGATCTCGTCGTGGTGTCGAATGGTGTACATGGTTTCCGTGCTGTCGGGGAAGTGACCGGCAACTATGAAATGGTTGAGCGTGACGAAGACCATTATCGGCACCGTCGCGCTGTTCGCTGGCTTTGGTCGGATGCCGACGGATTGCCGATCGGCACCATTCTGGAGGGGCAACTGACGCCCCGCACGCTTTACCGCATCAAGCCACAGCGGATCAAAACCAGCGCCCTGGCCGATTTTCTGGCCCCGCAGTCCATCGACGCGCCGCGCCTTCCGCATGTGCTGGTCATGGACGAGATCAACCGCGCCAATGTCTCCAAGGTCTTCGGCGAATTGATCACGCTGCTGGAAGAGGACAAGCGCGCCGGTGCCGAGAATGAGGTGTCCGTAAAGCTGCCCTATTCGCAGGATGATTTCACGCTTCCGGCGAACCTGCATTTTCTGGGCACCATGAACACTGCCGACCGCTCAATCGCGCTGCTGGATACGGCGCTTCGTCGCCGCTTCGATTTTGTGGAGATGGCGCCAGATCCGGCCTTGCTCGGCGTGGTCGATGGGGTGGACCTTGCCGGTCTTCTGACGGCCATGAATGATCGCATCGAGTATCTGGTCGGGCGTGATCATCTGGTGGGGCATGCCTTTTTCATGGGCGCGCAGACCAGATCGGATATCGACCGCATCATGCGTCGCAAGGTCATTCCGCTGCTCTGCGAGTATTTCCACGAGGATTGGGAAAAGGTCATCGCGATCCTTGGCGATACGGGGCAGGGCGGCTTCATTGAGCGCAAACAACTTCCTGTGCCGCCCGGTCTTGATGATCTGGCGGGCGATCCACGTTGGCGTTACATCGTGCGCGCCGACTTCGCTGCCGACGCATATGCCGCGCTGGGCCAATGAAACGACTGACCCGACAGGAATGGACCTATTTGAACATCGGCGCCGGGCCGGATGAGGTGACCCGCCCCGAGGCCGACAGGCTTTTGGCTATTGCAGACCGTGCTGGGCAGGATTTGGCTCTGAAGTCGGCAGAAGGCGAGCGTGTCTTGCAAGATGGCCGCAACCGTCTGCGCGCACAGCAGACTGTCGGCATCATCGCGGCGCCGGGCATCACACTCGAAATCCTGCCCAAAATCGACGATCTTGATGCACCGGGGGTGCGGCGGCGGCTGATCCACATGATTGCGGTTTGTGAAGGGTTTGACTTGTCGGCCGAAGAACAGGCCGAGTTGGAGACGCAGGATCGTGATCTGCTGGAGATATTTGTGGCGCTCTTTGCGCGGCGGCTGACATCCGCGCTTCGATCCGGTGTGCTGCGCGGCTATCGGCAGGAAGAAGATGATCGTCGCGCCCTCCGCGGGCGTCTGGTGATTGAGCGGCAGTTCACCCGCTTCGCCGGGCGTTCAGATCTGCTTGCCTGCCGGTTTGACGAATTCTCCCCGGACATTCCGTTGAACAGGATTCTTGCGGCCGCGGCCCAGCTTCTGGTCGGATTGACCAGAGTCAGCGCCACCCGGCAGGCGCTGGAATACTGTCTTGGCCAGCTTGAGGGCATCAGCCCGCTTGCCGCGGGGCCACTGCCCAAGGTACATTTCGACCGGATGAACCGCCGTTTCGCTTCAGCACACGCATTGGCGCGGTTGTTCCTGATGGGGCGCTATCAGACCACCTCGGGCGGCGGTCAGACTGGCCAAGCCATCCTTTTTCGCATGAATGTCCTGTTCGAAGCCTACATCACCCACATCGCGCGTCGTTTTCTGACACCTGAAGGCTGGACCGTCACAGCCCAGAAACCGCAGCGACCAGCGCTTTGGCGTGGTGCGGCCGGGCTATTTCAGATGAAGCCGGATATCGTGCTGCAACGGGGCGATTGCACGTTGATCCTTGATACCAAATGGAAGCGTCTGATCCCTGAAGCACAGGATCCAAAACGCGGAATCTCGCAGGCCGATGTCTATCAGATGATGGCCTATGCAGCCGCGTATGAAGCCTCGGCCGTTGCACTGATCTACCCGCATAGTGATGGGAACGCTGAATTTGATCTGCTGCGGATCGGGGCGTCCGGCGGGCAGATCGCTGCGGCGACGCTGCCCATGGAAGAACTTGGTCACGTTCCGCAGCGGCTACGTCATCTGGTGAACGACCTGAGCCGTGGTTCGAACGTGGGTGAGACCGGTATGGACATTCGCGGCGGCACAAAGGCGGC
>CANJQT010000098.1 GCA_947476475.1 Paracoccaceae bacterium | reverse complement strand
TTTGGCGGCGACCCGCCGGGGGCTCTGCCCCGGGACCCCCGGGATATTTTTGAAAAGAAGATGGGCGCGGCTGGCTTTTTCCGGCATTGAACCCCGTGGCGCGGATGACGGCGGTGCAGCCGCGACCGACAGGGAGGCATGAAGCGCCTTTCTTTTTGCCCTGCCCCTAGCCTTTGCGCGCATTTTGTTCTATCGCGGCGCCAACCCTAGAGATGGCGGACAAAATGGAACTGCGCAATATTGCGATCATCGCTCACGTTGACCACGGCAAGACCACGCTGGTGGATGAATTGCTGAAGCAATCCGGCACCTACCGGGAAAATCAGGCCACGACCGAACGGGCGATGGACAGCAACGATATCGAGCGCGAGCGCGGCATCACCATTCTGGCCAAGTGCACCTCGGTCGAACATGATGGCGTGCGCATCAATATCGTCGACACCCCCGGCCACGCCGATTTCGGCGGCGAAGTGGAGCGGATCCTGAGCATGGTTGACGGCGTGGTGCTGCTGGTCGATGCCGCCGAAGGCCCCATGCCGCAAACGAAATTCGTGACCTCGAAGGCGCTTGCCCTGGGCCTGCGCCCGATCGTGGTGCTGAACAAGGTCGACAAGCCCGACGCCGAACCCGAACGCGCCCTCAACGAGGTGTTCGACCTGTTCGCCAACCTTGGCGCCAGTGACGAACAATTGGACTTTCCCCATCTTTACGCCTCTGGCCGTGCCGGTTGGGCGGATGACAGCCTGGAAGGGCCGCGCAAAGACCTGAATGCCTTGTTCGATCTGGTCGTGCGCCATGTGCCGGCCCCCAAGCAGATTGCCCGCGCGGCCGAGCCCTTCAGCATGTTGGCAACCACCCTGTCGGCGGACCCGTTCATCGGTCGTATCCTGACCGGTAGGGTAGAGAGCGGCAGCTTGCGCGTCGGCGAAACCATCAAGGCGCTGTCGCGCGACGGCGAAAAGCTTGAACAGTTCCGGGTGACCAAGGTGCTGGCCTTCCGGGGCCTCTCGCAGACCCCGATCGACGAGGCCCTGGCTGGTGACATCGTTACCATCGCCGGCATGTCGAAGGCCACGGTGGCCGACACGCTGTGTGCGCTTGACGTTGACGTGGCCCTGCCCGCGCAACCCATCGACCCGCCCACCATCTCGGTCACCTTCGGCATCAACGACAGCCCTCTGGCCGGTCGTGATGGCAACAAGGTGCAGTCGCGCGTGATCCGCGCCCGCCTGATGAAAGAGGCCGAGATCAACGTCGCCATCAAGATCGAAGACACCCCCGGCGGCGAAGCTTTTGTCGTCTCTGGCCGCGGCGAGTTGCAGATGGGCGTCCTGATCGAAAACATGCGCCGCGAGGGGTTCGAGCTGTCGATCTCGCGTCCCCGCGTGATCTTCCGCGAAGAGAACGGGCAAAAGCTTGAACCGATCGAGGAAGTCATCATCGACGTCGATGACGAATATACCGGTGCTGTGATCGACAAGCTGACCGGCGAGCGCAAGGGCGATCTGGTCGAGATGAAGCCCGCGGGCGCGGGCAAGACCCGCATCGTCGCGCATGTGCCTTCGCGCGGCCTGATCGGCTATCACGGCCAGTTCCTGACCGACACCCGCGGCACCGGCGTCTTGAACCGCATCTTCCACAGCTGGGCCCCGCACAAGGGTCCGATCCAGGGCCGTCGCATGGGCGTGCTGATTTCGATGGAAAGCGGTGTTTCGGTCGCCTACGCGATGTGGAAACTGGAGGACCGCGGCCATTTCTTCATCGGCGTTCAGGAGCCGGTCTATTCCGGCATGATCATCGGTGAACACAACCGCGACAATGATCTGGAAGTGAACCCCCTCAAGGGCAAGCAGCTGACCAACGTCCGCGCCTCGGGCACCGACGAAGCCGTGCGCCTGACCACACCGGTGCGCCTCAGCCTCGAACAGTCGATCGCTTATATCGATGATGACGAGCTGGTCGAAGTGACGCCCAAAAGCATCCGCATGCGCAAACGTTACCTTGACCCGCATGAGCGCAAGCGCCAGTCGCGCAGCGCCTGAGAAAGATGCGGGAGGGTCCGCCCTCCCGCACATCCATACTGCCAGACCCGCTGCAGCCGTTGGCTATTCCGCCGCCCTGCTCATGTATTGCAGGCCGGGCTGGAACTGTTCGATGCGAACCCTACCACCCTCGAACGTACAAAAGCTGCCCTGCGGAACCGCCTCCCAGCATTCGCCCGCGTCCAGTGGTTCCGACACGACCGCCCGGCCCTGAAGCCTGTCCGACCAGCGATGGTACAGCGTGGGTGCCTGATCGTCAGACGCATAGCGCGCTGCATAAAGCCGTTCGCCATCAGAAAAAGCGGCAGTCATGCGAAAATGCGGGGTGCCGCCCTTCTGGCGCGACAGATTTTCCATCCGCGCGGTGGTCCGTTCAAGGGCGCCCTTCGGATCTTCGGCCAACCCTTCGCCCAGAGCCACCAGAAACAGTGCTTCGCTGTCGGTGGCGCCCCGGCGATGCGGGTAAAGATCATCCGGCACCATCATGTCGGCATCCCGGCGAAAGCGGTCATAGCCGCCGATCTGGCCATTGTGCATGAAACTCCATCGCCCGACCACAAACGGGTGGCAATTGTTGCGGCTGGTCGCGGTGCCGGTCGAGGCGCGCACATGGGCAAGAAAAAGGTGCGACCGCACCTGCCGGGTCAAAGAGGCAAGGTTCGGGTCCGACCAGGCGGGCAGAATATCGCGAAACAGGCCCGGCTCGGCATGGTCGCCATACCACGCCAGCCCGAACCCGTCGGCGTTGGTCGCGGTCTTGCATTCCGCCGCCTCATGGCTTTGGCGCACCAGCGAATGCCCCGGCCGGCTGATGATTTCTTCAAGAAAGATCGCGTGCCCTATGTAGGCGGCCCATCTGCACATGGCTCAGGCCCCCATCGGATTTGAAACTGACATGACCGCACCCCGCCTCTTGCCTGCCCAGTCTGCCTGAAGGGCCCTAACGAACCCTTGGTGCCGGACTTGGCCGATCCATACCACAAATTGCTCCGCCCCTCAAAGGATGGATGTGCAGGTGAAAAGCAGAAAACGGGTGTTTCTTCTTCCTATCCAAAATATATCGCAACATATTCCTTGAAATCCCAAGATTGCCGGAACGATATGCGGATCATGCGGACCCTTCCGAAGCAATAAGGCCCGCGCGTCGCGCGGGCCTTATGTCAGTTCAGTCCGCCCGCCTCGGCATACATTGCCGAAAGCCGGGCCACCCCCCCCGTCAGCCTTCCTCAACCACCATCAGGTCGCGCTCGGAAGCGCCCTTCGCATGGGCCAGCGCTTCCTGATATTCAGGGCTGTGATAGCAGGCAACAGCGGCTTCCAGCGAAGGAAAACGCGCCACCACATTGCGCGGCCGGTCATTCCCTTCTAGCTGCACATAGCGCCCGCCGCGCGCAAGGAAAGCCCCGCCATGTTTGGCAATCGCCGGACCGGCGAGTGCTGCATACTTGCCATAGGCCTCGGCATCCAACACCTTCACATGGGCGATCCAGAGCGCGCTTTTCGTCTCGCTCATTTCAATCCTCCGATGATCGCTTCGACGGCCTTGATCGCGCCTTCGGCATTCGACACATCCGTGCCGCCCGCTTGCGCGATGTCTGGCCGACCGCCGCCGCCCTTGCCGCCCAAGGGCTCGGCCGCCGCCCGGACAAGATCAACCGCCGACAGTCGCGCGGTAAGGTCAGCCGTCACGCCCGCCGCAACCACCGCCTTGTCGCCCATGTCGGCAATCACCAGAACCACGCCTGACCCAAGCCGCGCCTTCATCTCGTTTACCAGCGTCGGCAGATCCTTGGCGGTAACGCCGGACACCTGTTGGGGCGCGAACTTGATCCCGTTGATCTCGCGCGCCTCGGAACCACCCGCACCGCCGCCCCCCATCGCCAGTTCACGCCGCAGCTTAGCCACTTCGTTCTGAAGCGCCTTGCGGTCGTCCATCAGCGCCTTCACCCGCTCGGCCACATCCTGCGGCTGCGCCTTCAGCGCCAGCGCGACCTCTGACAGCCGCTGATCCTGCTGGCGCAGATGATCCAGTGCCGCCTGCCCGGTCAGCGCCTCGATCCGCCGCACACCCGCGGACGAGGCCGCATCGCCCAGCGCAACGAAAGCGCCGATATCACCGGTGCGCTCGACATGGGTGCCGCCGCAAAGCTCCAGCGAATAGGTCGCCCTGTCGCTGCCCTTGCCCGACCCGATCAGACGGCCCATCGACACGACGCGCACCTCATCGCCATATTTTTCGCCAAACAAAGCCTGTGCGCCCAAGGCGCGGGCATCATCGGGCGTCATGATCCGGGTATCGACCATGCTGTTCTGGCGGATGAAATCGTTCACCTCGGCCTCGACCTGCGCCAGCTCTGCCACCGTCAAGCCCTTGGAATGGCTGAAGTCAAAGCGCAGCCGGTCCTCGGCATTCAGCGACCCTTTCTGGGCCACGTGATCACCCAGCGCGCGCCGCAGCGCCTCGTGCAGCAGGTGCGTCGCGGAATGGTTGGCGCGGATCGCGGCACGTCGGCGATGGCTGACCTCCAGTTTCGCGGGCTGTCCGCGCGCAATCGCCCCTTCGGTCACTTCGGCCACATGAATGAAGACGCCGGCCGATTTCTTCGTATCCGTCACCGTGGCCAGACCGGTATCGGTGCGGATCAAACCGCTGTCGCCCACCTGACCACCGCTTTCGGCATAGAATGGCGTTTGGTTGACGATAATCTGAATCTTGTCTCCGACGGCGGCTGACCCGACCTCGGCCACACCCGACACCAGCGCCAGGATCTGCCCCTCGGCCGCCTCGCTGTCATAACCAAGGAACTCGGTCCCGCCATGCTTGTCGGCCAACTCGAACCAGATCTTCGCATCCTTCGCTTCACCAGTCCCGACCCATGCCGCACGCGCCTTGGCCTTCTGGGCCTCCATCGCGTGATCAAAGCCGATCGTATCCACCGACCGGCCTTTTTCACGCAAGGCATCCTGCGTAAGATCCAGGGGGAAGCCGTAGGTGTCATAAAGCTTGAAGGCCGCCTCGCCCGGCAGGGGCTGCCCCTCGCCCAGCTTGCCCAGTTCGTCATCCAGAAGCTTCAGCCCCCGGTCGAGCGTCTGCTTGAAGCGCGTCTCTTCCAGCTTCAGCGTCTCTTCGATCAGCGCCTGCGCCCGGCTCAGTTCCGGATAGGCCGCCCCCATCTGCCGCACCAACGCCGGCACCATCCGGCACATGACCGGATCCGTCGCCCCCAGCATATGCGCATGCCGCATCGCGCGGCGCATGATCCGCCGCAGCACATAGCCACGCCCCTCGTTCGAAGGCATCACCCCGTCGGCGATAAGGAAGCTTGTCGACCGCAGATGGTCCGCGATCACCCGGTGATGCACCTTGCCCGGCCCGTCCGGGTCGGCACTGGTCGCATGGGCCGACGCCTCGATCAGCGACCGCATCAGGTCGGTATCGTAATTGTCATGCTTGCCCTGCAACAGGGCACCGATCCGCTCCAGCCCCATGCCGGTGTCGATCGACTGCATGTCAAGCTTGCGCAAGCTGCCGTCAGGAAGCTGCTCATTTTGCATGAAGACGTTGTTCCAGATCTCGATGAACCGGTCACCATCCTGTTCGGCTGATCCGGGCGGACCGCCCCAGACATGATCTCCGTGGTCATAGAAAATTTCGGTGCAGGGGCCGCAGGGGCCGGTCGGCCCCATCCGCCAGAAATTGTCGTCTGTGGCAATGCGGATGATCCGCTCCTCGGGCAGGCCCGCGACCTTCTTCCAAAGCTCGGCTGCCTCGTCGTCGGTATGATAGACGGTGACCAGAAGCCGGTCCTTGTCGATGCCGAAGTCGCGGGTCAGCAATTCCCAGGCAAAGGGGATGGCGCTTTCCTTGAAATAGTCGCCAAAGCTGAAGTTCCCAAGCATTTCGAAGAAGGTATGGTGCCGCGCCGTATAGCCGACATTATCAAGGTCATTGTGCTTGCCGCCTGCCCGGACGCATTTTTGCGCCGTGGTGGCGCGCTTGTAATCGCGCGTCTCGACGCCGGTGAACAGGTTCTTGAACTGCACCATCCCCGAGTTGGTGAACATCAGCGTCGGGTCATTGCGCGGCACCAGGGGCGAGCTGTCCACCACCGCATGGCCATTACGCTTGAAAAAGTCGAGGAAGGTCGAGCGGATGTCGTTCAGACTGGCCATCGGGCAGCGGTCTCCATGCAGGGGCGGATCAAGGCTCGGATGGTTTAACGCCGGGCCTTCCCCCTGTCCACAAGGCTTTTCTGCATCTGCGAACAAGGCTGGGGGCTCTGCCCCCACACCCCCGGGATATTTGCAGACAGAAAATGAAGTATCGCATTTTCCGTCCCGAAATATCCCCGCCGGAGGCGCCCGAGCCGACCGACCGCAACGGCGGGCCGCGAGATATGGGAATCGCGCCGAAGGCGCCGCTATTGGATCAGCCTGATCAGCTGTTGCCCAGCTTTTCCAGGCGTGCAGCGCGAAGACGGGCAAAGTCATCGCCCGCGTGATACGAGGATCGCGTCAGCGGCGTGGCGGAAACCATCAGGAAGCCCTTGCCATAGGCCGCAGTCTCATAGGCTTTGAATTCATCGGGCGTCACGAACCTGTCTACCCTGTGATGCTTCGGTGTCGGTTGCAGGTATTGGCCGATGGTCAGGAAATCGACGTCCGCCGCGCGCATGTCATCCATCACCTGACGCACGCCTTGCGCATCCTCGCCAAGCCCCACCATGATCCCTGACTTGGTGAACATCGCAGGATCCAGCTCCTTGACCCTTTGCAACAACCGCAACGAATGGAAATAGCGGGCACCGGGGCGCACCGTCGGGTAAAGGCCAGGCACGGTTTCCAGATTGTGATTGAAGACGTCCGGGCGCGCTTCGACAACCTTTTCAAGCGCGTCCGGGGCGCATTTCAGAAAGTCGGGGGTCAGGATCTCGATCGTCGTGTCCGGCGCGCGGTGGCGGATGGCGCGGATGGTCTGGGCAAAATGCTCCGCCCCCCCGTCCCCAAGATCATCGCGATCGACCGAGGTGACGACCACATGCTTCAAACCCAGCGTCTGCACCGCATGTGCCACCCGTCCGGGTTCGAACTGATCCAGCGCCTTGGGTTTTCCGGTGGCGATATTGCAAAACGAACAGCCGCGCGTGCAGATGTCGCCCATGATCATCATCGTCGCATGGCCCTGTGACCAGCATTCGCCGACATTGGGGCAACCCGCCTCTTCGCAGACGGTCACCAGCTTGTTGGTGCGCAAGATATCGCGCGTATCCTTGTAACCTTGTGATGTGGGAGCCTTGACCCGGATCCAGGCCGGTTTCTTTGGCTGCTCCTGATCTGGGCGATGGGCCTTTTCGGGGTGGCGTTCAGAGGGGAGTTTCAGGTCACGCACGGTCATATCCGTCTCCTCGCGCCGGTTGCATGGGCTTTGAAGACATATCTTGCACGCGTGTGATTGAAAAGTTGTTCTCGCAGCCATTTTCGGGCAGAGTTGTACTCTTGTTGTGCGCTGCCAGCCATTCGCCCGGCGCGCCAAGGCTTCTGGCCATGACCTGACTGCCCGGTCCCCTTGGGTTTGCCGGACATTGCGCCGGGCGTCAGAGCCCATTGCAGCTTTTCATTGCGATACTAAATGACACTTAAACTTGACCAACAGCTTTGTTAGACAGTCGCCAAAGCCAAAGACACCAGGGAGAACGAGATGGACGCGAACAAGACCGCTGGCAAATGCCCGGTAATGCATGGGGCAGGAAGCACGACATCCGCCGCGACAAGGTCCAACCGCGACTGGTGGCCGAACCAGTTGAACCTGCGCATTCTGCATCAGCATGGCAGTGCGTCCAACCCGATGGGGGCAGAGTTTGACTATGCCAGCGCCTTTGGCACGTTGGACCTCAAGGCCCTCAAGAATGATCTTTACGCGCTTATGACAGACAGTCAGCCTTGGTGGCCTGCCGACTGGGGCCACTATGGCGGCCTGTTCATCCGCATGGCATGGCACTCGGCCGGGACCTATCGCACGGGGGATGGACGTGGTGGTGCTGGCAGCGGCACCCAGCGCTTTGCGCCGCTGAATTCCTGGCCTGACAATGGCAACCTCGACAAGGCGCGCCGGCTTTTGTGGCCGATCAAGCAGAAATACGGAAATGCAATTTCCTGGGCCGACCTGATGATCCTTGCGGGGAACTGCGCCCTTGAATCGATGGGGTTCAAGACCTTCGGGTTTGGCGGCGGGCGCGTCGACGTCTGGGAGCCTGAGGAGGACATCTACTGGGGCAAGGAGGATACTTGGCTTGGCGATTCGCGGTATGAAGGTGAGCGCCAGTTGGAACAGCCCCTTGCCGCCGTGCAGATGGGTCTGATCTATGTGAACCCGCAGGGTCCCAACGGCACCCCAGATCCTGTCGCCTCGGGCCGCGACATCCGCGAGACATTCGGCCGCATGGCAATGAATGACGAAGAAACCGTGGCGCTGGTTGCCGGTGGCCACACCTTTGGTAAAGCCCATGGCGCAGGCGACCCGGCGCTTGTCGGCGCGGACCCCGAAGGAGCCGCAATCGAAGAACAGGGCTTTGGTTGGAAAAACGCTTTGCGCAGCGGTGTTGGCGTAGATACCACAACTTCGGGCTTCGAAGGGGCGTGGAAGCCAAACCCCACCACGTGGGACATGGGCTATCTAACCGTTCTTTACAAATATGACTGGGTCCTGGGCAAAAGTCCCGCCGGTGCGCTGCAGTGGCACCCCAGGGATTGCGCGCCCGAGGACATGATCGTCGATGCCCATGATCCGTCGAAAAAGCATCCCCCGATGATGACGACGGCCGATCTGGCGATGAAACTTGACCCGATCTATGGGCCCATTTCGCGCCGCTATCTTGATAACCCTGCGCTCTTTGCCGATGCTTTTGCCCGCGCCTGGTTCAAGCTGACCCACCGCGACATGGGACCAAAGGTTCTGTATCTGGGGCCAGAAGTACCCGCCGAGGACTTGATCTGGCAAGATCCCATCCCCGCGAAGGGTTCGGTCGGGCTTGACGCGGCAGATATCAGTGCACTCAAGGCCAAGATCCTCGCGACGGGCCTGTCGGTGAGTGAACTTGTCGCGGTCGCCTGGGCCTCGGCCTCGACCTTCCGTGGCTCGGACAAGCGCGGCGGGGCCAACGGCGCCCGTATCCGACTGGCACCCCAGAAGG
The DNA here is from genome assembly GCA_947476475.1 of Paracoccaceae bacterium. Taxonomy (GTDB): domain Bacteria; phylum Pseudomonadota; class Alphaproteobacteria; order Rhodobacterales; family Rhodobacteraceae; genus TMP-24. Next base: position 4,306 of record CANJQT010000098.1, on the reverse strand, counting down.
ATTGGGCTGCCAACCAGCCCGCGCAACTGGCAAAGGTTCTTGCAGCCCTTGAAGGCGTGCAGAAATCCTTCAACAGCGCAGCCAAATCGGTTTCAATGGCCGATCTGATCGTGCTGGCCGGGGGGGCGGCGATTGAACAGGCGTCGGGCGTTTCTGTCCCCTTCACGTCCGGTCGCGCCGACGCCAGCCAGGAACAGACCGACATCGACAGCTTTGGGCCGATGGAGCCGAAGGCGGAAGGTTTCCGCAACTATCAGTCAGGGCAATATTCGGTTTCGGCCGAAGAGCTGTTGGTTGACAAGGCTCAGCTTCTAACGCTGAGCGCACCGGAAATGACGGTCTTGGTTGGCGGCCTGCGTGCCCTTGGCGTCAGCAACTGCGGCCATGGGCTCTTGACCGGCACACCGGGCACGCTGAACAATCAATTCTTCGTCAATCTGCTCGACATGTCTACTTCCTGGCACGCGACCTCCGAGGCGCAAGACACTTTCGAAGGGCGCGACCGCTCTACGGGCAAGGTCAAATGGACGGCAAGCCGCGTTGATCTGGTCTTTGGCTCGAACTCGCAATTGCGCGCGCTGGCTGAGGTCTACGCCCAGAACGATGCAAAAGCGGCCTTCGTCCGTGATTTCATCGCAGCCTGGGTCAAAGTGATGAACCTCGACCGTTTCGACCTTGCCTGAGCCAGTCGAGCAGTCTTTCAATACCAGGTAGGGGGGCGTTTTCGCCCCCCTTTTCTTGCGCTTCAGTGGCGATGACCTTTGGGCGACGCAACTGGTTGCGCATCATGCCCGGCTTTCCCTGTGAAAGACTTTTGCGCTGCGCTCCACGCCGCCCCAGCGGCCCAACGGAATAAACAAAGGCCCCGGACATGGTCCGGGGACTTCCTCTTCAGCCGATCAACGGCCGCTTTCCTCCGTAAACCTCGTCATAATGCCGCTTCAGCCGGATCAGCGCGATCCTGAGCACAATCTTGCCCGACCGCGCCGACCAGCCCATGCGCTTTTCGGCCACCTCCAGCCCCTCCAGAAAGCAACAGCAGCGCAGCACCACATCGCCCAGTCCCGGCCCAAGGTCGCGCAGGGCCGCCGCCACCCGCGCGCGCGCGCGCGCTGGCCCCTCCGCCTGCCCCTGATCAGGCTGAAACGCCCCCCGGTCACCACTGGTCAGGAACCGGTCCCAGTTCTGCGCGACCCGCGGCCCCATCTGCGCCAGCTCGAAATCCTCGCGCAGCCGCTCGCCCGCCACCACCATGTCCGGCTCCAGAAACAGCTTGCCGTCTTTGTCACGCCGCCGGGCCAATGCCGCAAACGGGCTTTCCGCCAGATTGTAACGCACCCGGCGTGGGCCTTCCGCCCCCGGTTCCATCACATTGCGCTCGTCCCATTCGCGGTGCTGATTGCCAAAGGCCATCGGTGCTTCGGCAAAGCCCGCCCGCTGCGCCCCTTCTTCGTCCAAAAGCCGTTTCAGCGCCGCGCGGCCTGCTGCGGTGATCTCATAGGTCGTCACCCGCCCGTTGGTCCTGACCGCGATCCAGTCCTTCAGCGCGAAAGCCTGCGCCACCGGCCGCTCGACCACCGCCGTGCGCACCGTGCCCTTCAGCACCGCCGCCTTCTCCATCTCCGGTGCCACCGCCAGAACCGCGCCAATCTCGCACAGGCGGCGCAAGATGCGGCGGGCCTCGCGGTTGATGGTGACCTCATCGGGCTGGGCGGTGAAAGCAGTGCGGATCGGTGCGGACATCGGGGAAATTCCTTCCTTGGCTGAATGATTGTACAGGTTTGCGGCAGCGTCACTGGCGGTCGCTTCCAGGCGGCTCAGCGCCTCGTCCACCAGCGGATCGTCGCGTTTAAGTTCAAAGGCGCGGATCTTGCGCAGGATGGTCGAGGCATGGCAGCCCTCGTCGCGTGCCAGCGCCCGGATCGCCCGGGACTGCTGGACATGCGCCAGATAAAGGCGTGCGTCATCGGGCAGCCAGGCGGGCCAATCCGCCGACCGTTGGGCAATGGTCATATAAAGCCCCTGTTGTCTTTCGGTCGATGCAGGACCGCTTCTGAATGGAACGATGCAACCGTGAGTTGCCTTCGTTACCCGTTGGTTAATGCAGCTCTCGATCCAGAGAATTCTTGATAAATTCTAAATTTCTTTGAAAGAAACGCGCGCTGCTCTGCGGGATCACGCAACATCTGAGGAATGGAATACATGCTTAGCTTGTATATCGCAGGAGCCCCACCATGCCGGACTTTCTTCAGCTTATTGCCGACCTCAAACGCCCGAAGCTTCTGATCCGCGCGGCCCGTGTCGGCCTTGCCGATTACAACCGCGCGCGTGATCTCAAACGTCTGACACGCAGCCAGTCCGTCCCAAGCCCGGATCGGGCCATGGCCAGACTTCTGGCCGAAGAAAACCTGATGGAGGAGACGCGCCTCAGGGGCGATGCGGGCTATTCCTTCGCCCGCCATATCGAACTGCTGATCGCCCTAATCGCAGAAGCCCGTCTTTTGCTGCGCGGCCTGGAAGCGCAGGCCTGAACGCCGCACCGCACCGGCGCAGGCAGCAAGCAGTAAGAAGAAGGGCCGCGTCATCCGCGGCCCTTTTTGTCTTACATGAAGGCGTCCGGCATCGACGCTTTCTTTCTGGCCACATAATCGGTCAGCGCCTCTTCCACCGCCGGATCGATCGCCGGCTTCTGATAGTCGCTCAGAAGCTTAGCCACCCGCTCGCGGGCCAGCTGGATAGTGTCGCGCTCGCCCTCTTCCTGCCAGGTCTCAAAGGGCTTGTAGTCCAGCAGATCGGTGCGCCAGAACGCCGACTTGAAGTTTGTCTGCGTATGCTGAGTTCCCAGATAATGAGTGCTTGCGTTGACCTCGCGGATCGCATCCATCGCCTGGCCGTTTTCGGACATGTCCACGCCCTTGGCCAGATGGTGCAGAACACCCAACTGATCGGCATCCATCACGAACTTGTCGAACGAAGCGACAAGCCCGCCTTCCAGCCAGCCGCAGGCATGCAGCATGAAGTTCACACCGGCCAGTAGCCCCATGTTCAGGCTGTTCGCCGTCTCATAGGCCGCCTGCGCGTCCGGCAGCTTCGATCCACAGAACGACCCGGCCGACCGGTAGGGAAGCCCAAGACGACGGGCCAATTGCCCTGCGCCATAGGTGATCAGGCTGGCTTCCGGCGTCCCGAAGGTCGGCGCGCCCGAATTCATGTCGATCGACGTCACGAAGGCCCCGAAAATCACCGGCGCGCCTTTGCGCACCAGCTGGCTATAGGCCACACCGGCCAGCACTTCCGCCAGAACCTGCGTCAGCGTCCCCGCAATCGTCGCAGGCGCCATCGCCCCGCCGACGATGAAGGGCGAAATGATGCAAGCCTGGTTGGCCTTCGCATAGGCCTCAAGCGCACCCATCATGATGCCGTCAAACGTCATCGGAGAGTTGATGTTGATCAGGCTGGTCATCACCGTGTTCTGGTCGACAAAGTCCGACCCGAACAGGATCTTAGACATCTCGACCGAATCGAGCGCCCGGCTGGGCTCGGTAACCGACCCCATATAGGGCTTGTCCGACAGCGTCATATGCGAAAACAGCATGTCGAGGTGCCGCTTGTTGACCGGCACATCGGTCGGCTCGCAAACAGTGCCGCCCGAATGGTGCAGCCACTTGGACATATAGCCCAGCTTCACGAACTTGTTGAAATCTTCCATCGTCGCATAGCGACGCCCGTTTTCGTCACGCACGAAGGGCGGGCCATAGACCGGCGCCAGCACCAGCCCCCTGCCGCCGACCGTTACACTGCGTTCGGGGTTGCGCGCATGCTGCACATAGGACGAAGGCGCCGTCTTGCACAGCTGGCGGGCCAGACCACGCGGAATGCGGACGCGCTCACCCTGCACATCGGCGCCCGCGGCTCTCCACAGGTCCAGGGCTGCAGGGTTTTCAACGAAATTCACGCCGATCTCTTCCAGCACCTGCTCGGCGTTGTTTTCGATGATCTGCAACGCTTCTTCGTTCAGGATCTCTAGGTTCGGAATGTTCCGTTCGATGAACTTCGCCGTCTCGAAATGCACCGCCGTGCGTTCCGCGCGCCTCGCGGCCCCGCCGCCACCCCTGGCCCTGCGGCCGCCAACCTCTTCGCTCATGTCTCTTGCTCCTAAAGACAGTTTGGAACCTTTTACCCTCTTGCCTGTTTCCCCCCCATCGGCAAACGTCACTTGGCGATCAAAAACGACATTGCCCGATGTCGCGTTCAATCCTCCGTCTGCCCACCCGCAATCCCCCTTCATTGTGGCGCAAATATCCCG
>CANJQT010000097.1 GCA_947476475.1 Paracoccaceae bacterium | reverse complement strand
TTGCGCGAATACGACAAGGACAAGACGCTCAAATCCATGATGGGCGATGAATTCTCTGCGGCCTATCTGAAGCTGAAGCACAAGGAATGGGACAGCTACGCGTCGCATTTCTCGAAGTGGGAATCAGAAAACACGCTGGATATCTGACAAATGTTCCAATGTGCCAAAATGGTCTTTTTTTGGAACCAAGATGTGGGAGACATTTATATCAAATATTAGCATATTGGCGATCCTCCTTGCCAAGAAAAGTTTTCATGTTTGCGGCGTCAGGTCCGATGGCGTCGTTGTCTTCAACCGGCGGTATCGCACGGGCGTCACCAGCCCGTTACCCTGAGCGAAGTGATCTGATCCCAGGAAACTGGACCATTTGAAGCTGGAGTTTTCCGCTACGCTTTCCTGGCTGCGAGAGGAGCAGAATCGGATGAAGGCGAGCAAATTTTCGGACGCGCAGAAGGCGTTCATCATCAAGCAGGGCGAGGAGGGCACGCCGGTTTCGGAGATCTGCCGCAAGGCAGGGATCAGTCAGGCGACCTATTTCAATTGGAAGAAGAAGTATGCCGGCCTGTTGCCGACCGAGATGAAGCGACTGAAGCAGCTCGAAGACGAGAATGCCCGGCTGAAGAAGATCGTGGCGGACCTCATGCTGGACCGGGAGATGCTGCAGGACGTGATCCGGCGAACCGAAGGTCCACGAAGTGAAAGATCTGAAGCCTGGTCGCATGCGCGAACTGGTTCGCGGGATGTGCAGCGATTGGGCGGTCTCGATCCGGACGGCTTGTGGGGCCATCGGGTTCGACCGTTCCACGTTCCACTACAAGTCCCGCCGCACCGATCAGGCTGCCGTGGCGAAGCGGATCCGGGAGATCTGCGAGACGCGCGTCAGGTATGGCTACCGGCATGTTCATGCCCAGCTCGACCGTGAAGGTTGGGGCTTCAACGTCAAGAAAGTCTATCGCATTTACAGGGAGTTGGGGATGCAGCTGAGGCACAAGACACCGAAGTGGCGAGTGAAGGCAAAGCTGCGCGACGACCGGGCAGAGGCGGTCGGGCCCAATGATGTCTGGGCGATGGATTTCGTTCACGACCAGTTGGCGACGGGCAAGAAGCTGCGGGTTTTGACCGTGGTCGACACCTTCTCGCGCTACGTTCCAGTGCTCGACGTGCGCTACAGCTACCGCGGCGAAGATGTGGTCACGACACTCGACCGGGTGTGCCGAAAGGTCGGCTATCCGAAGACGATCCGGGTCGATCAGGGCAGCGAGTTTGTCTCGCGCGACATGGACCTCTGGGCTTATCAACGCGGCGTCGTGCTCGACTTCTCGCGGCCGGGCAAGCCGACTGACAATGCGTTCATCGAGGCATTCAATGGCCGCTTCCGCGTCGAATGCCTGAACCTGCACTGGTTTATGACCCTTGCAGATGCGGCGGAAAAGTTGGAGGCTTGGCGTAGATACTACAACGAGGAACGGCCACACGGCGCGATCGGCAACAAGGTCCCGATCATGCTGACGAAATCGGGGGGCGTCACCAGCCCGTCACCCTGAGCGAAGCCGGAAAACTCTGCCTTTGGACGGTCCAGGGTTGGGGATCGGATCAATGACCACCGGACTCCGGTCACGGCTGGATGAAAGACCCTTGGCAGGTCAGTCGGGGCAAAGACCGCTTTCATCGAACCGGGTTCCCCTTGGGAGAATGGGTATTGCGAGAGTTTCAACGCCCGGTTTCCCGATGAACTGCTCAATGGCGAGGTGTTCTACACCGTGCATGATCTACACCGTGCATGAGGCCCAGATATTGATCGAAAAATGGCGCCGCCACTACAACACCGTCATGCCGCACAGCGCCTTGGAATACCGCCCACCCGCGCCGGAAACCATCGTCCCGATGTACCCGAGGCCGACCATGCACTAACATTCAACCCGGATCACTCGATGGGGGCAGTCCAGTAAAATCCGCAGAGGCCACATAACTTGACGGTGATACCCATATTTTTTGTCTAGCGGCGGTGAGATTGAAGACTTCAAGCAAACAGGTGATCGCCTTCCAGCGCACCCAGTTGCATCGCCTTGGCGACGGCATGGGTGCGTGTGCTCGCGTCGAGCTTGAGCATGGAGTTCTTGATATGCAGGCGCACGGTTTCCACCGATCGCCCGAGGATCACCGCAATCTCGGGAGAGGTCTTGCCCAAAGCGGTCCAACGCAAGCACTCGCATTCGCGTGGGCTTAGGATGTGCGTAATCGCGACCTCAACCTGATTGGCAAAGCCCCTGTCGGTGATCATGTTGTGAAAGATGTGGGACAAGTGGAACATAGTTTCGTAATGTTTCCCATAGATCGCGGACCAGCCGGTCTTGCTCTTGTCCACAATTCCACTGACCACGGCAAATTTTCCTTTGGGCAAATGAATTGGGATTGTCATGCCGTGCGCCAACCCAAAATCTGCAAGGTACATCCATGCCTTGCGTTCCTTGTCGGACAGCCGCTCGTTTGATTGCACCTTAGCCCATTCAAATGGCAGCGTGACGTTGAAGCAGGCGTGATAATAAGGATCGTGACATTCGAAATCACGCCACATGACCTCCCAGCCCCGTGGAAAATTGCGCACATTGAGCCGCAACGGTGCCCAGTGTTCGGTATCGATCTGCGGCCTTACTGTCTGGCATGCATACAGAACCTGCGTAAAACCCAGATCCGAGACGACCTCATGCAGCACGTCAAGACTTTGGTTGAAGTCGTTACATTTGCTGAGCTTGCAGCGCAGAACTTCACTGATTTCGTACATAAAAGTAGTCATTGGATCCTATGAATTAAGAGCCTCAGAGAATCATCCTATAAAAAAAGATACCACAACAGAGCATTAAAGCTACCACAACAGGGCGTTGTTGCAAAACTCTGACCGTTGAGGATTCACATCGTGAATCCATGCGGTTAGGTGTTTGATCCCACGGTTTGATGGTGCGATCCTTCTAACGGAATGGAAGGAAGCAACATGGGACAAGTTCGTCACGGGAGCGCCACGACCACGCACGCCGTCAGAGCAGCAATACTGAGGTGCCCCTAGTTTCCTAGGGTCAGGACTCGTTCTTGCCTCATAGCCAGAACATGACTGTTGCGGCGAGTGCGACGGCGGAGAGGAAGACCTTTGGGCACCTGTCGTAGCGGGTGGCTACTCTGCGCCAATCCTTCAGACGCCCGAACATGATCTCGATCCTGCTGCGGCGTTTGTAGCGGCGCTTGTCGTGCTTGATGGGCTTGCCGCGAGACTTCCTCCCCGGGATGCAGGGCTTTATCCCCTTGTCTTTCAACGCGTCCCTGAACCAGTCGGCATCATAGCCCCGGTCGGCCAAGAGCCAGTCAGCCGAAGGCAGGCTGCCCAGAAGTGCGGCTGCGCCCGTGTAATCGCTGACCTGGCCAGCAGTCATGAAGAACCGGATCGGACGGCCATCTGCATCGGCGACGGCGTGCAGCTTGGTGTTCATGCCGCCCTTCGTCCGGCCGATCAGACGGCCCCTCTGGTCGCCTGGCCCCCCTTTTTCGACCGCAGGCTGGTCGCCGTGCGGTGCGCCTTGAGATAGGTCGCGTCAATCATCACCGTCTTCGGAACAGCGGCCTCGGAAGCCAGCCCATCCATCATCCGCGCGAAGACCCCCTTGTCGCTCCAGCGCTTCCAGCGGTTGTAGAGGGTCTTTGATGGCCCATATTTCTTGGGCGCATCACACCACCGCAAACCGTTGCGATTGATGAAGATTATGCCACTCAGCACACGCCGATCATCAACGCGCGGCTTGCCGTGGCTCTTCGGAAAGAAGCTTTCAAGCCGCGCCATCTGCGCGTCCGTCAGCCAGAAAAGGTTGCTCATTGATCGGTCTCCTTGCGGAGGCTGAATCATGCCGCAAGAGCAAGTTCAATGGGTCATGACCCTAGGGTCAGGACCCGTTCTTGTTTCATAGCCAGAACATGACGGTGGCCGCGAGGGCGACTGCGGAGAGGAAGACCTTTGGGCAGCGGTCGTAGCGGGTGGCAACGCGCCGCCAGTCCTTGAGCCTCCCGAACATGATCTCGATCCTGTTGCGGCGTTTGTAGCGGCGCTTGTCGTGCTTGACGGGCTTGCCGCGCGACTTCCGGCCCGGGATGCATGGCCTTATCCCTTTGTCTTTCAACGCATCTCTGAACCAGTCGGCATCGTATCCCCGGTCGGCCAGCAACCACTCCGCCGAGAGCAGGCTGCCCAGCAGGGCTGCCGCACCTGTGTAGTCGCTGACCTGGCCTGCGGTCATAAAGAACCGGATCGGGCGGCCATCGGCATCGGTGACGGCATGCAGCTTGGTGTTCATGCCGCCCTTTGTGCGGCCGATCAGACGGCCCCTCTGGTCGTCTGGCCCCCCTTTTTCGACCGCAGGCTGGTCGCCGTGCGGTGCGCTTTGAGATAGGTCGCGTCAATCATCACCGTCTTCGGAACGGCGGCCTCGGCGGCCAACCCAGCCATCATCTGGGCGAAGACCCCCTGTCGCTCCACCGCTTCCAACGGTTGTAGAGGGTCTTCGGCGGGCCATACTCCTTCGGCGCATCGCACCAGCGCAAGCCATTGCGATTGATGAAGATTATGCCGCTCAATACTCGCCGATCATCGACGCGGGGCTTGCCATGGCTCTTGGGAAAGAAGGGCTGCAGCCGCGCCATCTGCGCTTCCGTCAGCCAGAAAAGGTTGCTCATCGGTCAGTCTCCTTGTGGAGACTGAATCACGCCGCAAGCGGATGATCAATGGGTCCTGACCCTAAACAGTATGTCCCAGTGCTTTACACAAAATCCCAGTGTCACAATAGTGCTTGTAATGGGATAACTTCTTACCATTAGAAGTCCAAAAATGAGCTGTTTCAAGGTCTGCCTCTTTGCTAGTTTCGGCCACTTTGACGCGATAGAAACCCTTGACTATTATGTGCATGTCATCAACGGATATAAACTCTTGCGGATGGACCTCAAAATTTGTGAATAATGGACTAAGTTTTTCAAAAAAAGCTTTTGAAGCCTCAAGCCCATCTTGATTGCCACCAAAAGGGAAACCTGCCATGATTCCGAATTGGAAGTCATCTGCCAGAACGTCCCCCAACTCACCTTTTCCATTTACAATTTCATAAAAACCTTTGACGAGTTCTTTGATATCTGCATTCATTTTTTGTCATCCATGGTTATTCTATTTCTGATGAAGTTAGAAAAACTGTTTCTTTTGCTAGATTTAAGTGAAGCGTAACCGTTGCCTTTAAAATAAGCTAAAATTTTAAAAACGATTACAGCCTTTCTTGCTTTAAAAAAGATCACCGTAACTAGAGAAATCTGACACACCGTAGGAAACGCCATAAATTGCAGCATATCCCATGATTTTAATACAGTGTTTGATTGATAAACACCCCTGCAAGTTCAAACTGGCCGGAATGGCACAGCCTATACGCATAGAATGACTCTGAACAACAAGATAGCAAACTCAATCTCCGGATAATTCGCGCAAAATAGCCGTCAACGCTGATGGGGGCCCTCAATCCTTCATGCCGCAAATTCGTTGAAGCTGATTAACCTTCCTGTCATTATAGCCGCAATTGGGGGCGGAGTGCGGGGTATATCCAAGCCTACCCATCATTGCCAAACTCATCACTATCACGATACCCGCGCCATGCTGACGACGAAACAGGGACCAAACAACGGCACCGGCGGGATGATCAACCATTTGTCGTCGAATACTCCATTCACATAGAGCAGCCGATCATCCCTTCACTGCTCGGCGGCCGTTGCTGTTCATCCGGTTATCCGGACCAAGACAAGCTTGTCGCCCGGATAGCCCTTAAACGCCTCAGAACATCCCTGTGACGATAACCGCACCGGCCAGCGCGACAGCGCTTCCGGTCGCCTGCACTAGATGTGCGCCTCTGCCAGAAGCTCCACGCGAGAGTACCAAGCCGAATCCGAGACCAAGCGCATGAAGCGCCGCAGTCGCCAGAACAAACCCCACGCCATAACCGAGACCACTACCCGTTGCCGGCATTTCTGCGCCATGGGAATAGCCGTGGAACATCGCAAAAAAGCCTACCAACGCCATTGCAAGGGTCACTGCAATTCTGAGGCCGAGCGCCACTACTGCACCCAGCACCAAGACCGAGAGGCCAATCCCGAGTTCCACGAATGGTAAGCCGATGCTCGCTGTGCCGACGGATCCGCCGAGCACCATCACGGTCACAAAGGTCGCAGGCACCAGCCACATGGCCCGCCCACCAATCTGCGCGGCGAAAGCGCCGACCATGACCATGGCGAGGATATGGTCGATGCCGCTGATTGGATGCCCTAAACCATAGACAAAGCCACTGGTCTGGCCAATGCCGACATGGGCTTGTGCAGTATGCGACGTGACAGCCAGCATCGTAGCGGCGCTAAGAATTATAAGCGGGATTCTGTTCATTTTCTGGTTCCTTCCGTTGATTGTTGCAGAATTGTTACGGGCCAGTTCCGGTCTTGGATGCCCTAGAATATCCTCGGCTCAGCATTTCGAAATCGGGCGGGCCTCCTTGCCCGCAATGGATGGGCGGAGCGCCTTCCAACATTTGAAGATTGCTTCATGCGCCTGCCACGTCTCATTCGAGAGTATGCGTACAATGACCAGACCGCCGATCCGGCTGACACCAACTACGGTTTCGCTGACATTGCCCGCCATCAGCCGGACATGCTCTTCGATCCCTTGGGGCAGGTCCGGGGCATAGGCGAAAACAACTACCGAATGGCGCGCACCATTCCATAGCCGCTCCAGATCGGCCACCTCCTGCGGGGTTTTGACGATGACCTTGTCTTGGGCAAAACGCTTACCTTCCAGCATCACCTCGAAGCTGGAGCGCAGTGAATTAAACTTGAATATCTCGCGGCCATAATGCACCCGCCCGGCTGAGACCATGTCGGTTGCGAAGAGGCGTGAGGTTTTCTGCAGGTTTATTCGTATGGACCGGCGCGACCGACTGTGTGCAAAGGGGATCGCCTCGTCCGGCATGTATTCGAGCAGCGCATTCTCGGCTACCGTGAACTCCACCACCTCTGTACTTTCCAGCCCATTAAGGCATTTGTGGAACTTGCCTGATGCCGTAGTAGTGAAAAGCGTGCGCGTGTCCTTTTCTAGGTTACCGAAGAAATAGGAGCCATCTCCTTCTACATATCCGCCTCCAGAATTGACAATCAGCATGTAAGGCTGATCGTCTTGGTTTTGATAATGATAACCCTGCCACTGAAACGGAATCCGCCAAGACGACGGCTGGATAATTGTTTTGCCGTCCGCGAGGTGAGCGCGCACGTTCATCAGCGCCTGTTTGCCGACGATCCAGTCTGGATCGGGATAGATGTTGGTATGGATCATGGCCCACCTTTCAAACGATTTCGATCAACAGCACGTCGCGTTCGATCCAGCGCAGGACGTCAACGAGGCCGTCGCCCTTCTTCATGTTGGTAAAGATAAACGGCTTGTCCTTACGCTTGGCGCGGGTGTCCCGCTCCATCCGCGCCAGATCGACCTCGACGTAGGGGGCGAGGTCTGTCTTGTTAATGATGAGAAGTGGCGATTTCTCGATTCCAGGGCCACCCTTGCGCGGGATGTCCCCGCCTTGGGAGACGGAAATCACATAAATGTGGCTGTCGACCAGTTCAGGACTGAAAGTCGCGGCTAGATTGTCGCCGCCGCTTTCGACAAAAACTATATCTAGATCGTTGTATCGCATCTGCAACTGACGGATCGCGTGAGTATTCATCGACACATCCTCACGGATTGCGGTATGCGGGCAACCGCCTGTTTCGACCCCAATCACGCGGCCGGCTGCCAGCGCACCGGATTCAACGACGTATTCCGCATCTTCTTTAGTGAAAATGTCGTTTGTCACAACTCCGATTGAGTATTTCTGCCCTAAGGCACGACACAGCGCTACGAGAGTTGAGGTCTTACCCGATCCAACCGGGCCGCCTATACCAATTCTGACTGGTCTTCGCATTTGGGTCCCCTTGATCTTTCTAGGAAATGCAGAGTCGTGTCTGCAGGGTTTCGTGCTGCATGCTTGCCATTTCAAGCGACACTGTCGCGGTGTTCATCTCATCGACATCTGAATCCACGGCGGTCCGACTCAACTCTTGAATAGGTAGTCCGGCGTGGGTAATGATCCTCTGAGTTTCAACCTGCCCCAGCGGAATCAGACGCGAAGCGACCCCGGCAAGGCCGGAGACCGCCGCCTGAAGAAACGTCAGAACCGCATCTGTGCAAGTGATGTCGTTGCCACCACAGATTGCGCCAAAGATCACCGAATGATGGCCTTCGACCGATCCATCGCGCACAGCAGCGGCGTAGTGTTCCAATCCTGGGCGCCCAAAAATGTCCAGATAGGCGTTCAGCAGCGCCTGTCCGGTCATCGACGACGCTTCACGCGATTCGCGGCTGAGTTTCAGCGCTGCAACGCGGCTATCGAGGTCTAGCAGCCCTTCTGTATCGCCCAACCTCGCCATTTCACATGCGCGAGCGACAGCGATACCCTCTGATCGTGCGAGACAATAGACCAACCAGTCGCGACATGCCACTTCAAAGGAGCGGGCGTCATGTACGGTACCGTCGCTGAACCAGCTCTCGAACCCGTAAGAATGGTTGAAAGCTCCAGTCGGAAAAGACGAATTCGCCAACTGTAGCAAAAACAGAGTTCGTTCTTGCGCCTGCGCGTCAAGATTGCGCCGCGGGCTACTGAGGATAGTCATGGCTATGGCCGTGAGGATCGTGCGTGTGCTCGTCGTTGCTATTATGCGCGTGACTGTGGCCCAGTTCTGTATCGTGTCCCGCATAAGAGCCATAGCGTATGCCTACGAACGGAGCGTCTATCTCATCAAAAACGACGCCAGATCCTCTCAGCACATCGGCCACCCTAAGATCGGCTGGAGTCAGCATCGCATCGTCACGGAACCGAACGGGCCGGTGCAGATTACCCAGATGAAACGCCGCGACCCCCCACATGAGCGCCGATTCGGGGGCGACCGCAAACAGCTTCTCGGGCGCTGCACGCACTACAATCATTACGTCGCCGTAGATTGCCAGCACATCGCCGTCGTTTAGTTCGCTCCCCCGCGGTAGCGAGATTTTCACCCGCCGTCCGCCAGCAGTGATCGCAACCATATGCGCGCTTGCGCGCTCCTCGGAGGTGAGGAGTATCGAATCCTCCTCCCCCCCCGTCCTAGGCATATCCGATACCGTGCCCAATACAGATGTAATAATCGGCATTGCAGCGTCCTCCTGTGTGTTAGCGGAAGTAGAAGAGCTGCCCAAGAGGCAAGGTTTTCGCCGGCTTCACCGTAATCCGCTTACCATCGACGTAAACGTTATAGCTTTCGGGATCGATTTCGATGTTGGGCATATAGCTGTTGTGTACCATATTGCGCTTGGAAATGGTCCGGGTGCCCATCACCGGCTTCAGCGTCTGATGCGTGCGCAACTTATTCGCCAGCCCGTTCTCAATCGCGGCCTTGGTCACGAACGAATATGACAGCCGCGACGGATTCGCTCCATATGACCCGTATTGCGGGCGGTACTTGAGCGGTTGGCATGTCATCAGCGATCCAGCCGGGTCGCCCATAACCGCATGCGAGATGAAGCCACCTTTCAGTGTGACCTCAGGCTTAGCGATAAATTGTCCAGGGCGCCAGAATACCAGATCGGCGAGCTTGCCCGGCGTGATTGAACCGACATAGCTGTCAACACCGAAGGTGATGGCGGGGTTGATCGTGATCTTGGCCAGATAACGCAAAATACGGAAATTGTCGTTGCCGGGACCATCGCCCTCGAGCGGGCCGTAACGCACCTTGTTCACCGCTGCCAACTGGAACGCCCGCTGCGCAGATTCCGCCGCGCGGCCTACGCCCTGACTGTCCGAGCCGATCATGGAAATCGCTCCCATGTCATGCAGAACGTCCTCGGCGCGCATGGTCTCTGCCCTCGCTCGGCCCTGGATAAAGGCGATGTCGGTCGGAACTTGCTTGTTTAGGTTGTGACAGGTTATCAACATGTCGATTTCTTCATCGTAGGTGTTGATTGAGAATGGATTGGTCGGGTTGGTCGAGGAAGCCATCAGGTTCGGTTCACCCACGATCCTCATCATGTCCGGTGCGTTGCCTCCGCCTGCGCCTTCGCAGTGGTAGATATGCATCACACGGCCGTTGATCGCGGCAATCGTATCCTCGTAATAGCCTGTCTCATTCAGCGTATCGGCGTGGATCTGCACCTGGAAATCATACTCGTCTGCCAGTTCCATCGTGGTCTCGATAGCGGCCGGGGACGATGACCAATCCTCGTGGATCTTCAGCCCCGTGGCACCGGCGAGAATCTGTTCAACCAGCGCTCCCTTAGTCGCCGCGTTGCCTTTGCCAAAGTTACCGAAGTTCAGCGGAAAATCCGCCATCGCCTCAAGCATCCGGTGCAAGTTGAACACGCCGGGGCATTCGATGCCTACTGTCTTGGGTCCAGAACCGCCACCGATGACCGTGGTAAAACCCGCATTCTGATACTCGTAAAGCTGCTGGACCGAGTCGAAATGCGGGTGGATGTCGATAAAGCCGGGCGTAACTATCATGCCCTCGACCGACATGATATCGGTGTTAGGCGACACGATCAAACCCGGGGTAATATTCATTATATCAGGGTTGCCCGACTTGCCCACACCAACAATCAATCCGTCGCGCACGCCGATATCTGCCTTGATGATCCCGAGGATAGGGTCAATGATCACCGCGTTGGTGATAACCATATCCAATGCGCCGTCGGACTGCTTCCACTTTGATGCTTGGCCCATTCCGTCACGGATGGTTTTGCCCCCGCCAAACACCATTTCGTCGCCGTATGTCGTCAGATCGTCCTCGATCTCGGCAATTAGACCAGTGTCGGCGAGATGGATCTTGTCCCCCTTGGTCGGGCCGTATTGGGCGGCATACTCCGCCCGGTTAATCTTGATGCTCATGCTGTTCGCTCCTATTTGGGAGGTTGCGCTGTGAACGCTTCGACACAGGCCGCGCCACAGACGGGATAATTTACTTCTTTTTGGCGTACTTGCTGTCCGGCGATGGCCGCACCGGATAGGCATCGCCCTCAAAACAGAAGCCTGCATCGCGTAATCGACGCATCGTCTGGCCCTTGATGATGTCCGAGCGCACCGACCCGTTAGTCATGCCGTTCATTCCATATGCCACTTCCCGTCCGACATAGGTGGTGATCTGGACTTTGCGGCTCTGCCCCGGCTCAAAGCGAATAGCCGAGCCACTGGCGATATCAAGATGATAGCCGAACGCCGCCTCCCGGTCGAAGGCCATGGCCTTATTACATTCGGCCAGATGATAATGCGCCCCGATTTGGATCGGGCGATCACCAGTATTGATCAATACAATTTGCTTTGTTGGCCGACCGGCATTTATCTCGATATCGCCCTCGCCAAAGTCGATCTGACCGCAGCGGTGGCCCTCACCGACGTCGAAAGCCTCGCCGGGGATGATTGACTTAGGCAGTGGCGGCCTAGTCCAAAATTCATTTTCGGCCATGATGTTCTCCTGAATAATGCGATTAATCCCGAATCGGGTTCATGACAGTGACCAGCTTGGTCCCGTCAGGAAATAACGCCTCAACCTGAAGGATTTTCATCATGTCCGCGACACCGTCCATGACATGCTTTTTCTTCAGAATTGTAGCGCCATACTCCATCATGTCGGTCAGCATCGGAATGCTTCCTTCGCGAGCGCGCTCGAGTATCTCGTCGACAATAACCGAAATCGCCTCGGGATAATTCAGCTTCATTCCGCGCTCTAGCCGCCGTCGTGACATCTCTGCCGCAGTCCAAAGCTGGAGCCGTTCTTCTTCTCTCAACGTCATGTGCATCGTACGATTACTCCTCTGTTCCAGATATCCTGGGGGCAATGCAATTGTCGAACTGTTGCGTAATGCATATGCCCGAACGAAACCTCCCTCAATAACTACAGGGCGGACCAGATCTTTGGTAATTTCGGCACAATGCGCCGAACCTCCTTGCGTTTTTGATCAGCGCCCTGATCGCCTCAGTTCAGCAAAACCT
The DNA here is from genome assembly GCA_947476475.1 of Paracoccaceae bacterium. GTDB lineage: Bacteria > Pseudomonadota > Alphaproteobacteria > Rhodobacterales > Rhodobacteraceae > TMP-24. The sequence continues at coordinate 1,462 of CANJQT010000097.1, read as the reverse complement.
GCCCACGCCGTATATCCCCCGAAGTGGGTTACTCATTCGGGTAGGTATGGAGTGCCCCCACTGAAGTGGTCCACCAACTGGGTGTCCGCCATCAGCGCCCATGGAACAGTTTAGCGTGATTGCGTAGCGGAGGTTTTGCGGCTCATCTTGACCCAATTGGAGTTGAAGATGATGAAGAAGCCCGTGACGACCAAGGCCCCGGCCGAGCAGGTTGTGAAGGACATCCGGCGCGCGACACGCAAGCTGCATTCTTCCGAGGAGAAGATCCGGATCGTGCTGTCTGGCCTTCGTGGCGAAGACAGCATCGCCGAGTTGTGCCGCAAGGAGGGGATCGCACAAAGCCTGTATTACAGCTGGTCGAAGGAGTTCCTAGAGGCTGGCAAGAAGTGAGGTGCCCCTAGTTTCCTAGACACCTGCCTCGTTCAGTTTCTGCTGTCGGACTTCGAAGTCAACGGGCGACAGCATGCCGTTGTTCGTGTGCTTGCGCTTCGGGTTTTAGAACATCTCGATGTAGTCGAACACGTCCAGCCTTGCGGCTTCTCGGGTCAGGTATGTGCGGCGACGGATGCGTTCCCGCTTCAGGAGTTGGAAGAAGCTTTCCGCGACCGCGTTGTCGTGGCAGTTGCCCCGTCGGCTCATGCTGGCTTCGAGATTGTGCTGGCCGAGGAACATTTGCCACTCGCGGCTGGTGAACTGCGATCCCTGATCGGAGTGGATCATCACTTTGTTCCTGGGTTTGCGCCGCCAGACGGCCGCGAGCAGGGCCTGCAGGGCAAGGTCGGTCGTCATGCGGGGCTGGGCTGACCAGCCGACCACACGCCGCGAGAACAGATCAATCACCACCGCCAGATACAGCCACCCCTCGTGGGTCTTGATGTAGGTGATGTCGGTCACCCAGACCTTGTCTGGCGCATCCACCTCGAATTGCCGGTCCAGAGTGTTGGACGCGACGACAGCAGGCTTTCCGCCATATCGTCCCGGGCGGCGCTTGTAGCCGACCTGGGCCAGGATGCCTGCAAGGCCGGCCAGCCGGGCGACCCTGTTCTCGGAAACCCGTTCTCCCTGATCGCGCAGATCATCGGCAAGCTTACGATAGCCATAGACCTTGCCGCTGTCGGACCAGGCCTGCCGGATCAACCCCGTCTGGCGCGCATCGTCCTGCGCGCGGCGGCTTAACGGTTCCTTAAGGCATGCGTAGAAGCCGCTGAAGTGAACCCGCAGCACCCGACACATGGCCCGGACGCCGAACTCGATCCGATGCGCCCGGATGAACGCGTACTTCATTGGGACTCGCGCGCGAAGCACGCCGTTGCCTTCCTAAGAAACAGCCTCGGGTGCAGGAATGGGCGCCAATTCAAAGCCGAATGTCTTGGCGCGGCGCTGGAGGTTGGCCAAGACGCGGGTGCGGTGGCGCTCTTCGTATGCGGCGGCCCCCGGATCGTGATAAGTCATGCCAAAACGG
>CANJQT010000096.1 GCA_947476475.1 Paracoccaceae bacterium | reverse complement strand
TATTTCTTTAGGTATAGGGCAAGATTGTTCGGAAGTTCGGCGCAATACTGCCGATAAAGATCGTCAGTTTCTAGTTCGCGCATCGAACTGCTGGCCAAGCACCGGATGGCGCGCATGTCCTATGGCACGAGGCTGCCGATGCGGTGAGCATTGGCCATGACGGCCAATGTGATGGTTGTAGCCGGGATCGCGGGCAGGACTGACGCATCTGTGATGTGCAGGCGCGACATGCCCAAGGGGCGGCCGAGCAGGTCGCTGGATGGCCCATCGGCGGTACCACCCATGGGCAGGCTGGCCCCTGCATGAAAGCTTGACCCTGCCGGATTAAGATGCGCGACGAACGGCAGGGGGGTCAGGCCCGCAAGCTTCAGTCCGCTTCCGATGCGGCGCACGGCGCTGGCAAACAGGGGTGCCGTTGCACGATTGTGCTGAACGTCGGCTTTCAGCCTGCCATCGACCGTAAGGGTCAGTCGGGCGCGGGCAGAATGGTCGGAATGCAAGAAGATCTGCGACACGATCAGCCGGCGCGCCAATGCCCGCCAAAGCGGCGCGCTGCCGGGCAGACGGCGTCCATAACGTGCGATCAGGTCACGCTCGAAATGGTCGTTCCAGCTGTAAAGCTGACTGTGGATCAGATGCGGTGAAAGATCCGGTGCAGCGAGTTCCAGAAAGGCCTGCGGCAAGGTATGGAACCTGCCCCGGTCTGGACGACGCGGGGAATGCCATCGGTGTAAGGCGGGCAAAAATCCGTGCGCGCTGTCCTTGACGGTCAGGGCTGGCAGCGCTGGAAGCGAGGACAACAATATGCGCGCCGTGCCCAGAACGCCCGCAGCAAGATAGGCGCGCGCGCCACGCAGGCTTTCACCCGACGCTAGGTGCAGGGTTATCCCATCCGCGTCTTCCGCAAAGCCGATAACCAGTGCGCCGGGGCGGTGGGTGAAGCAGGGATTGGCCTTGAGTTGCGCGACCTGTTTTTCAGCAGACCAGATCAGCCCCCAGGGGCAGCCGTGCAGGCATTGGCCACACTGGCGGCAATCGGGTGCGACCGCCTGCCTTGCCTGCCCTGCGGTCAAGCCCATGGCCGTCAGCCTGGCGCTTTTGTGCGCAAAGCGGGCCATAAGCTGCTCTGCCTGCGGGCTGGGCGGCAGGGGCGCAAATCCGGCCATCGGCAAGACCTGAAACAGGTTGGCCAGATCATCCTGACGCCCTGACATCGGAAGGAAATCCGCAACAGCGCGGTAGTGCGGGCGCAGATCAGACCCGTTGATGGGCCAGCCTGCCATATCCAAATCAGCGTACGGCAGAACGGCCGCGCCCCAAAGGTTGGAAAGGCCGCCCACGGCCAGCGATGCACGCAGCAAGAACCTTTCCTGCCCTTCGGCAAAGGTCCCGGATGCAGGTTCCATGGCAAAGTCAGACCCGAAGCGGCGGACCTGACCGGATGCGCCGCCCGATTGTGCCGCTTGCCAGTCCTTGCGGTCAGGCTCGGTCCACTCAACCGAAGCGCGTGCCGCCAGACGATCGCGGGCGGCGGCCCGAGAGGGTTCCAGAACCTGGCCACCGTCAAGCATCGTCACGCTTTGCCCTCTGGCCAACAGGGCCGTGGCTGTCGCCACCCCCGCCGGGCCAGAGCCTATGACGATGTGATCCATCCGCTAGTCCCTGTGCAGGATAAGGACGGTGCCGTCGCCCAATGTTCCGGGAAGCGCGGCGCGTTCCGTCAGAAGGCCCGCAGCAAGGTCTGCCGCAATCGACGGGTATTCACGTAGATTGCGGTCAGGGAAAGTTACCACGATGGAAAGGGGGCCGGGGGCGGCAACAGCCGCCTGGTAGTCCTCTGCCGTCCAGATCGTGCCCCAGTCCGCTTTGAAATAACCACTGAAGACCGCACCAGAGTAGGAGATCGCGTAAGCACGTTCACCCGCAAGGCGGGCGGCCTCTACTAACCGGAAGGCCCCGGCCAGATCCTGTTTTGGCGCGGAATAATTCCGCACGGCCATCGCCGACGAAATCAGCGCCATGGCGGCAACTGCAAGCGGGAACAGCAGTTTGCCAAGCCGGTCTGGCAAGGCGCGGGTAAGCAAGTGGCAACAGAACTGCACCCCCAGGACGATCAGGAAAAGCACAAAGGCGATATCGGTGAAAAAGAACCGGGGCCAGATGCGCATACCGATTCCAAGCAGCAGCGCCACGGTCAGCAGAATATGGCCAAAGGTGATCCAGCCAAACAGTGGGGCGGCTTTGCGCAGGGAGAGGCTGCCCAACAGTGCCAGACCCAGCACCAGAAGGCCGACGATCGCCACCATCGGCCCCGCTTGTCCGATCCCGGTGCGCAGGCCCTCGTAGGCGGCCCACAGCGGGTTCTGGTATTCTTGCATCGGGTCAATGGCCGAGGTCCCCGCCACAGACGCGATGCCTGCCAGCATGCTTGGGATGATCGGCGCGTAAAGCGCCAGAGTGATCAGCGTGCCGACTGCAAAACCCATGAATGGCAGCCGGATCATGCCCGCCACTCCTGCGCCGCGCATCCGGCGCACCAGAAGAAGTGCCAGCCATACCAGTCCAAGGGTGGCCACGAAGAATGCGCCGGTCAAATGGGTGAAGATGGTTGCCGCGACTGACCCCGCAAAAAGCAGCCAGCAGCGTAGCGACGGCTTTTGCAATCCGCGCAGAAAGAAGATCAGCGACAGGGTCGAAAAAAGCGCAAGTCCGGTATAGCCGCGCGCATTTTGGGAAAACCAGATGTGATGGTATGACAAAGCCATTAGCAGCGCCGTCGCGTGGGCGGGCGCACGTCCGGCGATATCACGCGCCAGCACCCACATGGCGGCAATCCCGCCAAGGCCAAACAGCATCGCCGGAAGGCGGATCGCCCAAGGTTCATCGCCCAGAAAAATCATCGACAGTTTGGCGGCAAGATTGTGCAGGTAATGGTGGTTCATCGAATAGCTTTGCAGCATCTCGCCCCAGCCAAGTTTCAGATGGGTCTGAACCGTAACGATCTCGTCGTACCAAAGCGGGCCGTTCAGCCCGATAAGGCGCACCACAAGCGCCAACCCCAAGATGGCCCCCAGCCATAGCTTATCGCTATTGCGATCCATCATGTGGCCCCGGAGGTACGCTTTTCGGCGACCACGTCGGCGATGATCTCTGTCAGGCCGCGCCGGGGCCGGAAGCCGATTGTGCGCTGCAGCTTTGCGACATCGGGCAAGCGGCGGGCCATGTCCTCGAATCCTTCGGGATAGACCGAGGAGTAGGGCACAAGCCTGATTTCAGATTTTGAACCGGTCGCGGCAATCACCTGTTCGGCAAGCTGGCGGATCGTCACTTCCTGATCGTTCGCCACATTGAATACCTGTCCGCGCGCGGCTGGTTCGTCCATCAGCCGTATCATGGCTTCGACCACGTCATGCACATGGCCAAAGCAACGCGATTGTTCGCCTGTCCCGTGGACCAGAAGCGGGCTGCCCTCCAGTGCGGCTTGCACGAAATTGGGAACCACCATGCCATAGCGCCCGGTCTGGCGCGGGCCGGTCGTGTTGAAAAACCGCAAGATGACCACGGGCAGATTTTCTTCGCGGGCATAGGCCAGGGCAAGAAATTCGTCCAATGTCTTGGCACAGGCATAGGACCAGCGCAGGTTCTTGGTGGCGCCGATGGTCAGGTCATCGTCTTCACTGAAGGGAAATTTGGTGGCCTTGCCGTAAACCTCTGATGTCGAGGCGACAAAGGTCAATGTCTTGCGCTTCAGGGCGGCGCGCAGCACGTTTTCGGTGCCGTTGATATTGGTCAGGATCGACCGGCTGGGATGATCCATGATCAGCTTGACGCCAACTGCGGCGGCCAGATGGAAGATGGCATCAGCATCCGCAGCCATATCCTGCACAAGATCGTCGTCCAGAATGCTGCCTTCGATGAAATTCAGGCTGTTCGAGCCGGCCAGTGCCGCAAGATTTTCACGCCGTCCGGTTGAAAGATCGTCGAGCACGGTGACAGTATGGCCTTCGTCCACCAGCCGCTCGGTCAAATGCGAGCCAATGAAGCCCGCACCCCCGGTAATCAGTATTTTCATGATCCACTCAGCCAATAGGTCCTGCAATACGCCAGACGTTAGCATGGCTTTGTAAGCCGTCGCACTGGAGATTTCTGGAGATTGCAGCAAATAATGTGCAAAGTGCCGCCAAGGGTGTGGATTGCTTGAGATCCGGAAACGATGGCCGCACCTGCCTTGATCTGGCGGCGAGGGGGCAGAAGGTTTGCCGCAGTATCGGGGTGGATACGGCGGTGTGCAGCCATCTGGTTCGTTGCATTGAGCGGATTATGTAAACAGTGATCGAGTAACACAGGTTTTTTGGCCTGATCCGATTTCCGAAAGGCCGACATTCGAGGTGAAATTTGACGGTCAGAATTTTCTGATGACTTTTGATCTTAAAGGCGGGGTGTCCCGCAATCGAGGACATATGATGACGGCTTCCTTTTCGATGTTTGCGACTTTGAAGGACAAGATTGCTGCGCGTGAAGCGCGGGTCGTGACGGTCGGCCTTGGCTATGTGGGGCTGCCGTTGGCGCTGACCATCAATGAAAGCGGCTATCCGGTGACTGGCTTCGATCTGAACGAAGCGCGGGTTGCGGCAATCAATGCGGGTGAGCGGGTCATTTCCTATTTCCCGGAACGGCGGATTGCAGATGCACTGGCGGGTGGGCGATTCGCTGCCACTGCGGATCGCAAGGCGCTGGCTGCCGCTGATATCATTTTGATCTGTGTGCCGACGCCGCTGTCCGCAGTGCGCGAGCCCGATCTGAGCTATGTAGTACGCGCTGCCGAAACCGTTGCGGCAGAATTGCGCCCTGGGCAGCTGATCGTGTTGGAAAGCACGGTTTGGCCCGGGGCCACAGCGACCGTCGTAAAGCCGATTCTGGAAGGCGGAGGGCTGCGCGCCGGGACTGACTTCTTCCTGGGTTTCTCGCCCGAACGCGAAGACCCCGGCAATGCCAAGTTCGACACGAAATCAATCCCGAAGATTGTGGGCGCGGATGACGCGCAATCGCGCGACCTGCTGGACCGCTTTTATTCAAACGTGGTCACCCGTACTGTCCCGGTCAGTTCGCTTGCGACCGCCGAGGCGGTCAAGCTTGCGGAAAACAGCTTTCGGACCGTGAACATCGCGCTGGTCAACGAGATGAAGGTCGCCATGGAGGCGATGGGTGTCGATGTCTGGGAAGTGGTGCAGGCCGCCGCAACCAAGCCCTTCGGTTACATGCCCTTTTATCCGGGGCCGGGGATCGGCGGCGACTGTATACCTGTATCCCCAGTCTACCTCAGCTGGCGGGCGCGTGATCTTGGATCAGCAACGCCGATCATTGATCTGGCGCGCCTGACCAACGATGATGCCCCGGACCTGATTGCCGGCAGGGTGGCTGTGGAACTGGCGAAGGACGGCGGCGTTGCGGTCAAGGGTGCGCGCATCCTGATCCTGGGAATCGCCTACAAGAAGAATGTGGAAGACACACGGGAAAGCCCTGCTCTGGCCATCCTGAACCGGTTGGAGGAAATGGGGGCAGCGTGTGATTATCACGACCCTTATTTTCCGCAGATGCCGGTGACACGGGATCACCCGAACCTTGCCGGGCGCCAGTCGGTTGTGTTGAGCGAGGAAACCCTGGCACAGTATGATGCCGTGGTCCTGACAACCGACCACACGAATGTAGACTATGCACTGGTAGGACTCGGGGCGCGTTTGATCCTGGACACGCGCAACGTGTTTGGTGGAAACGGTGTGGCGCTTGGGCGCGGGCGTCTGGTGAAGATCTGATGCCGGCGAATCGCGCGAATCTGGTTGATTGGCGCAGGCTTGGCCTGCAATCCAAGATTGAATTGCCGGGCATACCGCCACTGTCATTGGCGAATTTCGTGCAGGGAACTACCGGGAAGTGCGCCTATTGGTTCCAAAATCGCGACAAGAATGCTGCATATTCTTTTTCAGTATTTTGAGCGGCGGCTGCCGCGATGTATGATGACGCATACGTAGAAGTTGTTTTGATCTGATATTTGCACAGCGGTGGTGACGAAATGAAAAATGGCGAACACGGCCCTGTCGTAATAATTGGCGGTGGCCCTGCCGGTTTGACGGCAGCTTACGAGTTGCAAAAGCGTAGCAAGAACCACCGCCCGATCGTGCTGGAAGCGTCGGACATGGTTGGTGGAATATCGCGCACCGAATCCAACAACGGCTACAGGTTCGACATCGGCGGGCACCGCTTTTTCACCAAGGTGAAAGAGGTCGAGGAAATGTGGCACGAGGTACTGACGGATGACTTCATCACCGTCCCGCGCCTGAGCCGCATCTACTACCGCGAGAAATTCTTCGACTATCCGCTAAAGCTGTTCAACGCGCTGGGCAACATCGGCCCCTACGAAAGTGCTCGGATCATGCTGTCCTATTTCAAGTGGCAGGTGCGCCCGTTCCGCAAGGAGGAAAGCTTTGAGGAGTGGGTGATCAACCGCTTTGGCGGGCGGCTTTATATGCACTTCTTCCGCAGCTACACCCAAAAGGTCTGGGGCATTGATCCGCGCGACATCCGCGCCGACTGGGCCGCGCAACGGATCAAGAACCTGTCGCTGTTCAAGGCGGTCTGGAATGCGATTTCCGGCGCCAATGACACCACCAGCTTGATCGAGGAATTCCAGTACCCCCGACTTGGCCCCGGCATGATGTGGGAAAAGACCCGCGATCTGGTCCGTGAAAAAGGTGGCGAAGTTCAGATGCGGTCGCCAGTGGTGCGGGTGAACCGCAAAGGGAACCGCGTCACCTCGGTCGATGTAAAGCGCTGGTCGACGGATGGGGCTCCTCCCGTCGAAGAACGGATCGAGGGTGAGCATTTCGTCAACACCATGGCGCTGCGTGACCTGATTCAGTGCTTCGATCCGCCTCCGCCGCCCGAAGTGATCGCTGCCGCAGAAAAGCTTCGGTACCGCGATTTCCTCATCGTGACGCTGGTGCTGGATCATGCCGACCCGTTCAAGGACAATTGGATTTATATCCATTCGCCGAAGGTGAAGGTCGGCCGCATCCAGAACTTCCGCGCTTGGTCTAAGGAAATGCTGCCCGATCAGAATACTGCGTCGATCGGCATGGAATATTTCTGCCAGGAAGGCGACGGCCTGTGGGAAATGAAGGACGAAGACCTCCGCGAACTGGCCGCCAAAGAGCTTGAAGTTCTGGGGTTGGCCGAAGTCAAACATGTGATCGGTGCGGCAATCATCCGCCAGCCCAAGGCCTATCCAGTCTATGATGCCGACTACCGCGAGGCGCTGGATGTTCTGGAAGAGTGGCTCAACGGTCTGGAGAACTTCCAGACGGTCGGGCGCAACGGCTTGCATCGTTACAATAACCAAGACCATTCGATGCTGTCAGCCATGTATGCGGCGCGCAATATCCTTGGTGAAAACAATGACGTCTGGAACGTCAACGTCGAGCGGTCTTACCACGAGGAATTCGAGGTCAAGAAAGAAAACGCTACACCGGCGATAGCCGCAGAGTGACGAAGAACGATTAGAAGACGGGAATATCTGAATGACTGACAAGAATGCATCGGAGCAAGCAGGCAAAAATCCGAACACCTCCATTTATGTTTTCTGGCTGGTTCTTGCCCTGCCGCTGATCGGTTTGCTCGCAAACAAGTACATCCTGCATGGTAAACCGAACTTCTTTATCTGGACGGGCGAAATATCGACCTGGCTGTTGATTGTCAGCATGTTGGTGACGCCGCTTAAGCTGATGTTCGGGCCGTTGCCGTGGTTGCAGACCCGTCGTCGGCACATCGGCGTGGCCGCTTTCTTTTACGCTCTAGCTCACCTGGCCTTCTGGCTCAAAGAGGTGAACATGCCTGATATTCTGCGGTCTTTCGTTCGGCTCGAAATCCTGCCTGGCTGGATCGCCATGGCAATCTTCACCATTCTTGCCATCACGTCGACCGATGGGTGGGTGCGTAAGCTTGGGACCGGCTGGAAGACCCTGCACTATTGGGTCTATCCTGCAGCGGCACTGACTTTCATACACTGGGCCATGACGCGGCCAAATGCCATTTCGGTCTACGTCTACTTTGCGCCTTTGCTGGTTCTGTCGGTCTGGCGGATCCTTCGTTATCGTCGGCGCATGCGCGGCATTTGATTAATGCCGGGGTTCCGGCATGGCGGCCGCCAATTGCTGAATGTGGTCGATTTACGCAGACACGTTGACCGGAACAGTGTGCATACCAAAGGTTTTTCCGGCGTTTGGCCCATGGATGAGCCTAACGAAACCAATGAACTGACCTTGCGACAATCGTCGCAAGCGTCGTGCCGCCCACGTGCAGAATCGGTACGGCCCTGTGGTCAAGACCTGGCCGTCGGAAAAACTGGCCTGTACCGTTGATGCGGGAACAGTATGCGGCGATCCGACTTGATTGTCCGGCATGCCGTGTTTCTCGTTCTGGTTGACAACAAAATACCTCTGGAAATCCATCTTTCTGGCGGTATCCCGCCCGTTTTCGGACACGTGTGAGGAACAAATTTGTTCTCACACAGCAATTAAGGCGACGCCAAGACGCCGGTGAAAAAAACTGACGAACAGAACTGAAGAGGTGGCAAAATGACGGAACTTATTGAAATCGCTCGCAGCGGACATGCCAATATCATCGCGCGGTTCAGCGGGCTTTCTGGTGGAAACATGAACTCATGTGGGCCTGGGATGCGCATTCGGCATTTGCCCCGCCATGAAAAAGACGAGTTCCTTGGTGCCCGCTGCCAGCATTGATCTGCAAGGAAAGCGCACTCATGGGCGATGCGGAACCTCGGTAGTAACGCTTGCTTCTTCTTTCAGCTTCTTGTTCCAAAGGACGCTCAAATGACCAATCTGATCCACATTGCCCGCCAGGGCCGCATCGCAGCACTGGCCCGCATCAGCGGCGCCATCATGCCACATTCGCGTGTGTACGACGGTGGAGTGATCAGTTTTTGTTCCGTACGTTCCCGGTTCTGACCGGAAGCGCGGAGGCCGGGTTTAACGAGTATCCAGTTAGTGGCGGGCGGGGTGCACGGCGGTGCGCCCCGTTTGCATTCGGGCAAGCCGTTTGATGCAGGTCAAGGCGTCATAATGAGTCTGGGGTAAGATAAATTATGTGAAACTCCCGAAAGGCGACATCGATGACCAGGAAAATTCTCTGCGCCACCGACGGTACCGATCATTCCGCCATTGCTGTAATTCACGCTGCAGAACTTGCTTTGCAAACCAAGGCACCGCTTACGATCTGCTCAGTGAATGTCGCACATGGCGGCGGTAGAGGGCCGTTTATCAACCATTGGACCGACGATGAAGTGACCGCCATGCTGGACAATGCGGCCGCGCTTGCCAAGAAGCATGGCGCGACCGAGGTCGAAGTCGCTGCTATTCGCTCGCGCGAGGCGGCAGCCGGCATCGTGAGCTTTGCCGAAAACAACGGGTTCGATCATATTGTGATGGGAACCGGTGACAAACGCGGCATTTCGCGGCTTGTGCTGGGATCTGTTGCCAGTGACGTGGCTGGGCGCTCGCATTGCACCGTGACTGTGGCGCGCTGATCCGCGCCAAACTTTTGCGACGAAACTGTCCTGTCAGCATGGACTGAAACAAAAAGGCCCCTCACCTTGCGGTGGGGGGCCTTTTTCATGGCCATGTGGTCAGATCAATCGCGGCTTTCAAGGCTTTCAGCCATGGCAGCGCCCTCGTCAATCTCGACCATATCTTCGATCGGAGCTGCAAGTGCGACGGCTTGTTCTGCCTCGCTGCGGCGTGCTTCGATCACCGCCAGATCGCGGTCGTGGGCGATCTTGCGGACGCGACTGGTTGCCCCGCCGGTGCCAGCCGGGATCAGACGACCCACGATGACGTTTTCCTTCAGGCCGACCAGATGGTCGCGCTTGCCCTGAACGGCTGCCTCGGTAAGGACGCGCGTGGTCTCCTGGAAGGACGCGGCCGAGATGAACGAACGTGTCTGCAAGCTGGCCTTGGTGATGCCGAGAAGAACCGGTTCGCCCGTTGCAGGACGGCCGCCACGGGCGATCGCCTTGGCATTCTCCTCGTCAAACTCCTGCTTGTCGACGTTTTCGCCCTTGAGCAGCGTGCTTTCGCCGCTGTCGAGGATCTCGATCTTTTGCAGCATCTGGCGGACAATCACTTCAATATGCTTGTCGTTGATCTTCACGCCCTGCAGGCGATAGACGTCCTGCACTTCGTCAATCAGGTAGTCAGCCAGCGCTTCGATCCCCATGATCCGCAGAATGTCGTGCGGGGCAGGGTTGCCGTCCATGATGTAGTCGCCCTTCTGGACGTAGTCACCTTCCTGAACCGGAATGTGCTTGCCCTTCGGGACCATGTATTCTACCGGCAGAACCGTTTCGTCGGCAGACTCGATGGTGATGCGGCGCTTGTTCTTGTAGTCCTTGCCAAAGCGCACATAGCCGTCAATTTCGGCGATGATCGCGTGATCCTTCGGGCGACGGGCTTCGAACAGTTCCGCCACGCGGGGAAGACCCCCGGTGATGTCCTTGGTCTTGGCACCTTCGCGCGGGATACGCGCAACTACGTCACCGGCTTTGACTTCCTGGCCATCTTCGATGGACAGAATGGCATCAACCGACATTTGGTAGCTGACGGGGTTGCCCGCGTCATTGCGTGCAGGTTCGCCGGTTTCAGGATTCACCACGATGATTTCCGGCTTCAGATCGTTGCCCTTGGGCGCAGTGCGCCAGTCGGTCACGATCTTCTGGGTCATACCGGTCGCATCGTCGGTGACTTCGCGTACGGCGATCCCCGAGATGAGGTCCACGAACTTCGCAATGCCCGCCTTTTCCGCGATGATCGGCAGGGTGTAGGGGTCCCATTCGAACAGCTTGGCGCCACGCTTGACGGTCGAACCGTCCTTGACGTGGATCTTTGCGCCATAGCTGACCTTGTAGGTGGCCCGTTCCTGACCGGCTTCATCGATGATCGCGATCTTCATGGAACGCCCCATGACGATCGAATCGCCGCTGGCATTGTCCAGGATCATCGCATTGCGGAACTCGACTTTACCTTCCTGGCTGGCTTCCTGGAAGGATTGCTGACCACCCTGGGCAATACCGCCAATGTGGAAGGTCCGCATCGTCAACTGCGTGCCGGGTTCCCCGATCGACTGGGCGGCAATGATGCCAACCGCTTCGCCCTGGTTGACCAGCGTGCCGCGTGCAAGGTCACGGCCATAGCACATGGCACAGATGCCTTCTTCGGCTTCGCAGGTCAGTGCCGAGCGGATCCGAACCGAAGCCACACCGGCGGCTTCGATCTTGTCGGCTTTGCGTTCGTCCAGCAACTCGTTCTTGTGGGCGATGATTTCGTCGGTGCCCGGCACCAGAACATCATCCGCCGCCACGCGGCCAAGGATCCGTTCCGACAGGGGCGAAACAACTTCACCATCATTGACTGCCGCCGAAGCGGTGATCGCGCGTTCTGTGCCGCAATCGTGGCTACGCACGATGCAGTCCTGCGCCACGTCCACCAGACGGCGGGTCAGATAGCCCGAGTTAGCCGTCTTCAGCGCGGTATCGGCCAGACCCTTACGGGCACCGTGGGTCGAGTTGAAGTACTCGAGCACGGTCAGACCTTCCTTGAAGTTCGAGATGATCGGTGTTTCGATGATCTCGCCCGACGGTTTGGCCATCAGACCACGCATCCCGCCCAACTGCTTCATCTGGGCCGGTGAACCACGCGCCCCGGAGTGGGACATCATGTAAACCGAGTTCGGTTCTTTCTCGGCCCCGGCATCGTCCTTACGAACGGCCGAGATTTCCGCCATCATCGCATTCGCGACAGCGTCCGAGCATTTCGACCAGGCATCAACAACCTTGTTGTACTTTTCGCCCTGAGTGATCAGGCCGTCCATGTACTGCTGTTCGAATTCCTTGACCTGGTCCTGAACCTCTCCGACGATCTTCCACTTGCTGTCCGGGATGACCATGTCGTCCTTGCCGAACGAAATGCCTGCCTTGAAAGCTTCGCGGAAACCCAGACCCATGATCTGGTCGCAGAAGATGACCGACTCTTTCTGACCGCAATAGCGGTAGACGGTGTCGATGACGTTCTGGACGTCTTTCTTGCGCAGCAAACGGTTGACCAGTTCGAACGGTGCCTTGGCATTTTTCGGCAAAAGCGCGCCAAGACGAACCCGCCCGGGCGTTGTTTCAAAGCGTTTGACGACTTCGTTGCCTTCGGCGTCGATCTGGACGATGCGCGACTGGATCTTGGCGTGCATGTGCACTTCGCCAGCGTCCAGCGCATGCTGCACTTCGTCAACCGACGCAAAGATCATGCCTTCGCCCTTCATGCCCTCTCGGGCCATCGAGACGTAGTAAAGACCCAAGACCATATCCTGCGACGGAACGATGATCGGTGCGCCGTTGGCGGGCGACAGAACGTTGTTCGTCGACATCATCAGAACGCGCGCTTCCAGCTGCGCCTCAAGGCTCAGCGGCACGTGGACGGCCATCTGGTCGCCGTCGAAGTCGGCGTTGAACGCCGAACAGACCAACGGATGCAGCTGGATTGCCTTGCCTTCGATCAGAACCGGCTCGAACGCCTGAATACCCAGACGGTGCAGGGTCGGCGCGCGGTTCAGCAGAACGGGGTGTTCGCGGATGACTTCATCCAGGATATCCCAAACCTCGGGGCGTTCCTTTTCGACCAGCTTCTTGGCTTGTTTGACGGTCGAAGACAGGCCCTTGGCTTCCAGCCGCGAATAAATGAACGGCTTGAACAGTTCCAAGGCCATCTTCTTCGGCAGGCCGCACTGATGCAGTTTCAGTTCCGGCCCGGTCACGATCACCGAACGACCCGAGAAGTCCACGCGCTTGCCCAGAAGGTTCTGGCGGAAGCGGCCCTGCTTGCCTTTCAGCATGTCCGAAAGCGACTTCAGCGGGCGCTTGTTGGCACCCGTGATGACGCGGCCGCGACGGCCGTTGTCGAACAGCGCGTCAACCGATTCCTGCAGCATGCGCTTTTCGTTCCGCACGATGATGTCAGGCGCGCGCAGTTCAATCAGCCGCTTCAGGCGGTTGTTGCGGTTAATGACCCGGCGATAAAGATCGTTGAGGTCAGAGGTCGCAAAGCGGCCACCGTCGAGCGGCACCAGCGGGCGCAATTCCGGCGGGATGACCGGGATGACAGTCAGGACCATCCATTCCGGGCGGTTTCCAGATTCAAGGAATGACTCGACGATCTTCAGCCGCTTGATGATCTTTTTCGGCTTCAGTTCGCCGGTGGCGACCTTCAACTCTTCACGAAGATGATCTGCAGTCGCTTCCAAGTCGATCTGCGACAGCATTTCGCGGATCGCTTCGGCACCGATGTTGGCGGTGAAAGCGTCAGCGCCATACTGATCCTGCGCGTCCATGTACACTTCTTCAGTCAGAAGCTGGCCATAGGACAGATCGGTCAGGCCGGGTTCGATCACGACATAGTTTTCGAAATACAGAATCCGCTCCAGATCCCGCAGCGTCATGTCGAGCATGAGGCCGATCCGGCTGGGCAGTGACTTCAGGAACCAGATG
>CANJQT010000095.1 GCA_947476475.1 Paracoccaceae bacterium | reverse complement strand
GAACTTTACGCGGTCAGGGCCGAACTGGAAGGGCTGGCCGCGCGGCTGGCGGCCAAACATGCCAGCCCCGAAGAGGTGCGGGTGCTGCGCGGCATGGTCGAAGCCGACCGCGCCCACCTGAATAACCCCGAGGCGATGTCCCGCGCAAACAAGCGGTTTCATAAGCAGATTCATCTGGCTTCGCACAACCGCTATCTGGTGCAGCAGCTTGATCTTGTGCATCGTTCGATGGCGCTGCTGGCCACCACGTCGCTGGCCGCCGTTGGCCGCAGCGAGGCGGCACTGGCCGAACATGACGCAATCGTGCGGGCAATCGAAGCCGGGGATGGTGACGGGGCGCAGGCCGCCCTGCGCGCCCATATTTCAAAAGCCTTCGAAACAAGGCTGAAACTCGATTCCGGATCGACCCGCCGCCAGGACGCGGTCTGACCACGCCGCCCCAGGCGGGGGCAGCAAGGGTTCGGGCGCGGGGCTGGTCCAGATCAGCGGCGCGCTCAGGCGCGGGCAGGACGGGGGCAGGGGGTTTTCCAGAAGCAGGGGTTTCAGGTCGGCCACACTGTCGGGTTCCGTGGTTGTCGGGTCCAGTATGCCGTGGCTGGTCTTGTCCCAGTAGAACGGTCTGCGCGCCGCCTCCCACAGGGCCTTGTAAGAGGCGAGGGCGGCCAGCGGGAAGTAAAAATGCATGCTGGGCACCCAAGGCATCAGATGCCGGTGGCCGGGGCCGCGCGCCGCCCAAAGGCCGACGACGACGTTCAGGCATTCCGACAGCACGAACAGCGCCGCAAGGCCGCTTATCGCCCAGTGGGGCATGGAACCGGCCAGCGGGTGCGGAAGGCCGAAGGCCAGCCCCCAGAACGACCAAAGGACCGGCGCAAGGATCGCCTGCGACAGCGAACCAAGAAACAGCGCCTGTACACCGAAGAACCGCTTTGCCCCCAACTGCCGCCACAGCATCGCCGGGTCACGCATATGCACGGCCCAGGTCATGGCAAAACCTTTTTGCCAACGCGATCTTTGCCGGACCCAGGGCAAGACACGGGCGTTCGGTTCTTCCTCGGTCACGCTGTCGATCAGTTCGGTTCGGTAGCCATGGCGGGCCAGGCGCACGCCCAGATCGGCGTCCTCGGTGACGTTATGGGCATCCCAGCCGCCCACTGCTTCAAGCAGGGGGCGGCGGAAGAACAAGGTGGTGCCGCCCAGCGGCACCACATAGCCAAGCCGCGCAAGGCCGGGAAGAATGACGCGGAACCAAGTGGCATACTCGACGGCAAAGCAGCGTGTCAGCCAGTTGTGGCGGGCATCGTAGAAATCCAGCACCCCTTGCAGGCAGGCCACCTCGGGCGGGCTTTCGTGAAAGCGCTGCACCACCAGGCGCAACTGGCCGGGGTCGGGCGCGTCTTCGGCATCATAGACGCCGATGATCTGGCCCCGGCAGAAGTTCAGCGCATAGTTCATCGCGCGTGGTTTGGTGCGGATCGGCCCCTCGGGCACTGTCACCACCCGCATCCAGCGCGGCAGGGACTGGCGTACAAGGGCGTCGCGGGTCTTCACGTCATCTTCCTCGACCACCAGCAGAATATCGAGAAGCTCCTTGGGGTAATCCAGCCGCCCCAGCCTGCGGATCAGGCGGGGGGCGATGTCATCTTCGTGGAAAAGTGGCACCATGACCGACAGGACCGGCAGGCGCTGCGCGATGACCGTCGGTGCCGGAGCAGGCGCGCGGAAATGGGCGGAAACGGCGCTGGCGAAGGTCAGCGCCTTCAGCGCCATGCACAGGATCAGGGTCAGCACCGCCCACAGGAACAGCGGAAGGAAGGCCAGCGCCGGGCTGACCAGCGCCATCACCGCCAGCAACAAAAGGCCCCCAAGCGCCAGTCTGCCGCCAAGGCCCGCGTTCAGCGTCCGGCAGCTTTCGGCGGGCGCGACTCGGGTTTCGGCGGTGCGGATCAGCGTGGTCTGGCGCGCGGTCAGCAGGGCGGCATGGATCGAGGTTTCGGGGGCCAGCGCCATCACCAGCGGGCCGATACGTTCGGCCAGACCATCGGGCAGGCAGTCGGCCAGCCGTTCGCGCAGGCGGGCAAAACCTTCGGGGCGGGCGGTGGCGATCACGGTAACCGCCCCTTGCTGCCGCCAGGGCAGGATTCCTTCCTGAAGGCACAGTTCCGCCCCGAACTGGTCCAGCAGGCGCGGGTCCGGCGGTTCGGCCACCGGATCTATGACCCGCGCACCCCATTGCAGCGACAGAGCAGCCATAAGATCGTGATCGCTGACCCAGCCATGGGCCAGAAGGATGTCGCCCAGCCGCACATCCTGCCGGTCGCGCAAGCCAAGCGCCTTTTGCATGTTTTCCGGGCTGACGGCCTTCATGTCCAGAAGGATCCGGCCCAACGGCTTGCGGGCGGGGGGCGCACGCCTTGGCGGTTGGCGTGGGTCGGTGGCGGGAAGACCCGTCGCCGCGATGAAGGCAGGCGTGACCAGACGCGGGCGCGGGCTAGCGGCAGAGGACATGTGACCCTCGGGCAGAAGACCCGCCGAGGCTGGCGCGCGCATGGTTAATGCGCGGTTAAGAACATCTCACCGATTGCAAATATTCCGGCAGCGGGAAGGGCAGCTTACGCCGCCTTCCGGGCCTGCATGGCGGCGGCGAACCGTTCGAACAGATAGAAACTGTCTTGCGGGCCGGGGCTTGCCTCGGGGTGATGCTGAACGGAAAAGACGGGGCGGTCCTTCATGCGGATCCCGCAGTTCGACCCGTCGAACAGGCTGACATGGGTTTCCAGAACGCCATCGGGCAGGGTCTGGCTGTCCACCGCAAAGCCGTGGTTCATCGAGGTGATCTCGACCTTGCCCGATTCCATGTCCTTGACCGGATGGTTGGCGCCGTGATGGCCGTGGTTCATCTTGATTGTCTTGGCCCCCAGTGCCAGCGCCAGCATCTGATGGCCAAGGCAGATCCCGAAAAGCGGCAGATCGCGGGCCAGAACGCCCTGAATCATCGGCACCGCATAGGTCCCGGTCGCCGCAGGATCGCCGGGACCGTTCGACAGGAACACCCCATCAGGGTTCAGTGCCAGAACCTCTTCCGCAGTCGCGGTTGCGGGCAGCACGGTCACATCGCAGCCAACTGATGCAAGGCAGCGCAGGATATTGCGCTTGGCGCCATAGTCGATGGCCACCACCTTCAGCCCTTCGCCGGTGCGGGTGCCGTAGCCCGCAGGCCAGGCCCAGCGGGTTTCATTCCAGCGGTAGCTTTGCGCGCAGGTCACGTCCTTGGCCAGATCAAGCCCGACCAGCCCCGACCAGGCGCGGGCCTTGGCGACCAGCGCGCCGATATCGAATTTTCCGTCCGGATCGTGGGCCAGCGCCACATGCGGCGCACCCTGCTGGCGGATGGCGCGGGTCAGGCGGCGGGTATCAAGGCCGCCGATGCCGATGCGGCCGCGCTTGGCCAGCCAGCCCATCAAGGGTTCGGTCGCGCGCCAGTTCGACGGTTCGGTCGGATCCCACTTCACCACCATACCGGCAGCGACGGGATTGGCGGTTTCGTCATCCTCGGGGGTGACGCCGACGTTGCCGATATGGGGGAAGGTAAAGGTCACGACCTGACCGGCATAGGACGGGTCCGTCATGATCTCCTGATAGCCGGTCATCGCGGTGTTGAACACAAGTTCCGCCACCGTTTCGCCGGTGGCGCCGAAGCCGTGCCCGTAAAAGACGGTCCCGTCGGCCAGCGCAAGGCATGCGGTGGGCTTGGGCTGGGCTTCGCCGGTCATGGTGTTGCTCCCGATGTCAAGAATTTGGCGGAACCTAAAGGCGGCAGGCACGCGGGTCAAGGGGGTGGGTGAAAATGAAAATTACGTCTTTTCAATGACTTATTAATTCCTCCTTGCGGTTGCGGGCCAGAGAATGGCCCGCTAGTGTGAAGAAGGACATGAACCACTACCCCAAGGAGCCCGAGATGGATCTGCTGGCGCGCTTAAGCGAAGCTCAGAAAGAAGCGATGAAGTCACGGGACGCGGCGCGCCTGTCGACGGTGCGGATGATCCTTGCCGGTGTGAAAGACCGGGAGATTGCCCTGCGCAGCAGCGGGCAGGCGATGAGCGAACCAGAAGTGTTGGCGCTGATGGCCAAGATGGTCAAGCAACGCCAGGAAAGTGCGAAGGTTTATCTTGAGGGCGGGCGGGCCGAACTGGCGGAAAAGGAACTGTCTGAAATCAAGGTGATAGAAGAATTCATGCCCACAGCCCTGGGTGCCGATGACGTCGCCGCCGCGATTGACGCGGCCATTGCCGACGTGGGGGCCGCCAGCCTGAAGGACATGGGCAAGGTCATGGCGGTGTTGAAAGAAAAATACACCGGCCAGATGGACTTCGGCGCAGCAGGGGCGCTGATCAAGGCGCGGCTGGGTTAGGCATCACCGTCGGACGGTAGCGGCGGGCGCATCATCAATTGCGCCGCCGCCGCGACCAGTCCGCGCGATATCCGAAAAGCGCGGGGCAGACGACCGCTTCATGCAAGCCCTGCGCGGCGTGACTTTGCCAAAGGGGCGGCCAACCGCATGGCAACGGCCTTTCGGTGGCGCCCGTCGCCCTTCAGGCCTCCCTGGGGAGTTCCCTCACTCCGGCTCGGCCAGCCGCATGGCCCACATCGCCTTCCAGGCCGACCGTTCGTGCAGCGCCTTCAGCCATTTCACCACCGCCGGGAATTGCGCCATCAGCCCGGCTTCGGCGCTGGCATAGCGCACCATTTCGGCCATGTTGATATCAGCCACGGTAAAACGCCCACCGACCAGAAAGCCGGTCTTTGCCAGATGATCGTCCAGCACCTTCAGCGGGCGCTTCAGCTTTTCACTGGCGACCGCAATCTCGACCTCTCCATCGCGGGTCTTGGCCCGCCCGTCGCCACGCACATAAAGGATCGTCAAAGCCGGCCCTTCGATCATGGTAATCCCGTAAAGCCCCCATTGGGTCATCAACGCCTCTTCGGCTGCGTCCTTCGGCCCCAGATCGCCGCCATATTTCTTGGCCAGATAAAGGCTGATCGCCACCGATTCCGACAGCACCAGCCCATCGTCATCCAGAACCGGAATCGCGCCTGCAGGCGACAGGGCCAGGAAAGAGGGCGTCAGCGTATTGATCTGCGCCCCTTCGGCCATGGGATCTTTCAGCCGGTAGGCCTGAATCACCGGCACATGCTCATAGCGCATGCCGATCTCCTCCATCAGCCAGATCGGCCGCGTTGCCCGCGACCGTGCCACACCGTAAAGCTTTAACATCATCGCCTCCGTCTGTTCATGGCAAAAAGGCTAAAGACAAATGCGGGCAGGCGGAAGCGCGGTTTGACACGGATCAAGGTAGCCTGCGCCAAAGTGGCGCAGCCTTGCGCCGCAACTGCGAAGGGAAGCGTCCATGTCCGAAGACTCAAAACCCGCCCTCAGCGTCACTGAACCGGCGCCGCAGGCCGAAGGGACCGGCCCGCAGGCCTTTCCTGTCGCGAACCGCGACGGGGTACGGCTGGCCTTTGAAAGCGGATCCTATCCCTATGGCCGCCGCCTTGGCAGCGCCGCCTACGAGGCGGAAAAGGCCCAGCTTCAGGCCGAACTTCTGAAGGTTCAGATATGGGCGCAGGAAACCGGCCAGAAATTCGTCATCCTGATGGAGGGGCGTGACGCGGCCGGCAAGGGCGGCACCATCAAGCGGTTCATGGAACATCTGAACCCACGCTATGCGCGCGTTGTGGCCTTGACCAAACCGTCAGACAAGGAAAAAGGCGAATGGTTCTTCCAGCGCTATATCCAGCATCTGCCCACTGCGGGCGAAATCGTCTTTTTCGACCGCAGTTGGTATAACCGCGCCGGGGTTGAACGGGTGATGGGCTTTTGCACACCGTCTGAATATCTGGAATTCATGCGCGAGGCACCCGATTTGGAAAGGATGCTGGTCCGCTCGGGCATCAGGCTTTACAAATACTGGTTCTCTGTCACCCGCGAAGAACAGCGTGCCCGCTTCATCGCGCGCGAGACGGACCCACTGAAACGCTGGAAACTGTCGCCGATCGACAAGGCCAGCCTTGATAAGTGGGACGACTACACCGAGGCGAAAGAGGCTATGTTCTTTTATACCGACACTGCCGATGCGCCGTGGGTGATCGTGAAATCCGACGACAAGAAACGCGCACGGCTGAATGCGATGCGGCATTTTCTGTCAACGCTCGACTATCCGGACAAGGATGAAAGCGTGATCCAGCCGCCAGACCCCCTGATCGTCGGGCGCGCGGCACAGGTGCTGGCGGCGAACGGCCATATCATCGAAACCGCCGCCCATCCGGACCTGCGCCACCGCGACATGGCCAAGGTGGCGACCCTCTGAACCTGCCCCGGTGGCACTGGACCTTGGCCATGCCACCGCGTAAGCGTGGGGGATGGATCAACCCAAGCCCTTGGCCACCCCGTATCTGACCCATGCCGGCGCCTTGCTGACGCTGGGCCTGCCGATCATTGGCAGCCATCTGGCGCAGATGCTGTTGCATGTCACCGATACCGTGCTGCTGGGCTGGTATGGCGTGAATGCGCTGGCCGCCGTTGTGCTGGGCACCTCAATGTTCTTTGTCGTCTTCATCCTCGGCTCGGGCTTTGGCATCTCGATCATGGGCATGGTCGCCGCCGCACTGGGCCGCGGGGATGAAACCCAGGTGCGGCGCGAAACCCGGATGGGGCTGTGGCTGTCGATCCTCTATGCGCTGTTGACCATACCGCTGTTCTGGTGGTCCGGCCCCATCCTTCTGCACGCGGGCCAAAAGCCCGAGGTGGCCGCCCTCGCGCAGGACTTCCTGCGCATCGCCGGCTTCGGGATGATGCCCGCCCTGCTGATCATGGTGTTGAAAAGCTATCTTGCCGCGCTGGAAAAGACCCAAGTGGTGCTTTGGGTCACGCTGGCCGCGGTCGTGCTCAATCTTGTTGTTGCTTGGGCCTTCATCTTTGGCCGCCTTGGCGCGCCTGAACTTGGGGTGCGCGGCGCGGCGATGGCGTCGCTCGCCGCGCAGATCCTCACCTTCATCCTGCTGGCGCTTTATGCGGCCCTGTCGGAAGGCAGCCGCCGCTTTCACCTTTTTCAGCGTTTCTGGCGCCCGGACTGGAGCGCGTTTGCCCGGGTCCTGCGGCTGGGCCTGCCGGTCGGGCTGACCGGGCTTGCGGAAAGCGGGCTTTTCGTTGCGGCATCGGTGATGATGGGCTGGATCGGCACGGTGGAACTGGCGGCGCACGGCATCGCCATGGAAGTCACCGCGCTGGCCTTCATGGTCCATCTGGGTCTGTCGAACGCCGCCACCGTCCGGGTCGGTCGGGCTGAAGGCGAAAGCGATGCGCGCGCGATGCGCGAAGTGGCGCTGACCGCCACGGTTTTGTCGCTCGGGTTTGGGTGCCTGATGGTGGCCGTGTTCGTGGCCCTACCCGAGCCGATAATCAGCCTGTTCATCGATATGTCCAAGCCCGAGGCCGCCGCGATCCTGACCTTCGGGGCCGCCCTGCTGGCCATCTCGGCGCTGTTTCAGGTGTTCGATGCGATGCAGGTCATCGCGCTTGGCTTGTTGCGTGGGGTGCAGGATACGCGCGGGCCGATGTGGGTTGCGGTCCTCAGCTATTGGGTGGTGGGTGTGCCGAGCAGCTACGTTCTGGCCTTCCCGCTGGGGCTGGGGGGCGTAGGCCTTTGGCTGGGGCTGACCGTGGGCCTTGCCGCCGCCGCCTGCCTTTTGATGCTGCGCTTCTGGCACGGACCCTGGTGGGCGCGGCTCGCGCAAGGCTGAAAGGTCTACTCAGGGTTTTTCCCAAGCCGTTCGGCCTTGCGGCGCACCAGAACCGAACGCAGATCATGCATGGCCAGCAACAGCGGGTCCAGCACCTGTTCCAGCTGCGCATCGGTCGCCTTGTTCTGCGCCCAGTGCGCGGTCAGGTTCAGATGATCGACAGTGCGCAGGATGTCATCAACCTCGCGCGCCGCAAGCAGCGTCGCGCGGTCGTTCATCCAGATGCCGATCGCGTCCATATCCTCGGGCGCAAGTTTGCGGTCACCATGCGGCCGCACCTCGCCGTTCTTCATGTTCAGAATTGCGATCTGCTCCATCTCCAGCCGACGGTGCCGGTTTTCCGCACCAAGCCGGAACACCAGCGCGCCATTTTCGCGCAGGCGGAAGTAATAGTCTGGCAGATCGCTGGTCATGCTTCGCCTTATTTCAACCCGGCACAGAAGGTCTGGATGCGCCGGCAGGCCTCTTCCAGAACGCTCTCCGAAGTAGCGTAGCTGACGCGGAAGTTTGGCGAAAGGCCGAAGGCCGCGCCAAACACCACCGCGACCCCGGTTTCCTCGAGCAGCGCCGTGGCAAACACTTCGTCATCCTTGATCAGGGTGCCCGCGGCGCTGGTCTTGCCGATGCAGCCGGAAATATCGGGATAGACGTAGAAGGCGCCTTCCGGGCGTGGGCAGCGAATGCCCTTGGCCTGATTAAGCATCGACACCACCAGATCGCGTCGCTTCTGGAACAGCTTGCGGTTCGGTGCCAGAAACTCCTGCGTGCCTTCCAGCGCCTCGACCGCCGCATATTGCGCCACCGAACAAGGGTTCGATGTGGACTGCGACTGGATCGTGCCCATCGCCTTGATCAGGGCGACCGGACCCGCAGCATAGCCGATCCGCCAACCGGTCATCGCATAGGATTTGGACACGCCGTTGCAGGTCAGCGTGCGGTCATAAAGGCCGGGCTCGATCTGCGCCGGGCTGACGAATTCGAAATCGTCAAAGACCAGATGTTCATACATGTCGTCCGACATCACCCAGACATGCGGATGACGCATCAGAACATCGGTCAGTCCCTTCAGCTCGGCCGCCGTATAGCCGGCGCCGGTCGGGTTCGATGGGCTGTTGAAGATGAACCACTTGGTTTTCGGGGTGATCGCGGCTTCCAGCTGCGCAGGCGTCAGTTTGAAATTCGTCTCGATCCCGGCCACCACCGGCACCGGCGTACCGCCGGCCAGCATCACCATATCCGGGTAGCTGACCCAGTAGGGCGCTGGGATGATCACCTCGTCACCGGGGTTCAGCGTCGCCATGAAGGCATTGTAAAGCGTCTGCTTGCCGCCGGTTCCCACGGTGATCTGGGCGGGCGTATAGTCCAGCCCGTTCTCGCGCTTGAACTTCTTGACAATCGCGGCCTTCAGTTCGGGGATGCCGTCCACGGCGGTATATTTGGTCTTGCCCTGATCAATCGCGCGCTTTGCCGCGTCCTTGATGTTCTGCGGCGTGTCAAAATCCGGCTCGCCCGCGCCAAGGCCGATCACGTCCTTGCCCGCCGCCTGCAGTTCGCGGGCCTTGTTCGAAACAGCGATGGTGGGCGAGGGTTTGACGCGCGCCAGCGTGTCGGACAAAAAGGCCATCAGGGCGACTCCGGTTTGAATTTTCCGGGCCCATGTCTTATGGGGGGGGCGGGCAAGGTTCAAGCCCGCTTGCTGCGGAGGAAGCCATGAGCGATGCAGAACCCCGTGAATACCGGCTCAAACGGCTGGCCATGCGCAGTTGGCGGCGCGGCACCAAAGAGATGGATCTGATCCTTGGCCCCTGGGCCGACGCCCATCTGGCCGCGATGCCCGCCGACGTGATGGACCTGTATGAAAGCCTTCTGTCGGAAAACGATCAGGATCTTTATCTGTGGGTCACCGGCGCCCAGACCGCACCCGACCGCTTTGCCCTGCTGCTGGCCGACATCGGCCGCTTTTCCCGTACCCGCGGCAGCACCGTCTGACCGGCGTTTCCACCGCCCGCCACCGCCGCGCGCCGCCCTCAGACAGCTTTAACCGAAATTTCGGTTTTTTCGTCGAACCTCTGGCCAACAGAGTTCCTGACGGAGAATCCCATGTCCCTTCAAGCGCCGATGACCGACGCTCACCGCCCGGTTCATCTGACCGGTTATCTTGAAACGCTTGGTCTGGTCGAACGGCTGCACCGGCTGCTTCTTGATGTGATCAAGGATGAATTCGAACGTTTGGGCCAACTGGAAATCAACGCGGTGCAGGCCCTGCTGCTGTTCAACATCGGTGGCAACGAAGTGACGGCGGGCGAACTGAAATCGCGTGGTTACTATCAGGGCTCGAACGTAAGCTATAACCTGAAGAAGCTGGTCGAACTGGGCTTCATGCACCATGAACGATCAGACCTAGACCGTCGTTCGGTCCGCGTACGCCTGACCGCACGCGGCGCAGAAGTGCGCGATCAGGTGGGTGCCCTCTTCCACCGCCATGCCGAAGGGATGGAAGGGCGCGGCCTTCTGGGCCTGTCCGGGCTTGAAGACATGAACAACCTGCTGCGCCGGATGGAACGCTATTGGGGCGACCAGATCCGCTATATCTACTGATCAGCCCGGCAGCGGCGCGGGGGCAGCCCCCAAAAGCTTCACCGACAATTCCCGCTCCAGCTTGCGGCGGATCGCTTCGGGGAAATCCTTCTGTGCTGGGGCGGGCTGGATAAAGGCGCCGGGTCCGCGGATCACCTCTGCCCGGTAATAGTCGCTGATACTGCGCTCGTGATCGCCGATCGGCAGGCCGTTCACCGTGATCCCCGTGAAATCCATCCGCGCATAGATCCGAGCCGGGCTAAGGCCCACGTTGCTTTGCCCGTCGCCGGAAATGTCCAGCGTCCGCGCCGCACAGCCCCCCGCCTCGTCCAAAAGCGCGCGGCCAAACGACAGGGCTTCGCCCAACGCAGTCGGCAACCGCTTTTCGCCGCGCACATGCGCGCCAACCACCGCCGCGACTGCATCCAGATCCGCCGCACTGCGCACCAGAACCCAAGGCACGATTACCCGCTGATCGCCCTGACCGCTCCATTCATAGACCGAAAACATCACCTGATCCGGCCCGGTCAGAAAAGCCCGACGGATTCCCGGGGCCTTGAGCGCCGCGATCAGCCCCTGTTGCTGGATCTCATAATCTCGCGCATCCACCGACCGCGACACATCCATCCCCAACGCCAGACCCAGCCGGCAGCCCGCCGCCGCCGACCCCGCCATCAGCGCCAGCGCAACCCCTACCAGTGCCCGGTATTTCCCATACTTGCCCAAGGCTCTGCCGGCGCCAGCGCCGCCCCCTTTTGCAGCAACTCGATCGAGATATTGTCGGGCGACCGCACAAACGCCATGCGCCCGTCGCGCGGCGGCCGGTTGATCAGCACCCCGTTGGCCTGCAAATGCCCGCACGTCGCGTAAATGTCGTCCACCTCATAGGCCAGATGGCCGAAATGGCGGCTGTCTGACGGCAACCCATCGTCCCCGTCCCAGTTGTAGGTCAGCTCCACCGGCGTCTCTTCCTGCCCCGGCGCCGCCAGATAGACCAGCGTGAAGCGCCCCGCCTCATTCTCCCAGCGCTTGATCTCCTCCAGCCCCAGAAGCCGGAAAAACCGCATCGACGCATCCAGATCCAGCACACGCACCATCACATGCAAATAGCGTATCGTCATTCCACTCACTCCAAATCCGCCCTCAGCCTACCTTAGCCCCCGCCTTTTCCCAATCCCCCATCCGCAACGACAGATTGGGGTATGCCTGCCCGCCCCCACATAGATATAGTGGTCCACGATTCGACATGAGGAGAAGCCCGCCATGACCCTGACCCCAGACCAACAGGCCGAAATCGACGAGGCGCGCAGCCACTCCCGCCCGACCCTTCGCGCGACCTCGCCGGGCATGGAAAACCACCTGTATGTCGCCCATCCGGTGCTTGACCACGGCCTGATCCGCGTCATCGACTATATGGGCGACGACGCCGCCATCACCCAGGCCGCCCGCGTCAGCTACGGGCGCGGCACCAAGGCGGTGCAGAACGACGAAGGCCTGATCCGCTACCTCATGCGCCACTGGCACTCGACCCCGTTCGAGATGTGCGAGGTCAAGTTCCACGTCAAACTGCCGGTCTTCGTCGCCCGCCAGTGGATCCGCCACCGCACCGCCAACGTGAACGAATATTCCGCCCGCTATTCGATTCTTGACCGCGAATTCTACATCCCCGAACCGTCGCAACTGGCCGCGCAATCGACGGTCAACAATCAGGGCCGGGGCGAATTGCTGCAGGGCGAGGAAGCCGCCCGCGTGCTGGACATGCTGCGCGAAGACGCGATGCGCAGCTATGACCATTACGAGGCGATGCTATCCCAGGACGGCCAGCAGGGCCTTGCCCGCGAACTGGCGCGCATGAACCTGCCCGCCAACATCTATACCCAATGGTACTGGAAGGTGGATCTGCACAACCTCTTCCACTTCCTGCGCCTGCGCGCCGACCCCCACGCCCAGTATGAAATCCGCGTTTACGCCGAAGCGATGTGCAAGATCGTCAAGGACTGGGTGCCGCTCGCCTATGGCGCGTTCGAGGATTACCGACTGGGCGGCGCCACACTTTCGGGAAAGGCGATTGAGGTGTTGAAGCGTCGCCTTAAAGGTGAGACGGTGACGCAAGAGAGCTCCGGCATGAGCAAGGGCGAGTGGCGGGAATTTGAAGGGGTTTGGGGGTGAGGGTGCCGAACGGATCTAGGTCGACACCGGAGAGCGTGGCCAGAGAACTGAGACGTGAGGCGGCGTTCGGATGTTCGATGTGTGGCAACCCCTTCGTGGAATATCATCATATTGACCCTTGGAAGGACGAGCATCATTTTGATCCGAGCCGAATGATTGCGATTTGCCCGACTTGCCATGATCGCTTCCACCGCATGAAAAAAGAGAAACAATATCGGATTAAACGTGACCCCATCAACGTGAGAACTGGCCGCGTCAAGGGCTTTTTGGAGTATAATGTTCCGCTTGATAAGATAGTGATGGGATCAAATGAATTTAACCGTTGTATGAACCTAATAGGTTACAATGGCGATGTATTATTATCCTGGCGTGTGATGGAGGGGGAATACCTTATTTCCGCTGTCGTTCGCGCAAAATCTGGCGGTCTCCTTCTGGTCGTAGAAGATAACGAAATTATTTTTATGTACAAAGATTTCTGGGATGTAAAGTTTCGGTTCAATTTTCTGCAGATGAAATCCCTGCACGGCGCTCATAACATTCTATTTGACTTTAGAAAGTATCCGGCAGAGTTGACATTCAAATCATTTATTGCCGGGAATTCCGTCGTAGTCAAGAAAGACGCAGTGGTGCTTTCGAGGGAGAACGGTTCAACATTAACTGTTTCGAATTCAACGTTTAGCGATATCACGGGTTGTTGCCTGGTATTCGTTGAGGACGGATGGGAGCCGCGCAACGATACAAACGTCCTTCATGGAGTCATGTTTGGGGTAATACCATCGCCTCAGTACAAACATTCACCGCTCTTTAAGTGAAGCGTCCTTTTTGATCAGTTGGTCAACCCATGACTGCGCACCCTACGGGCCGTTGCGCCTGTCCCGGTGATACGACGAGTAGGGCCAATCCTCCGGCCGCTCGACCAACCCGTGCTTCACCGGGTTGAACCAACAATATCGGATCCGACATTCCCCAAGTGGCCTGCCGCTTGACTTCAAGATCGCCTGATTTTGCTCGCTGGGCAAGCGTTTTTCGCCCCGAGCGGTGTCTGTCGTCGCGCAAACGGCCGAAGTCGGGTGG
>CANJQT010000094.1 GCA_947476475.1 Paracoccaceae bacterium | reverse complement strand
CCCTTTTTCAGGCTCAGCATCCGGCGGGGGCGGGCGGGGCTGGTGGGGGTTTCGGGAATGTCCTCCTCGGCCTTTTCAGCCTCGGTCAGCGTGGGCAGCAGGGCCGCCCATTGCGCGGGCAGGCTTTGGCCGCGCACTTCGTGCAATATCTGGTGGATCAGGTCGGGGAAGCTGCCGCGCAGGCAGGCGGCAAGGCGCAGCATCTGGCGTTCATTCAGCCGTTCGGGGGTGGTGATCTGGCCCTCAAGCTCCTCGACCACCGTGGCACAGGCGCGCAGGCGGGCGCGTTTTTGGCGGGTGGCGGTGGGGTGGAGGGCCGATACGGCGGCGTCGAGGGTGGGGAAGAGGGCGCGGGACACGCATTCGACGAGGATGCGGCCCTTGTCCCATGGGGGCAGGTCGGCGCGGACCTCGTTTTCCTCGATCATCGCGGTGAGGGCGGCGGGGATGCTTTCGGGGGTGCGCAGGAAGGCGGGGATATGGCTGAAGGCGGGAAGCTCCATCTGCGCGTGGAGGTGGCGGAAGGCCATCAGGCGGCGATGGCCGGAGATGAGGGCGTAGGGGAGGGGGCCGTCGGTGGCGAAGACCTCGACCGGTTGGCGCAGGCCGTGGCGGAGGATGGAGTGCCAGAGTTCGGCGAAGGCGGCGGGGTCGGTGGTGGAACGGTCGCGCGGCAGGGCTTCGGCGTCGATCTGGGCGAGGGGGAGGGAGAGGAGGGGGTCTGGCATGGCGGATCCTAGGGTTGGGGCGGGCGGCAGGATAGGGGCGGGGCATGGGCGTTGCGGGCGGCGGGGATGGGGCGCACGGTGGGCAAGGCTTGCGTGGGGCGGGCATCGGGGCCATGTTCTGGGAACGGGATTGAAGGGAGCGTGCGATGGATTTCAATGATCTGATTGGCGGGAATGCGGTTTATCTGGCGGTGGCGCTGTTTGTGCTTTTGTCGGTGTGGCTGGGGGTGCGGGTGGTGCCGCAAAGCCAGAAGCATGTGGTGGAGCGGTTCGGGCGGCTGCGGCTGGTCATGGGGCCGGGGATCAACTTCATCGTGCCGTTCCTTGACCGGGTGGCGCATAAGGTAAGCGTGCTGGAGCGGCAGTTGCCGACGGCGCATCAGGATGCGATCACGACGGACAACGTGCTGGTGAAGGTGGAGACGAGCGTGTTCTACCGGATCACCGAGCCAGAAAAGACGGTGTACCGGATCCGCGATGTGGATGCGGCGATTGCGACGACGGTGGCGGGGATCGTGCGGTCCGAGATCGGCAAGATGGAGCTGGATCATCTGCAGTCGAACCGGGCCGAGGTGGCGCAGAATATCCGCGAGCAGGTGCGCCTGTTGGTCGATGACTGGGGGATTGAAGTGACGCGGGCCGAGATCCTGGACGTGAATCTGGACGAGGCGACGCGGACGGCGATGTTGCAGCAACTGAATGCAGAGCGCGCGCGGCGGGCCAATGTGACGGAAGCCGAGGGCAAGAAGCGGGCGGTGGAACTGAACGCCGATGCCGAGCTTTATGCCGCGGAACAGGCGGCCAAGGCGCGGCGGATTCTGGCGGACGCCGAGGCCTATGCGACGACCACGATTGCCGTCGCCATCAAGGAAAACGGCATCGAGGCGGCGCAGTATCAGGTGGCGCTGAAGCAGGTCGAGGCGCTGACTGCGGTTGGGCAGGGTGCCGGCAAGCAGACGATCATCGTGCCGGCGCAGGCGCTGGATGCCTTTGGTGATGCGTTCAAGATGCTGAAAGGGCGGTCGTGATGCAGTTGTGGCAGGAATGGTGGGTCTGGATCGCGGCGGGCTTCGTGCTGGCTATCCTGGAAATTGTGGTGTCTGGATACGTGCTTTTGGGCTTTGCCGGGGGGGCGGTGGTGACCGGGATTCTGATCTGGGCCGGGATCTTGGGGGCGACGATCGGTGCGATGCTTCTGGTCTTTGCGCTGGCTTCGCTGGCCTGCTGGCTGGGGTTGCGGGCGTTGTTCGGGTTGCCGCAGGATAACGTGAAGGTCATCCATCACGATATCAACGAGGGCTGATTGACTGAACCCGGCGGGGGCTGTCTGCCCCCCCCAGCCTATCGGTTTCTTGCGCCAATGGCAAAACCGATAGCCTACCCCCGAGGATATTTGAGAAAAGAAGATGACGGGAGCCGACGGCCGGATCAGGCTGCAGCGCTGGGCTGAGCCATGCGTGCGTCGTATGAAGACCGGGCGGCGCGAACCGAGGGTTGATGGGCCGTTGCCCAGTCCTTGAGGGCAGAAAGAGACGCAAAAAGGCTTTGGCCAAGGTCGGTCAGCGCATATTCGACTTGTGGCGGGGCAAGCGGCAGTACGCGGCGGCTGACCATGCCGTCGCGTTCCAAGGTGCGCAGGGTCACCGACAGCATGCGTTGGGAGATACCATTGACCACACGCAAGAGCGCGTTGAACCGGCAGGGCCCTTTTGCGAGTTCCGACAAGACCAGAACCGACCAGGCATCACCGACGCGGTCCAGCACATCGCGGATCGGGCAGGCATGGTTGACGGGGTTGCGCGGGGCCATGGTGGTTCCTTTGGTGTGACTATCTGACGGAAAAATGGGTCTTCCGGCATGCTGGCGTGCTGCGTATCTGGTTACCATTCGTAACTTGATACACAAGGAAAAGCAAATGATGATCTTACTCATCGGGGCCAGCGGCATGGTCGGCAGCCGGATTTTGGCCGAAGCTGTGGCGCGCGGGCACGAGGTCGCAGCTGCAGCCCGCAATCCCGAAAAGATCGCCCGCACGGGTGGGGTTGCGGCGGTGAAGGTGGATGTGGCCGATGGTGCGGCCCTGAAACCGCTGGCCGAGGCGGCAGACGTGATTGTGGCTGCGGTGGCACCGCGCAGCAGCGGTGATGCCGTGGCCGAGGCGAAGGCCAATGGCGCTGCATTGATGGCGGCCGCTGCGGCGGCGGGCAAGCGTTTGGTGATGGTGGGGGGCGCCGGGTCGCTGAACCTTCCCGACGGCAGCGCGGTTCTGGATCATGTGCCGGAAGCCTACCGGGCCGAAGCCGCGGGAATGAAGGCGGTTTTTGGCGCGCTGAAGGATAGCGCACTTGACTGGACCTTTTTCGCGCCGGCCGGGATGATCGCGCCGGGTACGCGGACCGGCGTGTTCCGTCTGGGGCGCGATGTACTGATTTCGGCAGCGGACGGCAGCAGTTCGATCAGTGCGGAGGATTATGCGCTGGCTTTGGTCGACGAATTGGAGCGCCCGGCCAATCGGCGCACGATCATGACCATCGGTTATTAGGGCGCGCAAGGCCCAGGGAAGCGAGCGCGCGCCGTAACCGGGATGCTGGGCCGGGCGTGATACCGGACCTTGCCCGATAGACGCGATGGACCATCGCGCCGCGCTGCGCGCGCGGTGCTTCGGCAAGCGCGGCATGACGGAATGAGTGATTGGCTGCCCCTGATCAGGCGGCGTCACAAAAGTTTCACTGGACACCCGGCAGTAGTTCCGTAAATCGGGAAATATGGAACAAAACCGCGCCACCCATGCTTTTGCCACGCTTGGCCACCCCGGCCGCCTTGCCGTGTTTCGGCTGCTTATGCGCTTTGCACCGCAGGGTGTGCGCCCAACCGAGATCGCCGAGGCCCTTGACCTGCGGCAGAACACGCTTTCGCACCATCTGGCCGACCTTACGGCCTCGGGTCTGGTTCAGGTCGAGCGGCAAGGGCGGTCGCTGTTCTACTCGATCGATATTGACGCGACCGAAGGGCTGATCGGCTACCTGGCGCTTGACGTGGCGCGCGCGCGCCCGGATCTGCTTGCCCCCCTCGCTTCGGCACACAGGGACACCGGTACCATGCGCGATTCCGATTTCGCCGTGCTGTTCATCTGTTCGGGCAACTCTGCCCGGTCGATCTTTGCCGAAGCGCTATTGCGCGATCTTGGGGGCGGCAGGTTTCATGCGTTTTCAGCGGGGACGCGCCCGAACACGGGACTTAACCCCTTCGCGCTTGAGGTCCTGAAACGCAACGGACATGACGTTTCCGACCTGCGGTCAAAGCACATATCAGAGTTCCAGAAGCCGGACGCGATCACGATGGATTTCGTTTTCACCGTCTGCGATACGGCTGCGGCGGAGGAATGCCCACCCTGGCCGGGGCAGCCGATCACCGGCCATTGGGGCCTGCCGGACCCGGTGAAGGCAACCGGCACCGATGCCGAAAGGGCACTGGTCTTCGCCCAGACCTATGGCGCCTTGCGCCGCCGGATCGCGGCATTCGTCGACCTGCCCTTCGCCAGCCTCAGTCGCATGTCCCTTCAATCCCGCGTCGATACCATTGGTGCCGATGTTCCGACCATTTGGAAAGGTTGACTTCCATGCCCCGGATTGCCCTGAACGGCCTTGGCCGCGTTGGAAAACTTGCCTTGCGCGATCTGACAGATACCGGCGCAGGCGGCGAAATTGTTCTTCTGAACGACCCGGTCGGCGACGCCGAGCAACATGCGTTGCTGATGGAGTTCGACAGCGTGCATGGCCGCTGGCGGACGCCGGTTGACCATGAAGCGGGCGCTTTGGTGCTGAATGGCCAGCGCATCCGCCTGACCCATGAAAAAATGATCGAGGCTCTTCCGCTTGCCGCGCTGGGGGTTGATCTGGTGATCGACTGCACAGGGGTCTTCAAGACCGCGGCGAAGGTCGCGCCCTATTATGCGGCCGGCGTGAAAAAGGTCGTGGTCAGTGCGCCGATCAAGGATGGTGGTGCGCTGAACCTTGTCTATGGCGTGAATCATCACCTTTTTGACGGCAGCCAGACGCTTGTCACCGCAGCGTCCTGCACCACCAATTGCCTTGCGCCGGTGGTGAAGGTGATCCACGAAAGCCTTGGCATCAGACATGGCGCCATCACCACGATCCATGATGTGACCAACACTCAGACCATGGTGGACCGTCCGGCCAAGGATATGCGCCGCGCACGGTCGGCGTTGATGAACCTGATCCCTACCACCACCGGCAGCGCGACCGCGATCACGTTGATCTATCCGGAACTGAAGGGCCGTCTGAACGGACATGCGGTGCGGGTGCCGTTGCTGAATGCCTCGTTGACCGATTGCGTGTTCGAGGTGGAGCGGGCGACGACGGCCAAGGAGGTGAACGCCTTGTTCAAGGCGGCCGCAGACGGGCCGTTGAAAGGCATTTTGGGGTTTGAAGCGCGGCCACTTGTGTCGTGCGATTTCACCAATGACCCCCGTTCGTCGATCATCGATGGGCCTTCGACCATGGTCATCAATGCCACTCAGGTGAAGATCTATGCGTGGTATGACAACGAGTGGGCCTATGCCTGCCGTCTGGCCGATATTGCCCGCATGGTCGCGGGGATGATGTGAGCAGGCCCGATCCGCTGCGCGCCTATGCGGCCGTAACGGCGGCCTACTGGGCCTTCATGCTGTCAGACGGCGCGCTGCGCATGCTGGTCTTGCTGCATTTCAATGCATTGGGTTTTTCACCCGTAGAACTTGCATGGCTGTTCCTTCTGTATGAGGCGGCCGGGATCGCGACCAACCTTGCCGCCGGTTGGCTGGCTGCGCGCTTCGGGCTGGCGGCCACGCTGTATGGCGGGCTTGTCTTGCAGGTCGCGGCGCTGGTGGCGCTTGCCCAGCTTGACCCTGGCTGGGGCATCGCGACATCGGTTGCCTTTGTGATGGTGGTGCAGGGTGTGTCGGGGGCAGCCAAGGATCTGGCCAAGATGTCGTCGAAGTCGGCGGTCAAGCTGTTGGCGCCGAAAGAGGATGGCGGGTTGTTTCGTTGGGTTGCCCGGCTGACTGGTTCCAAGAACGCGGTGAAGGGGCTTGGTTTCTTCGTCGGGGCGGCGTTGCTGGGCCTTGTCGGGTTTCGGGGTGCGGTCTGGGCCATGGCGGCGGTGGTGGCCGGCATTCTGGTTGCCGTTGTGCTTTTCCTGCCCGTGGGCTTGCCCGGCCGAATGAAAGCCGGAGAGGCCTGGGGTGGGTGGCGGACGAAGGATGCCCGCGTGAACCGGCTGAGCCTTGCGCGGATGTTTCTGTTTGGTGCGCGCGATGTGTGGTTCGTTGTTGGTATTCCGATCTACTTTCAGGCGGCACTTTCGGACGGCACGGCCGAAGGGCGGCGCGAAGCGTTTTTTCTTGTTGGTGGGTTCATGGCGCTTTGGATCATCGCCTATGGCGCGGTGCAGGCCTTTGCCCCCCGCCTTTTGGGCGCGAAGGATCAACCCGAGGGCGCGGCAACGGAAAAGGCCATTCTTTGGGGCGGGTTGCTGGTGCCGATCCCATTTGCGCTTGCGCTTGCCACATGGATTGCCGGCGATCCGGCCGCGTGGCTGACGGCCCTGCTGATGGGTGGCCTTTTGCTATTCGGTTTCGTCTTTGCGGTGAACTCTTCGGTTCATTCCTACCTGATCCTTGCCTTTGGCTCGGCCGAGCGGATCACCCGCGATGTGGGCTTCTATTACATGGCCAATGCGGCGGGGAGGTTGATTGGCACATTGCTTTCAGGCCTCAGCTTCCAGATCGGGGGGTTGTCACTGTGCCTTGTCACGGCAGGTGTAATGGCCACAGCAAGCTGGCTTGCGGTTCGCAGGATCCGGTCCGTCTGAGCAAGACCGGATTGACCTTGGCGGCAGGTCGTCCGCGCACCGCCAGCTTGTCCACCAGAAGGCGGCGAACGCTGCCGTTGCGGGTCAAGGGAGGCGGCGCAGATCAAGCGGCGCGACCTTTGTCTTGGCGAACGCCTGACGGGACGTGCGCCACGCGTATTTCAGCCAAGCTGAAGGCGGAAACCGGGATCAGCGGCCCCCCCCCGAGCGTCAGCGCAGTGACGAGGCAAGTTCGGCGAGGATGGCCTGTGCTGCCGCGCGCGGGTCAGGGGCGGCCCAGATCGGTCGACCGACAACGATGTGATCAACGCCGCCCCGGATCGCCTCGGCCGGGGTGGTGACACGTTTCTGATCGCCAAGCGCAGTGCCTGCGGGGCGCACGCCGGGGGTGACGATCAGCTTGCCCGCCGATTCCGGCAGAGCGCGGATCAGGGCCGCCTCTTGCGGGCTGGCGATTACGCCGTCGGCGCCAGCCTCGAACGCGCGGGAGGCGCGTTCGGTGACAAGGCCGGGAATGTCGCCGGGGCGGATCAGGCTGGCGTCAAGATCGACGCGGTCGAGCGAGGTGAGGATGGTGACGGCTAGGATCTTCAGGCTTTTGCCGCCCGCGCCTTCCTTGGCGGCGCGCACCACATGCGGGTCGCCGTGGACGGTGAGAAAATCGAGGTCGTACTGGGCAAGGCCGCGCACCGCCGCTTCGATCGTGGCGCCGATGTCGAACAGCTTCATGTCGAGGAAGATGCGCTTGCCCTGTTCTGCCTTCAGTTCGTTGGCAAGGGCGAGGCCGCCACCGGTCAGCATGCCAAGGCCAATCTTGTAGAAGCTGACGCTGTCGCCCAGCGTTTCGGCAAGTTTCAGGCCCGCGAGGGCATTTGGCACATCGAGGGCGACGATGAGCCGATCATCGGCTGGCATGGGGCACGCTCCGCTTAGGGTCGGGCGCTTGTGCGGCGGGCCGGGCGGGCTGTCAAGACGGGTGGGTGGCCGGGTCAGGCGGCGGGGCGGATCACGGTGGCTTCCGGCAGGGCGGCTTCGTCGGTCTGCATGGCGAAGATAAGCTTTGCCGAGGCGATTAGCCGGTCTTTCAGCGGGGCGCCCCCGGGGGTGGTAATCGGGGCGGAGGTAGCGATCGAGATGGTGCGGTCCTGCCCGCCGAGGCTGGCATGCAGGTGGACGGTGGCCGAGACGCGGCGGCTGTTGCGATCAACAACAATGTTGCGGACGCGGGCGGAGAGGATGCGCATGGCGATGGTCTTTCCCTGAAGGTTGACGAAGCGATGTTAACCCTGTCGGCGTTACGAAAGGGTTTCCGCGGACGGGGCGGCGGGGCGCCGTCCGGGGCAACGCCCGGGCAGGGGTGTGACGACGCAAGCCGTTGGGCCGGGATGAAAGCGCGAAGGATTTTCGGTTCCCTCTTGCGGGCGGGAAAATCGCTTCCCAACTAATGGGTAAGGCCTGAAGGGGGCGTGCCGCAGGGCGGGCGTTCCGGAACGGGTGCTTCAAAAGAGGAGTGAGCCGATGGACATGGAAAAGTTCACGGAGCGGTCGCGTGGTTTTCTGCAAGCGGCCCAGACAATTGCGATGCGCGAAGGCCACCAGAGGGTGCTGCCGGAGCATCTGCTGAAAGCGCTGATGGATGATGATCAGGGCCTGAGCGCCAACCTGATCCGTAAGGCGGGCGGCGAGCCTGCGCGCGTCACCGAGGCGGTGAATGCCACCTTGGCAAAGATGCCCAAGGTTTCGGGTGGCGACGGACAGGTTTTTGTCGACACGGCGCTGGTGCGGGTGCTGGACGAGGCCGAGAAGATTGCCAAGAAGGCGGGCGACAGCTTTGTGCCGGTTGAGCGGATCCTGATGGCTTTGTCGATGGTCACCGGCAAGGCCAAGGAAGCCCTGGATGCAGGCGCGGTAACGGCACAAAAGCTGAATGGCGCGATCAATGAGCTTCGCAAGGGGCGAACGGCGGATTCGGCCAGTGCCGAAGAAGGCTATGACGCGCTGAAGAAATATGCCCGCGATCTGACGGCGATGGCCGAAGAGGGCAAGATTGACCCGATCATCGGCCGTGACGAGGAAATCCGCCGCACGATGCAGGTGTTGAGCCGTCGGACCAAGAATAACCCTGTGCTGATCGGTGAGCCGGGTGTGGGCAAGACCGCGATCGCCGAGGGTTTGGCGCTGCGCATCGTCAACGGTGACGTGCCGGAAAGCCTGAAGAACAAGAAGCTGATGGCGCTGGATATGGGCGCCCTGATCGCCGGGTCGAAATACCGGGGCGAGTTCGAGGAGCGGCTGAAGGCGATCTTGAAAGAGATCGAAGCGGCCTCGGGCGAGATCGTGCTGTTCATCGACGAACTGCATACGCTGGTTGGAGCCGGCAAGTCCGATGGCGCGATGGATGCGGCGAACCTGATCAAGCCGTCGCTGGCGCGGGGTGAGCTGCATTGCGTGGGGGCCACGACCCTGGACGAATACCGCAAGTATATTGAAAAGGATGCAGCCCTTGCCCGACGCTTCCAGCCGGTGATGGTCACTGAGCCCACCGTCGAGGACACGATCAGCATCCTGCGCGGCATCAAGGAGAAATATGAGCTGCACCATGGGGTGCGGATCAGCGATTCCGCGCTGGTGGCTGCGGCGACGCTGAGCCAACGCTATATCACCGACCGTTTCCTGCCCGACAAGGCGATCGACCTGATGGACGAGGCCGCCAGCCGTCTGCGCATGGAAGTGGACAGCAAACCCGAAGAGCTGGACCAGCTGGACCGCCAGATCCTGCAATTGCAGATCGAAGGCGAGGCCTTGAAGAAGGAAGACGACGCGGCCAGCAAGGACCGGCTGGAGCGGCTTGAGAAAGAACTGTCGGACCTTCAGCAGCAGTCGGCTTCGATGACCGCGAAATGGCAGGCGGAACGCGACAAGCTGGAAGCATCGCGCGGGTTGAAGGAGCAACTGGAGAAGGCGCGGGCCGATCTGGAGGCGGCGAAGCGCGAAGGCAACCTCGCGCGCGCGGGCGAACTGTCTTACGGGGTGATCCCGGGGCTGGAGCGGCAACTGGCCGACGCCGATGCGCGCGAAGACGGGCTGATGGTGGAAGAAGCAGTCCGCCCCGAACAGATCGCCGAGGTGGTGGAACGCTGGACCGGGATCCCGATGTCGAAAATGCTGGAGGGCGAACGCGAGAAGCTTTTGAAGATGGAAGAGGAGCTGGGCAAGCGCGTTGTCGGCCAGCAGGCGGCAGTGGTGGCCGTGTCGAATGCGGTGCGGCGCGCGCGCGCGGGGCTGAACGACGAGGGGCGGCCGCTTGGTTCGTTCCTGTTTCTTGGCCCCACGGGCGTGGGCAAGACGGAACTGACCAAGGCGCTGGCCGAGTATTTGTTCGACGATGAACATGCGATGGTGCGCATCGACATGTCGGAGTTCATGGAAAAGCATTCGGTTTCGCGGCTGATCGGCGCGCCGCCCGGCTATGTGGGCTACGACGAGGGCGGGGTGCTGACGGAAGCGGTGCGCCGCCGCCCCTATCAGGTGCTGCTGTTCGACGAGGTGGAAAAGGCCCACCCCGATGTCTTCAACGTGCTGTTGCAGGTTCTGGATGATGGGGTGTTGACCGATGGGCAGGGCCACCGGGTCGATTTCAAGCAGACGCTGATCGTGCTGACCTCTAACCTTGGCAGTCAGGCGCTAAGCCAGTTGCCGGAAGGATCGGATTCGTCAGAGGCGCGGCGGGATGTGATGGAGGCGGTGCGCATGCACTTCCGTCCGGAATTCCTGAACCGGCTGGACGATCAGATCATCTTCGACCGGCTGACGCGCGGCGATATGGGCGGGATTGTCACCATCCAGATGAAGCGTCTCGAAAAGCGGCTCGCTGCGCGCAAGATCACGCTGGATCTGGACGACGGCGCGCGGCAGTGGCTGGCCGATGAAGGCTATGACCCGGTCTTCGGTGCGCGGCCCCTGAAGCGGGTGATCCAGCGCAGCCTGCAGGACCCGCTGGCCGAGATGATCCTGTCCGGTGATGTGAAGGATGGCGATACCGTGACGGTTACCGCCGGGGTTGACGGGCTAGTCATTGGTGACCGCATCTCGGCCAGCCGGAGGGAGCGCAAAGCGGAAGCGCGCATCCACTGACCGAAGGGGGGCTTCGGCCCCCTTTTTCCCCGGCGCTTCCCTCTCTTGGCCAAATTGGTCTAGATGAGCGCGAAATGAGGGGCCAGCAATGTCGACAAATGAAACCTTTCTGCTCGCGCTTTTGATCATCTTTGCGCTGCCCTGGGCTGTCTGGCGGCTTCTTGGGGGGCGGTCGACGATTCCGCTGGTGGTCGTGCAGATTGTCGGGGGGGTTATGCTTGGGCCTGGTGCCTTAGGAAATGTCCTGCCTGAAGTCTATGGCGCGATATTTCGGCCCGAGGTCATTTCGATGCTGAACGGCCTCGCGCTCTGGGCGGTCACAATGTTTGTGTTCCTTGCCGGGATGGAGCTTGACGCAAACGAGGCGTGGGTGCGGCGGCGGGAAACTGCGATTACGGCGGGTTTGGCTCTGGCCGTCCCGCTGGCTCTGGGCACCCTTGCGGCGTTGTTTCTGGTGCAGGGGCCGGGCTGGGTCGGTCTGGAGGGCAGCCAATGGCAGGCAGTCTGCGGCATCGGCATGGCCTCAGCGGTGACGGCGCTGCCAATTCTGGTTTTGTTCCTGCAGGAACTGTCGATATTGCGCACGCCATTCGGTCAGCGCATCCTGCGCTATGCGAGCCTGGATGATATCGCCATTTGGGGGGTGCTGGCGCTTATCCTTCTGGACTGGACGCGCATCACGCGGCAGGTGGGTTTTCTGGTACTTTTCATTGCGCTCGCGCCCTTGGCGCGCCGACTTTTGCGCGAAGCGGCGCCCCGTCATCGCTGGCCACTTGCCCTGATCTGGCTGGTTCTCGTCAGCCTTGGCGCCGACTGGGCGGGGCTTCACTTCATGGTAGGGGCTTTTCTGGCTGGCGCGGTCATTGATGCGCGCTGGTTTGGCGTAGAGCAGGTCGACCGCCTGCGTGATGCAGTTCTGCTGACGGTGATGCCTGTCTTTTTCCTGTCGACAGGGCTGCGCACCAGCTGGAGCCTTGGCGGCTCTGCGGTATTTGCTGCGGCCGGGCTGCTGCTGGTAGCCTCAGTTGGGGGCAAGTTGATTGGCACCCATCTGGCGGGGTGGATCCTGGGCTGGGACAGGACAGAAAGATGGGTCATCGGTTGGCTCTTGCAGACGAAGGCGCTGATCATGATCATCTTTGCCAATATCCTGCTGGACAAGGCGATCATCTCTGCTGCGACTTTCACAGCGCTTTTGCTCATGGCAGTGGCAAGCACACTTCTGACCTTGCCTGTGGTGATGCGACTGCTGGGCCTTCGGTCAATGCCCGAAGGAACTGTTACAGTCGTTGATCGAGACGTGAGATGACTTGATTGGCCCCAAATGGGCGCGCACGCTAGTCTTCCCTGGAAATGAGAGGGAAAATCTTGATGCGTAACCAATTCAGGGCCGGACCGACTTGGGCTGAAGTAACGCCCAAGGCGCATTTTCTTAATCGCCGGGCCTTGATCTCTGGGGCTGCGGCAATGAGCCTGGCCGGGCCGGCACTGGCCAAGATCAGCGCCAGACCATCGGCCCTGTCAACGGATGCCGCCCTCAACAGCCTGGAAGACATCACCAGCTACAACAACTACTATGAATTCGGCACCGGCAAGGAAGACCCGGCCGCCTACGCCGGGGCGCTGACTACGAGCCCCTGGACGGTGAAGATCGACGGGATGGTCGAAAAGCCCGGCGACTATGCGCTGGAGGATATCCTGGGCAAGGTCAGCCTTGAGGAACGCATCTACCGTTTCCGCTGTGTCGAAGCATGGTCGATGGTCGTGCCATGGATCGGCTTTCAGCTTTCCGACCTGTTGGCGCGGGTGGGCGTGCAGCCGGGGGCAAAATATGTGGCCTTTGAAACCCTGATGCGCCCCGAGGAAATGCCGGGGCAGCAAAGCGGCATTTTGGAATGGCCTTACCGCGAAGGGCTGCGGCTGGACGAAGCGATGCATCCTTTGACGATTCTGGCGACCGGCCTTTATGGCGAGGCGCTGCCCAATCAGAACGGCGCCCCGATCCGTCTGGTGGTGCCGTGGAAATACGGGTTCAAGTCGATCAAGGCGATTGTGCGGATCAGTCTGGTAGACAAGCAACCGCCCACCACCTGGAACATGATCAACGCGCCGGAGTATGGATTCTATTCGAACGTGAACCCCAATGTGGACCATCCGCGCTGGTCACAGGCCAGCGAACGACCATTGGGGGGCG
The DNA here is from genome assembly GCA_947476475.1 of Paracoccaceae bacterium. Classification (GTDB taxonomy): domain Bacteria; phylum Pseudomonadota; class Alphaproteobacteria; order Rhodobacterales; family Rhodobacteraceae; genus TMP-24. The sequence goes on along the minus strand of CANJQT010000094.1, from coordinate 1,164 downwards.
GGCTTTTCGGGGGCCGCCAGCCGACGATGATGTTCAACGGCTATGAAGATCAGGTGGCTTCGCTTTATGCCGGGCAGGATCTGACGGTGGATTTCTGATGGACATCGTTTCGCGCATAAACAAGGCGGCGCGGCTGGTGCCCACATTGACGATCTATCTGGCAGGGTTCCTTTGGTCGGCCTGGCTTTTGTGGCAGGCGACCACTGGCGGGCTAGGCGCCGATCCGGTCAAAGGACTGGAACGCAGCCTTGGCGAGTTGGGGTTGCAGCTGCTGGTCCTGGGTCTGGCGATCACGCCCTTGCGCAAATATGCCGGGCTGAACCTGGTCCGCTTCCGCCGCGCGCTGGGCCTGACCGCCTTTTACTATATAGCACTGCATTTCCTGACCTGGCTGGTCTTGGATATGGGGCTGCTCTTGTCACAGGCGCTGGGTGACATCATCAAGCGGCCCTATGTGACGATCGGCATGGCCAGCCTTTTGCTGCTGATCCCGCTGGCGGTGACCTCGAACAACCGGATGGTCAAACGGCTGGGGGCAGCGAATTGGCAAAAGCTGCACAGGCTGACCTATGCGGCGGCGCTGCTGGGGTCGGTGCATTATATCTGGCTGGTAAAGGCATGGCCGGTTGAGCCTTTCCTGTATCTCGGTGCGATCCTGGTGCTGCTGGGCAGCCGCCTTGATCGGCCACGACGCCGGATCACCGCCTGAGCCACCGATTCCTCCGGGGATCCGCCTTCGAATCGTGATTCTGCCGGGCCAGACGGCAAAAACCGAAGGATGACGCTGGGGAATGCCGCGCCAAGCCCCGGCAATACGGCCCGCGCGCCCCGCTTTTGCGCGGCAAAGCGCCCCCGGGCTGCACCAAACTGCCAACCAAACAGCGCGCAGTGCCGGCATCGGCAACTATTGGCGCAATGTTGTTGCGCCATAGGGCTGCAAATTGGTGCCTTCTTCCGTCTAACCCCAAGATATTGATCCGGGAAATCTGTTTTTGAAAAAATGACACATTTCTGCAATTTCCCTCTTGCGAAGGTTTAGCTGTCTCCGTAAATACCGCCTCACCGAAGCGGACGAGACTGCTGCGGTGGACGGAACGGCGGCGACGCTGGGAAGTTTGCAGAATAAACGGGAACAAGCAGGCGGTCGCGTCATAGCAATAGATG
>CANJQT010000093.1 GCA_947476475.1 Paracoccaceae bacterium | reverse complement strand
TCGGCGCAATTCGCACTGCAAAGTTGGTTGACGGCGGCATCGCTATGCTTCAATCTGGACACTAGTGCGGTGACCATTCTGCAGGATGGGACTGCTTCCATGCACAGACGACGCTAATCTCAGCAAAGACAATTGCTTGAGTCTGGTCGATCGCAGGGCGCTTCCTGCCCTGCCAGCCCGCAAAAAACTTCAAGTTCCTTAAGCCGCCTATGGCCTGTTGCGGTTTGGTCAGCCTGTTCTGACGCGAGATGGCCGCACAGACCGTATCTGAAGTCTGTTCAAGCAGCGATGCCGCGAGGGCCGCAACAGTTTCCAGCGACGTTATGTTAGAAAAGAGTGTCACTAGGTTTTATCTTTATTGGATGCCCTGCCACCGCAAGCCAGACTTCATCGCAGGCTTCGGCCACGGCCTGATTGAGATGACCTGCTGCATCACGAAACGCGCGGGCTAACTCGTTCTCGGGGACTATACCAAGCCCGACTTCGTTCGAAACGAACACGACCGGTGCGCTTTGTTCGGAAAGTACCTGAAGCAGCTTCTCAGTCTCGATCCGCCAATCCGCCTCGTCCAGCATCATATTGGTCAGCCACAGGGTCAGGCAATCCACCAACCGCGGCACATCGCCATCTGTTGACCGCAGGGCTTGGGCCAGATCGGTGGGTGCCTCAAGGTTAGTCCAGACCTCCGGCGGGCGTCCGGCTTTGTGGATGGCGATGCGCTGATTCATTTCGCTATCCCCACCATAAATGCGCGCCGTCGCGATGTAGACGGCCCGTCCACATGGCTGCAGCGCCTTGCGCTCTGCCAGGGCGGATTTTCCGGATCGGGCGCCGCCCGTAATGAGTATAGACTTTTGCATTGCTGTGTGAGAGGGCACTTCGCCACACAAAAATAAAGTTGAAAACTGACGTGCGGGGTATTTACGCGCAATCCTCCAAAGAGTTAATCCTGATCCGGCATGCACCGGTTGCTGTCCTGGGTTGTCTCTTTGGCCGGACCGATGTGGAAGCAAGGATCGACGGGCTGCGGTAGAGGCGCTAAGATCGCGGCTTGGCCCTGTCGCTTGCGTTGTCAGCAGCCCTACGCAGCGCTGTCGCCAGACGGCCGAGGCGGTGTTCGACGCCCATACGCAGGACGCTCGCCTTTGAGAGCAGGACTTCGGCGCGCATGACGGTTTGCCGTTTGACCAATTGCCAGACCTTGGCATTCTCGGCAGCGTCGATCTCTCGAGGTATTCGCCGCCGGGCGGCGAAAGCTTCTCTGACCTTTGCGCCCGCATCGCCCCGGCACTGTCGAACTATGGCCAGATGGCCTTTAGCGGCGGCCCCGTGGCGCCTGTGGTTCATGCCGGGGTGATCCCCGCAGCCCCTACCAGCGTGATCAGTCATGTGCCGGGCGGATTGACCTTTGAAGTGGCCAACCTATCGGTGACGCGGCTGCGCTGTTGGCCGGGCGACCGGGTCTCGGTAGTCGAGGTTTATCGAATATGACAAAGCCACTGTCATCGCCAATTTCTGAGACGGGCTGCAGGGAAGACTTGGCCGAAAAGGGCCCGGTTGTTCTGGCTTTCATGGGTTCTGATTATGAGATCGCCGTCCGACGGCATCGATGTGCCAAGGTGGGTCTGCGAGGATCCACAGAGCCGATGACACCGGGAGCCGAGAAACTGAATTGTTAGCTTGTGGTTGGCAAGGCATTCGTCGAAATTCAGATGTCGAGTGGAGTTTGAACCGAATCGTGGAGAACCATCAGTATTTCGCAGCAGCCATGCTCGTGGCCATTCTTTGCGACGTTGCGGTCGGGTGGCCACGTGCATTGTTCAATCTTGTCGGCCACCCGGTAAGTTGGATCGGTCGCCTGATCTCCTTCACAGAGCAACGCTGGAATAGTAGTATCTACGCTCCCTCTGTCCGCATGGTTCTCGGAGCATTTGCTGCCTCCATCGTGATTTTCGGCTGCTCTGCAGTGGGAATATTGCTTCAGTGGATTCTACCAGCCAGCTGGCTAGGTTCGGTAATCTTGGGAATAGTGGCATCGCCATTTCTGGCAGCGCGCTCATTGCATACTCATGTATTGGATGTTGTTGGCCCGTTGGAGATTGGTGATCGTCATGGCGCAAGGGCTGCCGTCTCAATGATTGTCGGTCGAGATCCTTCGCATCTTGATGATGAGGGCATTACTCGCGCGACCATAGAGAGCCTATCTGAGAATACTTCGGACGGAGTCATCGCGCCCCTATTTTGGGGCTTGGTCGCAGGCCTGCCCGGCCTAGTAGCATACAAGGCCATTAATACGCTCGACTCGATGATCGGACACAGGGGTGAGCGTTTTGAGAAATTTGGATATGTAGCCGCCAAGATCGATGACCTCGCGAACATTGTACCTGCCAGAATCACCGGGCTCTTGATTTCGTTCTCCTCGCAGAGACCGCTCAGAGCTTTGCAGTGTATGTGGCGCGATGCTCGACGCCATCGATCTCCGAATGCAGGTTGGCCTGAAGCGGCGATGGCAGGCGCATTGGGCGTGCGGCTTTCCGGTCCGCGAGTGTACGGAGAAAGTGCATCACTTGAACCGTGGCTCAACGAAGGAATGCCCGACCCGCAAGCGGCTGATCTGCGTATTGCGCTAAGGGTGTTCAGGCGATCCGTGATCATTGCGGCTGGGATTCTAGCTTGTACTTTGCTGTTCTGACATTCGCAAAGGCATACACGCCGATGCGGTCCTGAAGCAGCCTCGGTTGCTTAAGTCAGGGCTCTTCTCATCAAATAGATGTCCATAATCCAACCATGGGTTTTCCGTGCATTGGCTCGGGTCTGAAGGACTTGTGAGGAAACTTCTTCCAGCGGGCCCGAAAGCAAGATCTGTTCCCGCATGCCGACGTAGGCGCCCCACCAAATCGAAATGCCTTGAGGTGGCAGCGTGAGGAAAGCGCCACCGCCGTCCAGCATCACCACCACGGTATCGGCATTGTTGGGCCAGCCGTCCTGACGCAGCCGGCGGCCGGTCGTCAGGTGGACCGGGCGGCCAAGGTTGTTCAGCGGAATGGCATGGGCGGCGCAAAGCGCCTGAATAGCGGTGATGCCGGGGATGACCCGCAGAGTAATCGGCATCCTAGCCCCAATTCGTGCGGTGATGCGGAGCGTGCTGTCGTAAAGCGAGGGGTCGCCCCAGACCAGCAAGGCGATGCGACCGCCTCCTCCGGCATCAAAATGGGCACGGATATGGCAAGTCCAGGCTTCGGCGACGGCGTCGTGCCAATCGTCCACCCCAGAAAGGTAATCGGGGTTGTCTTGGTCGCGCGCAGGCAGATCGAACGGGTGCAGCCGCACGGCGGGATTGGAGATGAACCGGGCACAAATGGCCTGCCGCAAGCCGGCAAGGTCGGCCTTCTCCTCGCCCTTGAGCGGGATAAGGATCATGTCGGCGGCATTCATCGCCTGAACAGCCTCGGCAGTAACATGGTCGGGGTTGCCGGTGCCGATGCCGATGAGAGTGATTTCCATGTTGGTATTTGGGCTCTGGGAGGGCAAGGCAGGGTCTCGACCGCCTTGCCCGATCCATCGCTGCCTCAGGCCGCAGCGTAAAGCCGGGCGGTGAACAGCCCGCGCGGAGCAGAGTTGCGCACGGTTTTCGCGCCAGCCAGAACGGCCAGGTCCACCAGCGGTTCAAGCAGCACGACCGTCATGTAGGCCAGGCCGAAGGTCGCCACCGATGAGGTTGCTGCAAGACCCTGTCCATAGAAGGCCCAGAACGCCACCCAGGCCACCACGCCACCCTGATAGACCAGCGACAGGCGAAGCACCTGAGAATAGCCCAGATCGACATAGGCGGTTCCGGGTGCGATGATCCGCTTGGCGATGGCAGTCATCGCAAACAATGGCACCAACAGTGTGGTCAGGTTCATGCCGTATTGCGGCAAGTCAAAGGGTGCGAAGAACAAACCTTGAATCAGCAGACCCAAGGCTAGGCCGAGCGCAGCAGGGCCGGCCCCGAGAACCAGGAATAGGGTCGAGCCGAGTATCAGGTGTACCTCTGACACGCCCACCGGGAAATGCGGCAGGATCTCGAAGAACACGAAGGTGCCGAGCGTGGCCAGGACGGCGCGGGCGACTACCGAGAACACCCCATGTTCTCGCAGCGATTGCCCCAGGAAATGCACGGCGGTTCCGCCAGCAGCGACAGCGGTAGCGTAGCTCAAGCCGATTTTGGCCCCATCAACGAGGCCTGGTTCGATATGCATGTTTTTCTCCTTGCCGTCTCACCCGACAGCATATGCGGTTTCTGAAGCAAGGCCGGTCTCCTGGCTCGCGGGTCATAACGACCATCCGCCTTCCCGACCCAACTTTAGGCCAGTGGCATTTCGGATGGCCGCTCTCCGCTGACAGTCGCGGGGGCGGCTGAGGCGGGGGCGCCGCGATTTGGTCCGCCCTTCCTCATTCCCGTTTCAGCTCCTCGCCAGCGTGGTCCGGAGCACCTCGTGTTGTAACTTTGTAACTTCGCGTGAGTTCCGTCAAGGAGCGAGTGGCCCCAGCATGATCAAAGCAGGTTTTTCGCTAGTTGAATTTTGCAGGCTGGCCGCCAGTTTCTCAACCGTGCTGCGCTCGATCGTCTGCCCGGGTTGGCTGACTGCTTCGGCCAGAAGGGCGGGGGTGTCAGGTGGCAGACCATGGGCGATCAGCCCCTTGGCCAGCGCAGGAAAGGTGCGGCGGCCCATGAAGATGACAGTTGTTGCCCCAGGATCGGCGAGCGCGACCCAGTTCAGCCCTTTTGGCAGGTTGCCAGTAATATCGGCCCCGGTCACGAACTGCACCCGTCGGGCCGTCAACCGCCGGCTCAGAGGAATGCCGGCCGCCGCGGCCGCAGCGCACGCCGAGGGCACACCGGGGATGATTTCATAGCCGATGCCAGAGTCGCGCAGCGCGATGACCTCTTCCTCCAACCTGCCAAACAATCCTGAATCGCCGGATTTCAGCCGTACCACCCGTGCGCCGGTCATGGCGTGATCGATCAAAAGCTGGCTGACATGGCCTTGCTTGGGTGACGGTTTGCCGGCCCGTTTGCCCACCGCAATCAGATCAGCCGCCGGTCCGGCATGGCTGAGGATCGGCCCAGAGGATAGGTCGTCGAACAGCACCACCTCGGCTTTTGCAAGCCTGTCGGCGGCCTTCAGCGTCAAAAGTTCGGGATCCCCGGGCCCGGAGGAAACGAAAGAGACAAAGCCGGTCATGCAGGTTCTCCAGAGGTGTGGGGGCTGGCGCAGGCGATCAGGTGAAAGAAGGTTCCGCTGACCAGACCGCCTGCCAGCATTTGGCGGTAGGAACCGGTCTCGGCAACCGGCGTGCCGGTGGCATCCGCCACCTCGGCCAAGGGCGCGTCGGGCTGCGACAGGATCGTGGCATAGTGAAACTCATGCCCGCGCAGTTGAGTGCCGATCTCAAACCCCGTGACTGGCACCGCTATCCGCGCCAGCCTGTAGCCGAGATGCATCTTGCGTTTGGCAAAGTTCGTCTCCAACCCCAATAGCCCCGCCATCCGGTGCCGAGTGCCGTCCGCCGCTACCAACCCCTGCCCGAGCGCCATATACCCTCCGCACTCGCCATGCACCGGACGCGTTGTGGCGAAGGCCGTCAGCCCATTGCGGAAGCCTTCACATCCCGCCAGTTTCGCCGCGTGAAGCTCAGGATACCCCCCCGGCAGCCAGCAGGCCGTGGCCGAAGGGTCCGGGGCCTCATCGGCGAGAGGGGAAAACGGCAAGATCGTCGCCCCTTGGGCCCGCCAATCGGCAAGGACATGCGGATAGACAAAGGAAAAAGCACCATCCCGCGCCAGAGCAATCCGCTCTCCCGGCACTGGAACAGGTGAAGCAGATGCCTGCGGCCCGGAGCCCACTCTTGCCGACGCCAGCAAGGCGGGCAAGTCACAATGCGCGGCCAGAAAGGCCCCGACCTCGGCCAGAATCTCTTGCAGCCTTGGCAATTCCTCGGCCTGCACCAGCCCCAGATGCCGCTCTGGCAAGGTGATCGAGGCTTGCCGCGGCAAAGCCCCCAGCACCTTGATCCCCGCGGCCTCCATCCCCGCGCGCACCAGCGCCTCATGCCGGGGCGAGGCGACCTTGTTCAGAATCACGCCCGCCAGCGTCACCCCAGGACGGTAGCCCTGCATCCCCAAGGCCACCGCCGCCGCCGTCTGCGCCTGACCCGAGACATCCAGCACCACAACCACTGGCCAACCCATCAGCGCCGCCACGTCGGCACTGGCCCCGGACCCTGCCTCACCCGGCTTTGCCACGCCATCGTAGAGGCCCATGGACCCTTCGGCCAGGATCAGGTCCGCACCCACCGCCGCGCCCGCCAAAGCCGCAATCCGCCCCGGTGCCATCGCCCAACTGTCAAGGTTCACCGAAGGCCGCCCCGCCGCCGCCGCATGAAAGGCGGGGTCGATGTAGTCCGGCCCGCTCTTGAACGGCTGCACCGTCAACCCCTGCGCCCGGAACGTGGCCAAGAGGCCCAGCGTTACCGTGGTCTTCCCCGTCCCCGAAGCGGGGGCCGAGATCAGCAATCCGGGCGGCAAGGTCATGGTCATTCCTGCCCTTCCGGGAAACGCGGTTCCGTGCCGACGGGCCGATAGCGGCGATCATAGTCGCCGGCGTAAAGGCGGCTTTCTTCAAAACCTTCCGCTTTAAGGGCCGGGCCCACGAGGATCAGCCCCGTCCGCTCCCCCACCCCGATTGCGGGGTCAATGGTCCCCAAAGTGGCCCGGATGATCTTTTGATCTGGCCAACTGGCGCGGAAAACCACCGCCACCGGGCAATCCGCCCCGTAGTGCGGGATCAACCGTTCCTGTAACTCGGCCAACACATGCACCGAAAGATGGATCGCCAGCGTAGCACCCGTCTGAGCAAAAGCCTCAAGGCTTTCGGTTTCCGGCATGGCCGAGGCGCGGCCCGATGTCCGCGTCAACACCAAAGACTGCGCCACCCCCGGCAAGGTCAGCTCCGCCCCCAAGGCCGCCGCCGCTGCGGCAAAGGAAGGCACGCCCGGCGTCACGTCATAGGGGATGCCAAGCGTGCACAGGCGGCGCAACTGTTCTCCCATCGCCGACCAGACCGACAGATCGCCCGAGTGCAACCGCGCCACGTCCTGCTCCTTGGCATGGGCGCGGGAAATCTCAGCCATGATCTCATCAAGGCTTAGGGGTGCCGTGTTCACGATCCGCGCGCCGGGCGGGCAATGCGACAGCAAGGCCTCCGGCACCAGAGAGCCCGCATAAAGGCAAACCGGACAGGCCTCAATCAGGTCCCGTCCGCGTAAGGTAATCAGGTCCGCTGCACCCGGCCCTGCACCAATGAAGTGAACGGTCATTCGCTTTTCCCTTCCGCCAAGGCCACTGTGGCCAGCCCATCCGGCCCCACGAGCCGCGCCACCAACAGCCGCGCGCCCGTCCCGCAAGCAGCCAACGCCGCCGCCTCGGCAACCGAGCCTCTGCCATACCGCGCAGGCTGGCGCAGGCTTTCTGTCTCGGTCACCTGCGCCCGCAACTCCGCATCCCCAACCGGCACGAGCGGCAAACCCATGGCCTTCGCCAAAGCTGACAAGGCCGGATGTCCCGCCTTGTCAGCCGGGGCCGCCAAAGCCGACAACCGCACCTCGCCCGCAAAGATCAGCGCCGAGCGCAAGCTTGCCTCCGTCGCCGCTGCGCGGAGCCCGAACCCGGCGACGATCATGTCAGGACATTCCACTGCACAACGGGCCGCGACGCCTCCCATCCCCGCATCTGGCCCAAGGGGGCCGCGCGGGCGATGTCGATGCGGGTCAATTCACCGCCCTTGCGGGCGTGCCATTGGGTCAGAAGGGCCTCGGTCTCCAAGGTCACCGCATTGGCGACCAGCCGGACGCCCTGCGGCAACACGTTGAACAACGAGGCGAGCAACGCTTCATCCGCGCCACCGCCAAGGAAGACGTCATCGGGCACTGTTTCGGTCAGTGCCGCCGGCAGCACCCCGCCCGAAACCTTCGCCTCCACCACCCGCATCCGGTCTTGCAAGCCAAAGCTCGCGATATTGGCGCTGATATTGGTCAGCCGATCCGCCCTCGCCTCAACAGCCAAGGCCCGCCCGCCCTGCAGGCACCACTCAACCGAGATGGACCCCGATCCCGCCCCGATGTCCCACAACAGCGCGCCCTTGCGAGGGGCCAAGGCGCACAACGTCAGCGCCCGGATCGGCTGCTTGGTGATCTGGCCATCGGTTGCGAAAAGATCATCGGCAAGACCGGGCGTGGCTGGCAGGCCCGCATTCTCGGTAACCTCAATCGCCATCGCGACGGGTGCCTGAACATCCGCCAGATCATAGCCCAAAGCCGTCACTTCCCGCACCCGCTCCGCCGGGCCGCCCAAGCGTTCCAGCACCTGCAGCCGCGCCGAGCCCGCGCCGTTCGACATCAGCCACGCCCCCAGCTCTGCCGCCGCCGCACCGTCGCGCAAGGTGCAGATCAGCCGCTGCCCGCGTCCCAGATGCGGCAGAAGGCGCGCATAAGGGGTGGCGTGCAGGCCAAGGCACAGCGAATCTTCCAGCCGCCACCCCAACCGATTCGCGGCCAGCGCGAAAGTGGACGGCACCGGATGGGAAACCCATTCCCCCGCCGCCATAAACCCCACCAGCGACCCGCCCGCACCGTGCCAGAACGGATCGCCCGAAGCGAGGACGACAACCCGCCGCCCCCGGCATTCCAGCACCGGGGCCACGTCGAAAGGCACCGGCCACGCCCGCCCCTTTGCGCCCGCGCCGACCAGTTCCAGATGGCGCGGCCCCCCGAAGATCACTTCCGCCGCCGCCAGCGCAGCACGGCTTGCGGAGGACAGCCCTGCCAGTCCATCTTCGCCCAGACCGATGATCGTCAGCCAGGGGCTAACCATGCCACGCATCCTTCTTCTGGGCGGCACGACCGAGGCAAGCCTGCTTGCCCGCGCCTTGGCCGAGACAGGGGCGGATGCGGTCTTTTCCTACGCCGGGCGCACGGCCATGCCCGTGGCGCAGCCCCTGCCCATGCGGGTGGGCAGCTTTGGCGGCGTGGAAGGGCTGGTTGCTTACCTGAAGGATCAGCGCATCACCCATGTCGTCGATGCGACCCATCCCTTCGCCGCGGGGATGAGCCGGAATGCTATCGCCGCCTGCTCCAAGCTGAACCTGCCGCTGGTGGCGCTGCAGCGCCCGCCGTGGGGCGCCCGGAAAGGCGATCAATGGACCCATGTGCCAGATTCCGAAGCCGCCGTCGCTGCCCTGCCCGATGCGCCCGCAAGGGTCTTTCTTGCCATCGGCAAGCAGACCCTGCAGCCCTTTGCTGCCCGGCCCCGGCACCACTACGTCCTGCGCCTTGTCGACCCGCCCGAAGGCCCCCTGCCCCTGCCAGATGCCCATGCTGTCATCGCCCGCGGCCCCTTTGACCTGGCCACCGACCTTGCTCTTTTGCAGGATCACCGGATCACCCATATTGTCGCCAAGAACGCCGGCGGCACCGGGGCCGAGGCCAAGTTGACGGCCGCCCGCAGCCTTGGCCTGCCCGTCATCCTGATCAACCGGCCCGCCATGCCGGCCCGGCAAGTGCTTGGCACCATTGCCGAAGTGATGGCATGGCTGGATCATCCCGGCACCGACCGCGGGGTATAAAGCCACCGCCCCACCCGCCGCGTAGCGGCGTTCCCGACGATCACCACAGTGCGCATATCGGCCATCTCGGGCGTCGCCTCGGCCAAGGTCACGGTGGACAGAACCTCATCCGGCGTGCTGACCCCGCGGGCGAAAAGGATCAGCCGATCCGGCTCGCACTCCTCCCTTAAAATCCCCAAGACCCGTTCGAACTGATGGGGCCTCGAGGCAGATCGCGGGTTATAGAACGCCATCGCAAAGCCCCCTTGGGCGGCATGGCGCAGACGGCGCTCAACCTCGGCGAAGGGTTTCAGGTTGTCTGACAAGTTGATGGCGCAGAAGTCATGCCCCAAGGGCGCACCGGCACGGGCAGCGGCGGCCAGCATGGCCGTGATACCGGGCAGGATGCGGATATCGGCATTGCAATCCGCAGGCCGCGCCTCAAGCGCTTCAAACAGCGCCGAGGCCATGGCGAAAACACCGGGATCACCCGAGGAAACGATCACCACCTGCCGCCCCGCAGCTGCCATGTCCAGGGCCTGCGCGGCGCGGTCCAGTTCCACCCGGTTGTCCGACGGATGCAGGGTCAGCCCCGGACGCGGAGCCACGCGGGCGACGTAAGGAATATAGCCCACCACATCCGTCGCCTCGGCCAAGGCGGCTGCGACCTGCGGCGTGACCATCTCCTCCGCCCCCGGCCCAAGGCCCGCAACGGCGATCCAGCCAGTCATTCCTCACCCCCCGTCACGGGGCGACGGCCGTGGCCATGCACCAGAACGATCGCGAAATAGGGGCAGTCGGCGCTGTCGACATCCGCGAGCCGGACGATCCGCTGGCCAGGCATCGTGCCGCGTTCCACAAGCCACGCCTCATCCAGCCGTCCGGCAGCCTCAAGTGCTCGCCGCACTCGCGGCAAGTTGCGGCCCGTCTTCATGATCACCAGCGCATCCGCACCTGCCATGTGGCGGATCAGTTCCGTTTCTGGCAGCGTGCCCATCAGCACCGTCAGGACATCATCGCCCCAGGTGATCGGCAGACCGCTGGCGTTCCAGCATCCCACCATGCCGGGGATGCCGGGGATCACGTCCACTGGCACGTGATCCTTCAGCCGCTCATAAAGATGCATGAAGGAGCCATAAAGGAACGGGTCCCCCTCACACAGCACCACCACCTCTTCGCCCGCCGTCACCAACGCCCGCAGACGCGCGGCCCAGTCATTGTAGAAGGTGGCCAGCAGGTGGATGTATTCCGGGCTGTCAAAGGGCAGCTCGGTCGTGACTGGATATTCCATCACATGCTCAATGGCGCGCGGCGAAAGCATCCCTTCCACGATCCGCCGTGCCTGGCCCTGACGGCCCGCCTTGCGGAAATAGGCCACGTGCCGAGCGCACCGGATGGCACGAGCCGACCGGACCGAGATCAGGTCCGGGTCGCCGGGGCCAAGGCCCGCGCAGATGATCCGGCCGACGCTCATTCCTTGCGGCTCGCAAGCGCATTCACGGCGGCCACCGTGATGGCCGAGCCGCCCAAGCGACCTTCGACCACCACTGAAGGTACCGGTTCCGCCTCGATCAAGGCGGCCTTCGACTCAGCCGCGCCGATAAAGCCCACCGGGCAGCCGATGATGGCCGCAGGGCGCGGGCAGGAAGGGTCTTCCAGCATGGTCAGAAGGTGAAAGAGGGCCGTCGGCGCATTTCCGATCGCCACCACCGCCCCGGCCAGATGCGGTCGCCACAACTCTACCGCCGCGGCGGAGCGGGTGTTGCCGATCTTCGCGGCCAAGGCAGGCACCGAAGGGTCATGCAGCGTGCAGATCACCTCATTCCGGGCGGGCAAACGGGGGCGAGTGATCCCCTCACTCACCATCCGCGCATCGCACAGGATCGGCGCGCCGCCCTCCAGCGCCGCCCGGGCCGCAAGCGCCATTCCGGGGGTAAAGCGCACGAATTTCTCCAACCCCACCATCCCGGCGGCATGGATCATGCGCACGACGACAATCTCTTCCTCGGGTGAGAAGTAGCGCAAGTCAGCCTCGGCCCGGATGGTCGCAAAGGACTGGAGATAGATCTTCGCCCCATCGGTTTCATAGGCATAAGGCATCAGAACAGTCCTTCCAGAGAGATCGCGGCCTCGGCCAGTCCCGATGCTCCGGGCGCGTCCTTGGCAAAACCCCTGACAATGCGGTCAAAGCCATGTGCGGTTGCGACGAAAGTGACATCGGCCGCTGCGGGATGCGCGCAGCCCTTGGCGCAGCCTGAGACATGCAGGGTCCGGCCCTCCGGCACTTGCGCCGCCAGCCGCCGGGCCAAGGGGCGCACAGCCCCATGGGCCTGCAAGCACCCCGGCGCGCCGGTGCAGGCAATCACCCGGCGCAGGGGGTTGTCGGCGGTCAGGATCAGCCCTTCGGTGGCTGGCATCTGCCGCAGCCCGTCGATCAGCAGCATGCGCCAGGGCGTGACGCGGATATCCCCCAGACGGGCCAGAGCAGCGAGCGTCTCCGCCCGCATCTGCCCAAACTCAAATCCCACCAAGGCCCCTTCCGGACGCAACCCCGGCCCCGGGGCCTTCGCCGCAGGTGCAGGCGCCACCGTCGCACCTTCAGGCTGAACGCCCTTGGCAATCAACGCCGCCATCCGCCCGCGCCCATCGCTGACGCCGCCCGAGGCCAAAAACCACCGCGTCAGCGCGATGGCGGCCTTGGGGGCAGTGTCCACGCCCACCGGCGCACCAAAAGGCATCCCGTCACAGCGCAGGATCAACTCGCCCGCTGCGTCCCGCTCCAGACGGATATCGGCGGACACTTCGGCAAGAACCGGTTGCGGACCGGTATCCACGGCAAAGCCGAACTTGCCGGGCAAGTCCGGTCCTTCGGCCAGGGCCCGCCCAAGCGCACGGGCAAAGGCCTCTGTCGCTGCATCGGCAAAGGGCGTCACCAGCAGGTTCCGCCGCGCTTCGGCAGTGGCATCGGCATCGACCAGACCAAGCGCGCGCAAGTCCTCGATCAGCGCCGGGTGGCTGGCCTCTGTCACTCCCCGAAGCTGCACATTCCCCCGCGACGAAAGGTCAACCAGCCCTTTCCCATGCGCCAATGCCGCCGCCGCAAGGCCTGCTCCTTGCGCCGCACTAAGCCGCCCCAGATCGGGGCGCACGCGCACGACCAGCCCGTCACCCGACATCATCGGACGAAGCGCCCCCGGGCACCAACCCTGCACGGCAAAGCGGGCCTCGGCCATCATCCGGTCTCCAGCATGGCCGCGATCGAGTTCCGGCGCGTGACCCAAAGCCCCGCCTCGGCCAGCCGCCGGAACAGGTCTTGCAAGGCGGCCAGGGCCTGCGGATTGGCGGCCTCCATGAAGGCAGTCACGTCATCGCGGCCAAGCGTCGCCTCGTGGTAAAGGTCGAAAAGATGCAGCGGCACGACACCTGCCAGATGCGCAAAGGCAGCCATGTGATCCAGCGTCGCCGTGATCTCGGCCGCCCCCCGGAAGCCATGCGCCATCATACCATCGGCCCAAGCCGGGTTGGCGGCACGGGCGCGGACGACACGGGCGATTTCCTCGGTCACTGTGCGGGCGCGTGGGCGATCCGGTTGCGTGGCGTCCAGGTGGTACAGCGATGGTTCTGCTGCCCCCAACCGCGCCATCGCGGCGGCAAAGCCCGCCCCATGCGCGGCATAGTCGGCGGCAAGCAGAAGGTCACTTTCAGGCAAGTCCTGCGCATGGACAAAGGCGTCGGCCTGCAGAAGCCGCTCTTCCAGCCCCGCCCGGTCATCGCGGCTGACCCCATCGGCCCCGATAGCCCAAGCCGAGGCCGTCAGCCACGCCTCACCCGCAGCTGCCCGCGCCTCGGCCGTGAAGTCATCCATCGCGACACCCATGCCAAGGCCATACTGGCCCGGGCGCGGCCCATAAACCCGCGCGGCGCGGGTGCGGTAGGGGTTGTCTTCGACAGCCTCATCCCTTGCAGCCAAGGCCGCAGCCCCGGTTTCAAAAAGCGTCGCCAGTCCGGGAAAGACATCGCGGAAAAGGCCCGAGACACGCAAGGTGACGTCCAGCCGGGGGCGGCCCAGCAGCGCCAAGGGCACCACGTCTACCCCCGACACCCGGGCTGAGCCTGCATCCCAGACCGGTGCCAGACCGGCCAGATGCAGGGCCATCGCGAACTCTTCCCCGGCCGTCCGCATCGTGGCACTGCCCCAAAGGTCCACCACCAGCCCGCACGGCCAATCGCCGTGGTCTTGCAAGTGCTTGCGGAGCAATTCCTCAGCCAGCTTCACCCCTTGCGCATGGGCCGACCGTGTCGGCACTGCGCGCGGGTCAACGGAAAAGAGGTTCCTTCCCGTCGGCACCACATCACTGCGCCCCCGCGCGGGCGAGCCTGATGGCCCCGGCGCCACCCGAAGCCCGGCAAGCGCGCGCAGCATGCCGGCCCGCTCCGCGTCCCCGCAGGCGCCCCGGCCAAGGACATGCAACCCATCGCCAAACTGGCTTTCCTTGATGTCGCAGACAAAACGGTCGATCCGCGTGATC
>CANJQT010000092.1 GCA_947476475.1 Paracoccaceae bacterium | reverse complement strand
CGTATCAACGGTCTTCTGTCCGTTTTCGACCGCTTTCGCCATCGCCGGAAGCCGATGATAACTTTGCGGGCCGACCACAATGTCTACAAGGGGCATGCGCCGCAGAATCTCGGCACCTTCGGCCTGGGCCACACAGCCGGCCACGCCGATTTTCAGATCGGGCTTGGCGGCCTTCAGCGGTCGCAGTCTGCCCAAATCGGAGTAAAGCTTTTCCGAAGCCTTCTCGCGAATGTGGCAGGTATTCAACAGCACCATGTCGGCTTCATCAGCCGCGTCTGTCATCACATAGCCCTGCGCGCCCATCGCCTCGGCCATGCGCTCGCTGTCATAGACGTTCATCTGACAGCCATAGGTCTTGATGTAGAGCTTCTTGGGCGCGGACATGGCGAAGCCTTTCAGGGGGGCCGGATCAGCGGGGTTCCTATCCTAAAGCGGGGCATGACTGCAATGGCGGCCCGCTTTTGCGACGGACGGCCTTGCAAAGCGTGGCCAGCTTTGGAAAAGCTGAACCAGAGGTCGGGCACATATGAGTTTCAGGTCAATCAACGATTTTCTGCTTCGGGCACGCGGCGTGCTGGCCAAGGGGCCGGTCGCGTTGATCTTTGTCGAGGACGAGGTCGAAATCGCCTCGACGCTGGACCATCACCGCAAGATCGGTTTTCGCAATCTGTTGCTGTTCATGCCTGACGAGCTTGTTCCTGAAGGCCTTGTCGACGGACCCGAAGCGGGTGTCCATCGGATCACCTATGACACGCATGCACGGCACGCGGTGCCGAAGGCGGTGAATGCGGTGTTGGCGGCGACACCCGCAACCACATGGCTTTATTGGGGGTATAATGCCGAATACCTGTTTTACCCTTTCTGCGAGTCGCGCAGCGTCACTGAAATGCTGGCGTTTCACGCCGAAGAACGCCGCAAGGCGATGCTGTCCTATGTCATTGATCTGTATGCGGGTGACCTGAGGCAGTTCCCGAATGCGGTAGATCGTGGGGCGGCCATGTTCGACCGGACTGGCTATTATGCGATGGAACGGATTTCTGCGGACGGCCTGAAGCTGGAGCGGCAGGTTGATGTGTTTGGCGGCATCCGATGGCGGTTCGAGGAACATATCCCCTGGGCACGACGCAAGCTGGACCGGGTCGCGCTGTTCCGGCCGCATAAGGGCCTGAGGATGCGCCCCGATTTCACCTTCTCCGACGAGGAATACAACACGATCGCCTGCCCTTGGCACCATAACCTGACGGCGGCTGTCGCCTCCTTCCGAACGGCCAAGGCACTGAGGACCAATCCTGGGTCCGCAGACGCCATCGGCAGTTTTGCATGGGGTGGATCAGAACACTTCCAATGGTCATCAAAACAGTTGATGGAGCTTGGGATGATCGAACCCGGGCAATGGTTCTGAGGCAAAGGCACATCGTGGCTTTCGACCATTCCCGCCCTATTGGCCGTCGTGCGGTTTGGCGTCGAATGACCGCAGCAAGCGCGTCCGGAATGGTCAGGCGCGCCTTAGCCTGATTACAACGTCCACCCGCGCCACTGCGGTTCCTTCCGGCGCTTTCGGCAGGGCGGTGATCTGCAGCTGATCCTTGGGCGCGTCGGTCAGTTCCGCACTATCTTCCCAGTAGAAATGCGGGTGGTCATCCAGACGCGTGTCGAAGTAGCTGCGCGATCCGTCCACGGTTATTTCGCTCATCAATCCGGCTTCGCAGAAGGCGCGCAGCGTGTTGTAGACGGTGGCCAGAGACACCCCCTCGCCGGCCGCGCGTGCCGAGGCGAACAGGCTTTCGGCGGTGACATGCCGATCCATCCCGTCACCGACCAGAAGGGCAGCAAGGGCGACGCGCTGGCGTGTCGGGCGCAATCCGGCTGATGAGAGCCAGTCAGTTCCGCGGTGTTCGGCGTTTTTTTGCATGAATGTCCGCAATTTGTCTTGCACCCTTATAGGGCAAAGCACCGCCGGATTTCAATTGGCAAAGGCGAATTCCGGGGGCGGTACGTTGCACGCCCTTGCCCTTGTCGTGGGGGGAATGTTACAGGGCTTGTAACGAAATGCGATCAGGGGGAAGGGCGCATGTCGCTTTATCCGACAAGCTTTGACAAGGACGATCTGCTGAAATGCGCGCGGGGTGAGCTGTTCGGCCCCGGGAATGCCCAGCTTCCTGCGCCACCGATGCTAATGATGGATCGTATCACCGAAATTTCTGGCGATGGCGGACTTCATGGCAAAGGCCATGTGGTGGCCGAATTCGACATCAGCCCCGACCTTTGGTTCTTCGCTTGCCACTTCCCTGGCAACCCGATAATGCCGGGTTGCCTTGGCCTTGACGGCCTATGGCAGCTGACCGGCTTCAACCTTGGCTGGCGGGGCTGGGAAGGGCGCGGATACGCTTTGGGCGTGGGCGAGGTCAAGCTGACCGGCATGGTCCGGCCCGACCGCAAGATGCTGCGCTATTACGTCGATTTCACCAAGGCGCTTCAGACCCGCAGGCTGACCATGGGTGTGGCAGATGGCAGGGTCGAAGCCGACGGTGAAGTGATCTATCTTGTCAAGGATATGAAGGTCGCTCTGTCCACGAGCTGACTTCGGGTAGAAGGAGTAGGCCCATGCGCCGCGTCGTTATCACCGGGATCGGGATCGTCTCGCCCATCGGCAACAATGCCGCAGAGGTTGAAGCCTCGCTGCGTGCAGGCAAATCCGGCATCGTCTTTGCGCCGACCTATGCTGAACACGGGTTCCGCAGCCAGGTGCATGGCATGCCGCAGATCGTGCTGGAAGATCATATCGACAAACGCAACCTGCGCTTCATGGGTCCGGGTGCGGCCTATAACTTTCTGGCGATGGAGCAGGCGATTGCCGACAGTGGCCTGACCGAAGCAGAAGTGTCGAACGACCGCGCCGGTCTGATCATGGGTTCGGGCGGGCCTTCGACATCGAATTTCTTCGAAGCGCACCGGATCGTCATGGAAAAGGGCGCGCCCAAGCGCATGGGTCCCTTCATGGTCACGCGCTGCATGTCGTCGACCAATTCGGCCTGTCTGGCGACGCCGTTCAAGATCAAGGGTGTAAACTACTCGATCACGTCGGCTTGTTCGACCAGCGCGCATTGTATCGGCAACGGCACCGAACTGATCCAGATGGGCAAGCAGGATGTAGTCTTTGCCGGCGGCGGCGAGGAACTGGACTGGACCTTGTCGTGCCTTTTCGACGCGATGGGGGCCATGTCGTCGAAATACAACGATACGCCCGAAAGCGCCTCGCGCCCCTATGACGCGACCCGCGACGGGTTCGTGATCGCCGGCGGCGGTGGCGTGGTGGTTCTTGAGGAACTGAACCATGCGCTGGCGCGCGGCGCGAAGATCTACGGCGAAGTGACCGGATATGGCGCCACGTCGGACGGCTACGATATGGTTGCTCCGTCGGGCGAGGGCGGCGAACGGTCGATGCGGCTGGCCATGTCCACCCTGCCGGACGGGCGCAAGATCGACTATATCAACAGCCATGGCACTTCGACCGTCGTGGGTGATGTAACCGAAATGGAAGCGATCCGCCGGGTGTTCGGCAAAGGCGCGACCCCGCCCGTCGCGTCGACCAAGTCGCTGACCGGGCACAGTCTGGGGGCCACCGGTGTGCATGAGGCAATCTATTCGCTGATCATGATGAACAAGGATTTCATCGCGGCTTCGGCCAATGTCACCACCCTCGATCCCGCACTCGACCCGTCCGAGATCGTGACGACCCTGCGCGAAGGCGTGAAGCTTGATTCCGTCCTGTCGAATTCCTTCGGGTTCGGCGGCACCAATGCCACGCTTGTGATGAGCAAATACCTGGGGTGATCTGACCATGGCCGGACTGATGCAGGGCAAGCGCGGGCTTATCATGGGCGTCGCCAACGACCGATCCATCGCCTGGGGGATCGCCAAGGCGATGGCCGAGGAAGGTGCTGAGTTGGCCTTTACCTATCAGGGGGAAGCGTTCGGCAAGCGGGTAGAGCCGCTGGCAGCCTCGCTGGGGTCAACGATTCTGGTTGATGCGGATGTGCAGGATGATGCCTCATTGGACCGCGCATTTGCGCAGCTGAAGGAGGCTTGGGGCAAGATCGACTTCCTGGTGCATGCGATCGCCTTTTCCGACAAGAACGAACTGACCGGGCGGTTCATCGGCACCACCCGCGAGAATTTCAAGACCACGCTGTCGATTTCCTGCTTCAGCTTCATCGATGTGGCGCGGCGGGCGTCAGAGATGATGCCCGATGGCGGCACTTTGCTGACCCTGACCTATCAGGGTTCGAACCGGGTGACGCCCTACTATAACGTGATGGGCGTGGCCAAGGCGGCGCTTGAATCGGCGGTGCGTTATCTTGCCAATGACCTGGGCCCGCAGGGTATTCGGGTGAATGCGATCAGCCCGGGCCCGATGAAGACGCTGGCCGGTGCCGCAATTGGCGGGGCACGCAAGACGTTCCGCCAGACTGAGGCGAACGCGCCGTTGCGGTCGAACGCGACGCTGGAATCGGTGGGGGGAACGGCGGTTTATCTGGCATCTGATTACGGGTGCTTCACGACCGGCGAGATCATCCGCGTCGATGGTGGCTATCACGTTCTGGGCATGCCGCAACCTGAGAACCTTGGAAGCTGAAGGGGCGCTGCCCCCATCCCGGATTATATCCGGGATTCCCCCGGGATATTTTCGAAAAGAAGAAGCGGAGGGCGCCTGAGTGTTGTCCTATTTTGGTGGCGCGGACGGGGCGCGGCTGGCCTATCTTGACGAGGGAGTGGGGATACCGGTCATTGCGCTGGCGGGGTTGACGCGGGCGCATACGGATTTTGACTTTGTGGCGCCGCATCTGGCGGATGTGCGGCTGATCCGGCCGGACTACCGGGGGCGGGGGGCGTCAGACTGGACTGGCGCGGCCAGCTACACGGTTCCACAGGAGGCAGCGGACGTGCTGGCACTGATGGACCATCTGGGGCTGGAGAAGGCGGCGATACTTGGTTCCTCACGCGGCGGGCTGATTGGCATGGGGTTGGCGGCGATGGCAAAGGGGCGGCTGCTGGGGCTGTGCCTGAACGACATCGGGCCAGTGATCGAACGCGCCGGGCTGGAGAAGATTTCCGACTATGTGGGACGCAACCCGGCGGCCAAGACGATTGACGCGCTGGTTGAACGGTTGCCACGCACGATGGCCGGTTTTTCGGGGGTGGCGGATGCGCGCTGGCGGGCTTTTGCCGAGCGGCTTTACCTGGAGCGGCATGACGGGCTGACCCTGCGCTATGATCCGGCCTTGCGGCAGTCTTTCCTGGCGGCCTTCGAGGGGCCGGAAGTGGACCTTTGGCCACTGTTCGATGCCTGCGCGGGGCTGCCTCTGGCCCTGATCCGGGGGGGGAATTCCGATCTTCTGTCGCGGGAAGTTGCGGCCGAAATGCGCCGGCGCCGGCCGGACCTGATCTTTGCGGATGTTCCCGAGCGGGCCCATGTGCCCTTTCTGGACGAGCCGGAAGCCTTGGCGGCGATCCGGGCCTGGCTGGCGCAGATCGGCGCGTGATGTTCAGGGAAGCGCACCTGAACTGGCAGGAAGAGGGCGATCCCACGGGAGTTCCGCTGGTCTTTGCACATGCCTTGGGTCTGGATCTGAATGTTTGGGGCGAGGTGTTGCCCAGGCTGCCGCCGGGGCTGCGGCTGATCCGTTACGACCTGCGCGGCCATGGCGCATCAGAAGTGCCGCCCGGCCCCTACCGCATGGGCGGGCTGGTGCGGGATGTGGAGGAACTTCTGGACCAACTTGGGGTGAAGCGAGCGGTATTTGTCGGCCTGTCGCTGGGCGGTATGGTGGCGCAGGGTTTGGCGGTGAAGCGGCCCGATCTGATCCGGGCCCTGGTCTTGTCGAATACGGCGGCCAAGATCGGTACGGTCGAAAGTTGGCGCGCGCGGATCGCCGCAGTGCGGGCTGGCGGGATGGAGGCCGTGGCGCAGCCGGTGATCGAGCGCTGGTTTTCGCGCAGGTCGCGGCAAGAGGGCCTTGCGGCCGCGTGGCACGAAAGGCTTCTGGCCATGTCGCCCGAGGGCTATTGCGGATGCTGCGCGGCGCTGGCGGGGGCGGACTTCATCACCCCCACGTCGGGGCTGCATCTGCCCGGACTGGTGATTGCCGGGTCGGAGGACGGATCCACCCCGCCCGATTTGGTGCGCGAACTGGCCGATCTGATCCATCATGCCCGCTTTCGGCTGATCCGCGGTGCGGGCCATCTGCCGCCTATCGACCGGCCAGGGGAATTCGCGGCGGAACTGGCGGATTTCCTGTGCCATATCGGGGTGGCATAGGGCGAGGGAAGCATGGCTTCCGCCTGTGCCGCCGGTCTGATAGAAGCGGCCAAACGAACTTCATTCATGCGCGGATCCGCCCCATGCAGTCGCGTCTTGCGCTGGCCTTCATCCTTCTGACTGTTGCCATTGATGCAATCGGGATCGGGATCACCTTCCCGGTGATGCCCGAGCTTCTGAAGCAGGTGACAGGAGCGAACATATCCTCGGCGTCGCTGTGGGGCGGGATGCTGGCCACCAGTTTCGCGGTCATGCAGTTTCTGTTTGGGCCGGTCGTTGGCAATCTGTCGGATCGATTTGGCCGCCGTCCAGTGATGCTTGCTGCACTGGCGGTGATGGCGGTGGATTATGCGATCATGGCGGTGGCCGGTTCGGTCTGGCTGCTTTTGGTCGGGCGGATCGTGGCGGGAATTGCAGCGGCCACCTATTCGACGGCCAATGCCTATATCGCTGATATTTCGGCCCCAGAGGCGCGCGCAAAAAGCTTTGGCTATATCGGAGCGGCCTTTGGGGTGGGCTTCATCCTTGGGCCACTGATGGGAGGCTTTGCCGCTGAACTTGGGCCGCGCGCGCCCTTCTGGCTGGCCGCGCTGATTGCGGCCGGGAACCTGGTCTTTGGTCTGTTCGTCTTGCCCGAGAGTTTGCCCGATGAAAGCCGACGCCCCTTCAGCCTTAGGCGTGCGAACCCGTTCGCGTCATTCCGGGCGATTGGCCATCTGCCGGGGATGCGCCGCTATTTGATCATCATGTTCTTTTATACATTGGCCTTTCAGTCCTACGGATCGGTGTGGTCGTTTTTCGGGACCGAACGGTTTGGCTGGAATGCCTGGTGGAATGGCCTGTCTCTGGCGGCTTTCGGCGTCTGCATGGCGGTCGTACAGTCGATGGGTGTAGCTCCTGCGATCCGGCTTTGGGGCGAAAAGCGCACGGCGGGCTAC
This sequence comes from Paracoccaceae bacterium, assembly GCA_947476475.1. Classification (GTDB taxonomy): domain Bacteria; phylum Pseudomonadota; class Alphaproteobacteria; order Rhodobacterales; family Rhodobacteraceae; genus TMP-24. Next base: position 7,085 of record CANJQT010000092.1, on the reverse strand, counting down.
GGGATGGCGGTCGATGCTTTGGCCTTCGGCTTTTACGGTTTTGTCACTTCGGGCCTTTGGGCCCTGATCTTCACGCCGATCGCATCGGTGGCGGGGGTTGCGGGGCCAGCGCTGCAGGGGTTGATGACCAATGGTGCGCCGGATGATCAGCAGGGTGAGTTGCAGGGCGTTGTGTCTTCCGTCTCGTCAGTGGCGATGGGGCTGGCCCCGATGTTCATGACGACGATCTTCTGGTTCTTTACCAAGCCAGGGGCGCCGGTCTATGCCCCCGGTGCGCCATTCTTGCTAGCTGCGGGGCTAATGGTGATTTGCGTCGCGGTTCTTGTCGCGGACAAGCGGGCAATGCGTCGCGGCTAGGGACAATGTCCGCCCCGACAAGCACGGGAGGAGAGCATTCCATGAAGTTGAAGGATCTGGAGATTTTCACCGTGGCGCCCCCGGCCCCCGGTTGGGGCGGGCGCTACTGGATCTTCGTCAAGCTGACCACGGATAACGGGATCGTTGGCTATGGCGAATGCTATGCCTCGACCGTGGGGCCAAAGGTGATGCGGGCGGTGATCGAGGATGTGTTCGAGCGGCACATGGTTGGTACCAGCCCCGAGCAGATCGAGTTGATGTACCGGCGCGCCTATTCTTCCGGTTTCACCCAAAGGCCGGACCCGACCGTGATGGGCGCTTTTTCGGGTCTTGAAATCGCCTGCTGGGACATTCTGGGCAAGGCGCGCAATCGTCCGGTCTGGGCGCTTTTGGGCGGCAAGATCAATGAGCGGCTGCGCAGCTATACCTATCTCTACCCCGAGCCGGGCAAGGAATCGGGAGAATTCTGGGTCAGCGCCGAACAGACTGCCGAAGCGGCTTTGCGCTTTGTCGATATGGGCTTTACTGCGGTAAAGTTCGATCCGGCAGGCCCCTACACCATTCGCGGCGGACACGACCCATCGGGGTCCGATATCACCCGATCGGCAGCTTTCTGCAAGGCGATCCGCGAGGCGATAGGTGACCGGGCGGACCTGCTTTTTGGCACCCATGGCCAGTTCAATGTGGCCGGTGCCGTACGGATGGCGCAGGCAATCGAGCCCTATGGCCCCTTGTGGTATGAAGAACCGATTCCGCCGGACAATCTGCTGGACTTCGCGGAGGTGCAGAAGGCGGTTCGCATCCCGGTGGCAACCGGCGAGCGTTTCTGCACCAAGGCGGAATTTGCTACTGTGCTGCGTACCGGGGGCGCACGGATCCTTCAACCGGCGCTGGGCCGGGTGGGCGGGATCTGGGAAGCAAAGAAGATCGCGGCGATTGCCGAGGTCTTTACCGCACAGATGGCTCCTCATCTTTATGCGGGTCCGGTGGAGTGGGCGGCCAATATCCATCTGGGCGCTTCGATCCCCAACCTTCTGATGGTCGAAACCATCGAAACCGGGGGCGCGTTCCATCAGAAACTGATCAAGAATTCGATCAGCTGGGAAGACGGCTACGTGATCGTACCCGACGCGCCCGGTCTGGGAATAGAGTTTGACGAAGATGTTGCGCGCGCCCATCCCTACGAGGGTAATGCGTTGCATCTGCAAATGCAGGAAGCGCCCTGCGACTATTCCCGCCCGAACTGGTTCGAGGGTGGCGCACCCTCGACGAAGAAACCGGGGACTTGAGCGGGCGGGTTTACAGGCACCCGAAAAGCGGGCTTTGATGCGAACATGAGTGGACAGACCCAAAGCCTGATTGCCGAGATTTTCCGGCGCATCGACCTTGGCCGGCTGAACCCCGGCGATGTGATCGACGAGCAAGAACTGGTCGAAGCCTTCAATGTCTCGCGCACCCCGGTGCGCGAGGCTTTGCTGCACCTTGAGGCAGTGGGGCTGATCCGTCGCCTGCCGCGCAAGGGGGCGACATTGTTTCGCCCGACGCTAGAAGAGTTTCTGGCAATCCTTGAGATCCATTCCAAGCTGGAAGGTCAGGCAGCGGGCTTGGCGGCGCGTCGGCTTTCAGCAGGTGGGGCGAGCGATCTTGAACGGGTGGTCGCCGCCTGCGAAGCCCATGCCGCGACCAAGGGTGACGCTGACCCGGACGGCTATTACCAACTGAACCTGCGGTTTCATGAAACCGTAGCAATTGCCGCCGGAAATCCGTTCCTGACCGAACTGGTCAAGACCAATGCCCGCAAGCTTCTGGCCTATTACCGCGCCCGCTATCATTTCGCGGGCGTCATCGCTGCGTCCGCCGCCGAACATCGCAAGATCGCGCAATTGATCACCGACCGCGATTCAGTTGGGGCGGAAGCTTTGATGAACCGTCACGTGCAGTTTGATCATGTGACCGCCATGGACCTGTTGGCCGCACTGTCCTGACCCTGCTCGAAGAAGCGGGCAATCCGTTCGGCGATCTGGGCACTGTCGGCTTGATGGGTTGTCAGATCCGCTCTGGCGCGGGTGACCACGGGTTCCGGCAACTCGTCCGCATATTCCTCGACCAAAGCCGTGATGAATGCATGGCTCATTTCTGGATGGTATTGCGTGGTCAGGATATGATTGCCCACCGCAAAACTGCCCATCGGGCAGTCTGCGTTGCCACCTGTGACGCGCGCCATTTTGGGAAGACGCACCACCTGCTGGATATGCGAGGCATAAAGTCTGATTGGCTGGCCTTCCATCATCGTTTCGGTCAGGCCAAAGACCCAGCCGCCGGGGTTCCGGTCAACCTGCCCGCCCAAAGCCTCTGCAATCGCCTGATGGCCAAAACAGGCGCCAAACAGCGGCGCGCGCTTTCTGTCCAGTTGCCGGATCAACACCTTCAGTTGGTCGATCCATGGCGCATCGTCATGCACCGAAGCAGGGCTGCCGGTAATTAGCCAGCCATCGAATCGGGCGTCGTCCGCCGGAAAAACTCCGTCCTTCACCGCATAACTGGTCACCTGCCAGGTTGGCCGCACCGAATGGATCATTGCCGCGAACTTTTCGCCATCCTTTGGATGGCATTGGGCAAATTTGCTTTCGTCAGTGTTTGTCATCAGCACGGCGATATGCATGGTAATGTCCATTTACATATTTAGTTGCCATGTTAATATATTTTGAAAGTGCCATGCTGGCAAGGGGAGTCAAATGACGCATGCGGCATCGACTGACGACGGATATGCCGACCTCGGCAGCCATGACACGTTCCTGAACGGCCCACCGCACAAGACCTTTGCCCGCCTGCGCCGCGAAGACCCAATGCACTGGTCGGACTGGTCCGGTGGAAAGGGCTACTGGTCGGTCACCCGCCATGCCGACATACTGGAACTGAACCGTCAGGCCGACATGCTTTCATCGGCTCGCGGCATCCGGATGGAAGACCAGAGCTACGAGGAATATCTGGCGCGTCGCACGTTCCAAGAAACCGATGCGCCCGAACATATGGAAACCCGGATGAAGGCCGCCAAAGCCTTCTCAAAGCCGGTGATCGCCCAGTTCGAAGGGGTGATCCGCGACCTTTGCGGCCCGATCCTGGACGAAGCCTTCGCCAAGGGGACCTTCGACGCCACCAAGGATATCGCCCGCCAGCTTCCCATGCGCATGCTGGGCCGGATCGTTGGCCTGCCAGACGAGGACCTGCCCTGGCTGGTGGAAAAGGGCGACAGCCTGATTGCCAACACCGACCCGGATTTCACCGATCATGTCCTCGACAAGATGACGACAGACGAATTTCGCATGATGCCTTTCAACTCGCCCGCCGGGGCGGATTTGTTCGTTTATGCCAAGGATCTGATGCGCAAGAAGGCGGAAGCGGGCGATACATCGGGGGTTTTGCATCTGATCCTGCAACCTGGCCTCGACGGCTCGGTCATGCCGGAACATGAGTTTCGCAATTTCTTCTGCCTTCTGGTCGCCGCCGGCAACGACACGACCCGCTATTCGATCGCTGCAGGTATCCACGCCCTGGCCCACCAGCCGGAACTGCTGACACAGCTCCAGTCCGGCCAGGTCTGGGATACAATGGCGGACGAGATCATCCGCTGGGCCACGCCCACCAGTTATTTCCGCCGCACGGCAACGCGCGATTTCGACTATCACGGGAAGCGTGTGCGCGAAGGCGACAAGGTGCTTTACTGGTTCATCTCGGGCAACCGTGACGAAACGGCCATGGAGGATCCATTCACCGTCAACTTCGCGCGCGCCCAAAATCGACACATGAGCTTTGGCCAGGGCGGCCCGCATGTCTGCCTTGGCATGTGGCTCGCCCGGCTGGAAGTGCGGGTGCTGTTCGAAGAACTTGCCAAAAGGTTGCGCACCATCGAACCTGCGGGGCCGCACAAATACCTGCGTTCGAATTTCATCGGTGGCATCAAGGAACTGCCGGTTACAGTGACAGTGAAATAGCGGCAGGGGAGTGCCGTACATGGGAAGGGAGACCCGGAATGGCTGACCGTCTTAGGGCGATGTTCTGCGATCATCTGTCGATCATGCGCGGCAAGTACCTGCCCGCCTCGAAGATGCGCGACGATGAAAGCAGGGTGGCACAGGCGCTGTTCTCGGTTCACTACGACAAGGATTTGCTGATCGACGCCCCCCATTCGAAATGCCGTGAAGGTATTCCCGACATGGTGTTCAAATGGAAAGGGGACGAAATCCGCGAGGGCTGGGAACCGGACACAAAGGTTGTGGTCAGCGACCTGTTCAATTCCGACGGCAGCCCCCTTCCGCTTTGCCCGCGCGGCGCGTTGAAACGGGCGCAGGCGGCCTGGCAGACGCATGGCCTGACCGCCAAGGTCGGGTTGGAGCTGGAAGCCTATGCTTTTGTGCGCAACGAAGATGGTCAGCTTGTGCCTTATGACAACCCCGGTGGCGTGGTCTACGGCACCGGCAATTTTACCGACCCCGCACGGTTTACCGATGCAATCTGGGATGCGGCGGCCGAAGCCGGCTTCCGGCTTGAATTGATCACGGCGGAGTACGACACGCCGCAATTCGAGTTCACCCTGACCTATGACGAGGCGGTAAAGGCCGTGGACGAAATGGTTCTGTTTCGCCAGATGGCCCGCGAAGTGGCCTATGATCACGGCATCATCCTGACCTTCATGCCCAAGCCAATCTTGACCAAGGGGGGAAGCGGCCTGCATGTGAACCTCTCGTTCGCGGACAAGGACGGGCACAATGCGCTGTCAAATGGCGAACAGGGTGGGCCGGAATTCCTGAATGACCTCGGGCGCGGCTGCGTGGCGGGCTGGATGCGCCATCACAAGGGGCTGGCGGGGTTGGTGGCCCCCACCGCCCTGTCCTACGCGCGGCTGCAACCGGCCTCGATGTCGGGCTACTGGTGCAACTGGGGCGGCGATCATCGCGGCGTCACCGTGCGGGTCTCGGCCGAAGGCGGCAAAAAGGCGCGGCTTGAACATCGCATGGCTGACGCATCGGCCAACCCCTATACCGCGGTGGCCGCAGTTCTGCAGGCCGCCCGTCTGGGGTTCGAGGGCAAATATGCCCTGCCTGCCCCAGAAGCCGGCGATTGCTTTGAACGCACCGATGCGGGTTTTGGGGTAGGCGCAAACCTGACGGAAACGGTGGCCGACCTTGAAGCCGATAAGGCGCTTTGTGCCGCCGTTGGGCAGGAACTGTGCGAAAACCATATCTTCATGAAGCGCGCCGAGGTCGACAAGACTTCAACCCTTGAAGGCAATGACCTGCGTGATTTCTACATCTGGTATGTGTGAGGACCAATGAAAGTCACCTGGAAACTCGCTGACGGGCGCGAGATCACGGCTGAAGTCCGCGATGGCCTCAATATGATGGAGGCGGCGGTTGCCAACAACGTTCCCCGCGTCATCGGCGAATGCGGCGGCTCCTTGTCATGCGCCACCTGTCACGTCTACGTGGACGACACCTGGGCAGACAAGGTTGGCCAGCCCGATCGGTTCGAGGACGGCATGCTCGATGTGGCTGAAGCTGAACGCAAACCCACGTCGCGGCTGTCATGCCAAATCAAGGCTGGTCCGGCACTTGACGGGCTTGTTCTGCACGTTCCCGAACCCTGATCCTTTTCGTCTTGGCTGAAATACTCACAGGGGGTGAGGGGGGCAGTCAGCCCCCCTTTCTTGTCCGCCGGGTTCGGCATCCGCTTCTGGCGCGCTGCCCGGTCAAGGCTCAGGGCGTCGTCGGGGGCTGGCGCCGTGCAAGATCCAGCGCATCAGTCAACGCGGCCTTGGCGCCGACATGGTTGGCAAGGATCAGCACCAGCCGGGCATTCAGCGCATGGCTTTCAGCCTCGGTCAGACCCTTGTGGGCGGCCAGAAGGCCAGCATAGAACCCGTCAGCATCTTCGAAGTTGGCTTTGGCGATTAGGGTCATGACCGGTTCCCCCACAGGTGAGTGATGGCTTGATTGATAGGGTCGGCGTCCACGTCGGCCCAGCGGGCCGCGACGATCTGATCTGGGCGGATGAGGTATAGGCCGGCGGGGGCCGCGCCCAGATAGCGGGCGCTGGTCAAGTCGGTCAGCACGGGGGTCAGAACGCGCGCGTGAACACCGACCGGTGGGGCTTCATGGCCAAGGCACAAAAGCACCGGTTCGCGCCCAAGCGCGTCCAGAAGCCAGCCATCTGGCAACGGGGCGTCGGGTGCAACGCAACCGGGCCGCGCGCCGGGGGGCATGGCGGCTTCGTCATGGCCATCGCACGGATAGACGCATGGCACCGAAAGTCGCCCAGAATTGACCAGCGCGCGAGCAAAGGGCGCATGGGCGGCAAGGCTCAGGACGGAATCGCGAAACAGACGCTCGATCCCTGGGGCCGGGGTCATGAAGCGGGTGGTGCGGCTGGAGTTCAGGATATTCTCGTCAGCGCCATGGACCCGTTCGCGGTCATAGTCTTGAAGTACAGTCGCAGGTGCCCGCCCGCTAATCACCGCCGCCAGCCGCCAGCCAAGCGCGTCGATGTCCTGCAGGCCACCATTGCCGCCACGCGCGCCGAAGGGGCTGACGACATGGGCGCTGTCACCGGCAAAGATCACAGGCCCGTGCACGAACTTTTGCAGCCTGCGGCATTGGAAGGTGTAGATCGACGACCAGTCGAGGCGGAAATCGCGGTCCCCCACCACCTTGCGGATGCGGGGAATGATGTTT
>CANJQT010000091.1 GCA_947476475.1 Paracoccaceae bacterium | reverse complement strand
GCCAGAATGCTGCGGGTTCGAGGCTTGATCCACCCGACTTCGGCCGTTTGCGCGACGACAGACACCGCTCGGGGCGAAAAACGCTTGCCCAGCGAGCAAAATCAGGCGATCTTGAAGTCAAGCGGCAGGCCACTTGGGGAATGTCGGATGAAGATGACATCGCTGTCGCTGGCCCCGGTGACGCTAGAAAATCCGCATACGCTGATCTGGACGATGACCGCTTGGGCTTTCCTGCCGGCCAGCCTTTTCATGCGTGGTATTGCCATGGGGCGCATCGCCCGGATGATCGCAGACAAGCGTCGTGCCCTGGGTCAATCGGCCGGGGCTGCGCTTCAACCAGCCTGATCCGCGCCTTCGTAATCGCCGCGCTTGCGGTTCTGGCCGGCCCCGCCGGGGCCGAGAGCCTTCGGATTGCCACCTACAATGCCAATCTTTCCCGCCAAGGGCCGGGCCTGTTGGCGCGCGACCTCGCGGCAGGTCGTGACCCCCAGATCCTTGCCGTGGCGCAGGTGATTGCCAAGGCCCGACCGGATGTCTTGTTGGTGACAGAGTTTGATTGGGATGCCAAAGGCACAGCGTTGGCCGCCTTTCAGACGTTATTGGCAGGCGTGGGCGCGGAGCTGCCCTTTGCCTTTGCCTTTCAGCCCAATACGGGCCTTGCGACCGGGCTTGACCTTGACGGAGATGGCGCACTGAACGGTGCCCGCGACGCGCAGGGATACGGCCGCTTTTCGGGGCATCGCGGCATGGCAATCCTGTCACGCTTGCCGATAAATGGAGCTGAAGCCCGTGATTTTTCCGCGATGCTGTGGCGCGACCTTCCGGGTGCGGCTTTCCCCAGCGGTGATCTGCCCGCCGCCGCCGCCGATATTCTACGCCTGTCCACCACCGGTCATTGGGATGTGCCCCTGACGCTTGCGGATGGGCGCAGTCTGCATCTGCTGGCATGGTCGGCCACGCCGCCGGCCTTTCAGCCATTGCAGGCCAACATTGCCCGCAACCATGACGAGGCCGGCTTCTGGACCGCGTATCTGAACGGTGCGCTGCCCCTGATGGCGCCAACTAGCCGCTTCGTGATCCTCGGGGACGCCAACACCGATGTTGCGGACGGATCCGGCAACCGGGCGGCAATGAAGGCGCTTCTGTCGGATCACCGGTTGACCGACCCGGCACCGAAAAGCCCCGGTGGCGCGGGTGTTGCACTTCCCGGCAAGGTTGGCGATCCGGCATTGGACACAGCGGACTGGGCCGGGAACCGCAGCGTCAACGACAATCTGCGGGTTGACTATGTGCTGCCCTCCGCCGACCTGACGGCGACGGGCGCGGGGGTCATCTGGCCGTCCGCCGAAGACCCGTTCGCGGCGATTGTCGCCGCCGCATCACCACATCGACTGGTCTGGGTTGATGTAGAAATTCCCTGATCCGCTTGACCCTGCGCCGCGGTTTGGCTAGGCCCACGCTGTCCCTTCCGAAGGAGTTCTGCCTTGGCCAATCCCTCCCTCCTCATCCTTGCCGGCGACGGCATCGGCCCCGAAGTCATGGCCGAGGTGAAAAAGATCATCGCCTGGTTCGGCACCCGGCGTGGCGTCACTTTCGATGTCAGCGAAGACTTGGTCGGCGGCTGCGCTTTTGACAAGTACGGCACGCCCCTGCATGACGATACGATGGCCATGGCGCAGGCCGTCGATGCCGTGTTGCTGGGTGCCGTCGGCGGCCCGAAATACGACAAGCTGGATTTCAGCCTGAAGCCGGAACGCGGACTGCTGCGCCTGCGCAAGGAGATGGACCTTTATTCCAACCTGCGCCCCGCCCAGTGCTTTGACGCACTTGCCGATTTTTCTTCGCTGAAGAAGGAAGTGGTTGCCGGCCTTGATATCGTCATCGTCCGCGAACTTACCTCCGGGGTCTATTTCGGCGAACCGCGCGGCATCTTTACCGAAGGCAACGAGCGAGTGGGTATCAACACCCAGCGCTATACGGAAAGCGAGATTGCCCGCGTGGCGCGGTCCGCCTTCGAGTTGGCACGGCGGCGTGCCAACAAGGTCTGCTCGATGGAGAAGGCCAATGTCATGGAATCCGGCATCCTTTGGCGTGAAGTGGTGCAAGAGATCCACGACAAGGAGTATCCCGACGTGGATCTGTCGCACATGTATGCGGACAACGGCGCAATGCAACTGGTCCGCTGGCCCAAGCAGTTCGACGTGATCGTCACCGACAACCTTTTTGGCGATGTGCTGTCGGACTGCGCGGCGATGCTGACCGGATCGCTGGGCATGCTGCCCTCGGCCAGTCTTGGTGCCCCGATGGCCAATGGCCGCCCCAAGGCGCTTTACGAACCGGTTCACGGATCGGCCCCCGATATTGCCGGACAGGGCAAGGCAAACCCGATCGCCTGCATCCTCAGCTTCGCCATGGCGCTGCGCTATTCCTTCAACATGGGCGATGATGCGACCCGTGTTGAAAAGGCGGTCGAGAAGGTGCTGGCGGATGGCGTCCGCACCGCCGATCTGATGGGCCCAGAGGGCGGCAAGCCAGTTTCGACCAGCCAGATGGGCGACGCGGTCATTGCGGCACTCGACGCCAGCCTCTGAACCAAGCGGCCCCTGCGGGGGCCGTTTCCTTTTTCAGGACATCCCATGACCAATTCCAACCTGCGCGGTGCGATCTTCGGTCTGGCGGCCATGGCGCTGTATTGCCTCTACGATGTCACCATCAAGTTTCTTGGCCCCGACTACAGCACGCTGCAGATTCTGTTCTGCGCCGGGCTGGTTTTCGTGCCGCTGATCCTGGTGCAGTCCTGGATGACGCGGGCAGGCAGCCTGCGGCCGCGGTTGCCCCTGTGGACCGCGCTTCGGGTCGTTGTGGCCTTGGCGAATGGAGTCATCGGGGCTTATGCCTTTTCGGTTCTGCCGCTCGCGCAATGCTATGCCGTATTCTTCCTGATGCCCCTGATGATCTCGGCTCTGGCCGTTCCCGCCTTGGGCGAACCGATGGACCTTGGCCGTGGACTTGCCATTGTTCTCGGCTTTGGCGGGGTGCTGATTGCCTTGCAGCCGGGGGGGCAGACCGAGTTGGGACTTGGCCACCTTGCTGCCTTCACGGCGGCGGCACTGGGCGCTGTCAACTATGTCATCCTGCGCAAGACCGGTGGCATTGAAACTCCGGGCGTGCTGCTGCTTTACCCCGCCGCCGCCCAGTTGATTGCCGTCGGTCTTGCCATGCCCGCGCTCTGGGTTCCGATGACCGCCGGTCATTGGCTGTTGACCAGTCTGATGGGTCTGGAAGTTTTCCTTGGCGGCCTTCTCATCATCGCAGCCTACCGCAGCGCGCCCGCGATCATCGTCGCCCCGATGCAATACTCGCAGATCATCTGGGCGGGACTCCTCGGCTGGCTGCTGTTTGACGAAAGCATGACTCTGGCGATGATCGCAGGCATTTCCATCATCATCGCGGCCGGCCTTTTCATCCTGGGCCGCAGTGCTGGACGGTGGTCGGCGCAAGCCGCGGAATGATGTTCCGCACCCTCTTGCAAAGCGGCGCGCGACAGAGTAACCCCCGCTCCACGGTCGGAGCGTAGCGCAGTCTGGTAGCGCACCTGCTTCGGGAGCAGGGGGTCGGAGGTTCGAATCCTCTCGCTCCGACCAAATCCCGGAACCTCATGTTTCTTGTGATCAGGGCGGATGACGCCACATTGGTGCGGCGTTCTGCGGGTCTTACTTCAGGCGTGCCACGACATAATCGGCTAGATCGGCCAGCATGTTGCGTAGGTCGTGCGCAGGCAGAACCGTCAGTGCAGCCTTGGCCTTTTCGGCCCAGGCCAGAGCATCGGCGCGCGTGCTGGCCAAGGTGCCGTGGCGGTCAAGCAACCGCATCGCCTCTGCCAGGTCTCCCTCGCGCTGATCGCCCTTTTCGATTGTGCGCACCCAGAAGGCGCGTTCCGCCGCGTCGGCTTTTGCCACCGCGCGGATCACCGGCAGGGTCAGCTTGCGTTCCCGGAAATCGTCACCCACGTTCTTGCCGATCACTGCGGTAGACGCGCCGTAATCCAGAAGGTCGTCAACGATCTGAAACGCGATGCCCAAAGTGTCGCCATAGGTGTGCAAGGCCTTCACCTGCGCTTCGGGCGCGCCGGCTATCACCCCGCCCACTTCGGTTGCCGCCGAAAACAGCGCCGCCGTCTTGCCGCGCACCACCTGCAGATAGACCGCTTCGCTGGTGGCCAGATCCTGGGCTGCAGTCAGCTGCAGCACTTCGCCTTCGGCAATGGTAGCAGAGGCATTGGCAAGAATGTCCAGCACCCGCAGCGATCCGGTTTCCACCATCAACTGGAAGGACCGCGAAAACAGGTAATCGCCGACCAGAACCGAAGATTTGTTGTCCCACAGCAGGTTGGCGGTAGGCCGCCCGCGCCGCTGGGCGCTTTCGTCGACCACGTCGTCATGCAGCAATGTCGCCGTGTGGATGAATTCCACGGTCGCTGCCAGATGCACATGGAATGGGCCGTCGTAGCCACAAAGCCGCGCTGCAGCCAAAGTCAGCATCGGGCGCAGCCGTTTGCCGCCCGCTTCCACCAGATGTGCCGTCACTTCAGGGATGCGTGGCGCGTGTTCCGATGCCATTCGCACCCGGATCAGGTTATTCACCTGATCCATATCGCCGGCCAGATAGGCACTTAGCCGATCATGGGGTTTTTGCGAAGCGTCGTCCAAACTCATTCTTTTTCCGGCCCGTTGCACAACATGTGATTTCGCCGTGACATTTCCGCAAGCGGCCTTAAGTCTTGGCATATGAAAGAGCTTTTGCGCACAAACGACCCGACAGAGATCGCCTTTGCCACCGCCCTACTGGATGGAGAGGGTATAGCGGTCTTTGAACTCGACGTCCACATGAGCATCCTTGAAGGGGGGGTGGGCATCTTGCCGCGCCGCTTGATGGTGGCCGACCGCGATCTGTTCATCGCGCGCGCAATATTGCGCGATAATGGCCTGAGGAGCGTGGCGGATGTTTGAGGATGCCGACCTCAGCGCCGATGGCTTTCTGGGGGGGCGGCTGTCGATCTTGCAGCCGCGGGCAGGATATCGTGCCGCGACCGATCCGGTCTTGCTGGCCGCATCGGTGCCAGCTGTCGCGGGGCAGAAAGTGCTGGAACTGGGCTGCGGAGTCGGGGTGGCAAGCCTGTGCCTGTCGGCGCGGGTGCCGGGTCTGCAGGCCGTTGGCGTGGAGCGGCAAGCGGCCTATGCCGAACTGGCCCGGCGCAACGCCTTGGCCAATGGGCTGGCGTTCGATGTGCTGACCGCTGATCTGGCTGCCTTGCCGGCAGCGCTGCGAGCCGTTTCGTTCGATCATGTACTTGCGAACCCGCCCTATTTTCGCGCGGGCGGCGGCACACGCGCGCGCGACCTTGGCCGCGAGGAGGCCTTTCGGGAAGAAACCCCGCTGTCTTGCTGGATCGACACCGCAATCCGGCGTCTGGCCCCCGGGGGGTGGCTTACGATGATTCACCTTGCCGAACGGATGGGCGATATCCTGACCGCGATGCCGGGCCGGGCCGGATCCATCGTGATATTGCCCATCGCCCCGCGTACCGGGCGTGCCGCCACGCGCATCATTTTGCGGGCGCGCAAGGGCGGCAAGGCTCCTTTGCAGCTACGCGCCCCTTTCATCCTGCATGAAGGCGCCGAACATCTGGCCGACGGAGATGATTACACAGAGTGTGCCCGCGCAGTCCTGCGTCAGGGGCAGCCATTCCCGGCTGGCCCTGAGACTCTGAGCGTCTCCTTGCGCGTTGGTCGTGACGGGAACAGTTCCGCGTGACACGACTCGGGGAATGTGGTGGGATTGGCTTACGGGTTCACAGCAGAGGAGTTGACGATGTCGATGAGTTCCCACTTGCAGGAGCTTCAAAAGAAGCACCAGCATCTGTCTGATGCCGTAGCGGCCGCACAGCGTGCGCCCGGGACCGATGATCTGATGATCGCCGACCTCAAGAAACAGAAACTGAAGCTGAAGGAAGAAATCTCGCGCCTCAGCCGCGTTTGATCAGTCCCGCCGGGTGCGCGCGCTGGCCCAGGCGGCTAGTCCGGCCCCGGCGGTGATCAGCCCCGCCGCTAGACCGATGCGGGCCGAAGCCTCTACATAACCTGCCGCCATCAGCGCCAACGTTGACAGCAGCGGTGCAGCATAGGAAAGGGTACCCAAAAGCTGGATATCCCCGCGCTTCATCCCCACATCCCACACATAGAAAGCCATCCCCACCGGGCCAAGGCCTAACGCCAGAATGCTGGCCCATCCCCGCGCGCCCACCGGCCATAGCGTTTGTTCTAGGGCCAGATGGCATACCGCCGACAGCAAGGCCGTGATCAAGCAAAAGACCGCCACAGCCGCGGTGGGAACATTGCCCAGACGCCGCGACAGAACCGAATAAAGCGCCCAAGTGATCGCTGCAAGAAGGGCCAGGCCATAGCCGGTCATCGCCCCTGCCTCTGACGCCCCCGCACGGCCCAGAATCAGGAAAGCCGTGCCGACAAAGGACAGGGCCGCCCCCAGAATATGCAGTGGCGTAAGGTGTTCGCCGGGCAGGAAGCCCGAAAAAATCACGATCAGCAACGGCCAGAGATAGCAGATCAGTCCCGCCTCGGCGGGAGGGGCCAGCCGAAGGGCTGAAAAATACAGAAAATGATAACCAAAAAGCCCAAGCGCCCCCCAAAGATAAAGACGCCGAGGCACAGAAGCCAACTGCGCAAAGCCGCCTGTCATTCCAATCCAGCCCAGCCCGACGGTACCACCCACGGCAAAGGTCAGGGCGTTCAGCAAAAAGGGCGGGACCGGCGCAGAGCCGACTGTGAACACAGCCAGAAGCGACCACAGAAGGATGGCCAGAGATCCGGTCGCCGTGGCCTTCGTGCGTGTCATCAGGGGCTCCGATTTTCTTCGCGGAAAACTGCAAATTCTGTCAGACGAATTGCCCGCTTAGCCTTAGACATGCGCGCACCAAAGGAAAAGGCCCGCGCTTGGCGGGCCCTTGGTCCTTGCGGGGCGTTCAAACCGGTCTTGGGTCAGACGAAGAACTGCCCGCCATTGGCCGAGATCGTCGAGCCGGTGATGAAACCCGCGTCGTCCGAGGCAAGGAAGGTCACGATCCGCGCAATCTCGTCGGGTTCGCCCAGACGGCCCACCGGGATTTGCGGGATGATCCGTTCGTTCAGCACTTTCTCGTCGATGGCGCGAACCATTTCGGTGCCGATGTAGCCAGGGCAGATTGCGTTCACGGTGATCCCGGCGCGCGCACCTTCCTGGGCGAGCGCCTTGGTGAAGCCCAGATCACCCGACTTGGCCGCCGAATAGTTGACTTGCCCCGCCTGGCCCTTCTGCCCGTTGATCGAGCTGATGTTGATCACACGCCCGAATTTGCGGTCGCGCATGCCGGACCAAAGCGGATGCGTCATGTTGAAAAGGCCGGTCAGATTGGTGTCGATAACTTCTTTCCACTGGCCGGGGGTCATCTTGTGGAACATCGCGTCGCGGGTGATGCCCGCATTGTTGACCAGAACTGCGATCGGGCCCAAGTCGGCCTCGACCTTGGCGATGCCAGCAGCACAGGCGTCATAGTCGGCGACCGACCACTTATAGGTGGGAATGCCGGTTTCCTGGGTAAAGACCGCAGCCGCGTCGTCATTGCCGGCATAGTTGGCCGCGACAGAATAGCCCGCCGCCTTCAACGCCTTAGAAATCGCCGCCCCGATGCCGCGCGAGCCGCCGGTAACCAATGCAACCTTCGCCATGATTCTTTCTCCGATTTGATGGCCTGTTGGAATCCTGTTAGCCAAATGCGAAACCAGACGCAACATTGTTGCGTCTGGTTTTTTGCTTTTGCAGAAAAATTACGCGGCAGTGCCGCAATCAGGCGCGCTCAAGGCACATTGCAACACCCATGCCGCCGCCGATGCAAAGCGTTGCCAGACCCTTATTGGCACCCGAACGTTTCATTTCAAAGACAAGCGTATTGAGGATCCGCGCACCCGAGGCTCCGATCGGATGGCCGATGGCAATGGCGCCGCCATTCACGTTCACCCGCGCCGGATCCCAGCCCATGTCCTTGTTGACCGCGCAGGCTTGCGCGGCAAACGCCTCGTTTGCCTCGACCAGATCCAGATCTGCGGCCTTCCAGCCCGCCTTTTCCAGCGCCTTGCGGCTGGCGTGGATCGGACCCACGCCCATGATCGACGGGTCAAGCCCGGCCGTGGCGTAAGACGCGATGCGCGCCAGCGGCGTCAGGCCGCGGCGCGCGGCTTCCTCGGCGCTCATCAGCAGAACGGCGGCGGCGCCGTCGTTGATGCCACTGGCGTTGCCGGCGGTGACCGAACCTTCCTTGGCGAAGGCCGGGCGCAGTTTGGTCAGCGCATCCATAGTGGCGCCAAGGCGGATGTATTCGTCCTGATCGACGGTCACATCGCCCTTGCGGGTCTTGATGAGGAAGGGGATGATTTCATCCACGAACTTTCCGGCCTTTTGCGCGGCCTCTGCCTTGTTCTGGCTGGCCAGCGCGAAGGTGTCCTGCATCTCGCGGCTGATCTGCCATTGGTTGGCAACATTTTCGGCGGTCTGGCCCATGTGATAGCCGTTGAACGCGTCCCACAGCCCGTCCTTGATCATCGAATCGATGAAGCTGAGGTCGCCCATCTTCTGGCCGGCGCGCAGATGGGCGACATGGGGGGCAAGGCTCATGCTTTCCTGACCGCCCGCGATTACGATCGACGCGTCCCCCAGCTGGATGTGCTGGGCGGCCAAAGCCACGGTGCGCAGCCCCGATCCGCAGACCTGATTGATCGACCACGCAGAACTTTCCTTGGGCAGACCCGCCTTGATATGCGCCTGGCGCGCGGGGTTCTGGCCCTGGCCAGAGGTCAGCACCTGACCAAGGATCGTCTCGCTCACCTCGGCCTTGTCAATACCGGCGCGGGCGACGACGGCTTCCAGCACCGCTGCGCCAAGATCGTGGGCGGGCGTATTGGCGAAAGCGCCGTTGAAACTGCCGACGGCGGTGCGGGCCGCCGAAACGATAACGACATTGGTCATGGTAAGATCCTTTTTCCCTGTGCAGGTGTGCGGTGCGGCGCCAAACGGCGCGGAATTGCCGCTTTGCAGCATGACCAACCACGGCCGCGCGTCAAGTATTTCGCATCTGCGGAAATGTATTTTCTGTCACGGTGGGCCTGTGTCAGGCACGTTTCTTTTCCTGCGGGATTTTCCAGGGTGGCGTGATGGTCGGCGCGCCGAAGTAGTAGCCCTGCATGCAATCCATCCCCATACGGGTCAAAATCTCTGCCTCCTGCGCGGTTTCGACCGATTCAGCCACCGCGAACATGTCGAAATGACGGGCAATTTCCAGCAGCGCGCGGGTGAGGCACTGATTGTCTGGGTTGTCTGCAATGCCGCGAATGAACTGGCCGTCGATCTTGATGAAGTCGAACATGAACTGCTTGAGGTATCTGAACGAGGTCACACCCGCGCCGAAGTCATCCAGCGCGAAGGAAATGCCCTGCTTTTGCAGATCGCGCATGAAAACGGTTACGATGTCGGGCATCACCATTGCCGATTCCTCGGAAATTTCGAGAATCAGTCGTTCGGCGGCGGTAGGGCAGGCCTTCAGCCCGCGACGCAAGGTGCGGGTCCAGTTCGGATAGGCGATCGAGCGCGCAGACATGTTGATGGCCATGCGCAAATCGGGCGCCCGACCAAGCGCCTGCAGACCCATTTCCAGCGCAAGACAGTCGATGATCCGCCCGGTTTCGGTGGTTTCGACCGCACCCATGAAATCGCGGGCAGGAATGATCCTGCCCTTTTCATCCAATACCCTGATCAGTCCTTCGTAAAAGGCGGGTCTGGCCGCGTGGTTGGTCTGCATCACTGGCTGAAATGCCAGCATCGCATCCTTGCGCAGCAAGGCGCGGCGCACCATCGCCATCGTGTCTTGATCCTGCTGCGATGCGGCGGCGGCAAGCGGACTTGTCTCTGCCGGATCAACAGGGTCTTGTGCGGGTCGTCCCGGTCTGGGCATTGCCAACTCCATTCAGATGACGACAGCTTCCCCGCAAGCGGCTAATAAGCGGTGAATATCCGACAGGTATCAGCGGAGTGCAGCGCAATGACGGAACGATGTGGCTGGTGTGGAACTGAACCGATCTACGTCGAATATCACGATACCGAATGGGGCGTGCCGGAATGGGATGCGCGCGCACTTTGGGAAAAGCTGATCCTTGACGGGTTTCAGGCAGGGCTGAGCTGGATCACAATCCTGAAAAAGCGCGAAGCCTTTCGCGCGGCATTCGAGGGGTTCGACCCGACAGTGATTGCGCTTTGGAACGAAACGGACGTGCAGCGCCTGCTCGCCGATCCGGGGATCGTCCGTTCGCGGGCCAAGATCGAAGCCACGATCGGCAATGCGCGCGCCTATCTGAAGATCAGCGAACAGCAAGGGTTTGACAGGTTCCTGTGGCGCTACATGGACGGGCAGCCGCGCCAGAACAACTTTCGCAGCATGGCCGAGGTTCCCGCATCGACCCCGCTGTCGGAGCGGATATCGAACGATCTGAAAAAGGCCGGGTTCCGCTTTGCCGGCCCGACCATCACTTATGCCTTCATGCAGGCTGTCGGCATGGTGAATGACCACATCATCACCTGCCACCGCCACGCACATCTGTCTAATTGACGCTGCTTTGCCCACAGCAGCGCGAAGCGCGCCAGCGGGTAACTATGATTCTGTCCCCTGCTGGCCAGGTGTTTCCAGACAGGTCGGTCGTGCCCTACATGCGGGGAATGGATAGTCGTCGCCAGATCAAGGTGTCGCGCCCGCCACCAGCCCGTTGATCAGCGCCTTGGCCTCGGGTCCGTCCCACGCCGCATCACCCAGAAGACGCGCCACTTCGTTGCCCTCGCCATCCACGATCAGGCTTACTGGCAGGCCCATGACTCCGGCGGCGCGGGCGAAGGCCTGATCGGGGTCGCGCAGAACCGGCAGGTGAAGGATGCCTTCCTCATCGAAAAGTCGGCGGATTGCCGGCACCGGATTGCGCCCGGTGGCAATGGTGACCACCGCGAACCTGTCGCTGCCCAGATCGGCCTGAAGCCGGTCAAGGGCGCCCAACTCCTTGCGGCAGGGCGCGCACCAGGTGGCCCAGAAATTCACCAGCAGGATCTTGCCCTTGTAATCCTCCAGCCCGCGCGGGGTGTCGGCCTCGTCCAGCAGGCTGGCAGCGGGAAGGGGCAGGGGGGCGTTCCCCGGCACCAGCTTGGCCATGTCGCCGGTCAGAAAGGGGTGGAACAGCGCCGGATCACGCAGGGCCATTTCGGCGCGGGCGGCATTTGCACCAAAGGCAAGGGCCGTATAAAGGACGATCAAACCGAAACGGCGCATATCATCTCCGAAAGGGCCGGGCATGACCGACCAGAAAACCTCTAGCTCCTCGTCCGCCCAGTCGAACCAGATGTGGGGCGGGCGCTTTGCCGCTGGTCCCGATGCGATCATGGAGGCGATCAACGCCTCGATCAGCTTCGACCAGCGGCTTTACGCCCAGGACATCCGGGGCAGCCGGGCCCATGCTGCGATGCTGGCCGCACAGGGTATCCTGACTTCTAAGGATGCCGAGGCGATCCGGGAAGGGCTTCTCACGGTCTTGTCAGAGATCGAGAGCGGAAAGTTCGTCTTCAAGACGGCGCTTGAGGATATTCATATGAATGTCGAGGCGCGGCTGAAGGAAATCATCGGTGAACCAGCCGGCCGGCTTCATACGGCTAGGTCGCGCAATGATCAGGTGGCGACCGACTTCCGCCTGTGGGTGCGTGATCAGGCCGATGCGGTGATCGGCGGGCTTTTGGCCCTGCAAAAGGCACTGCTGGCGCAGGCCGAGGCTGGGGCGGACTGGGTGATGCCGGGCTTTACCCATCTGCAGACAGCGCAGCCGGTGACTTGGGGACACCACATGATGGCCTACGTCGAAATGTTCGCGCGCGATTCGGGGCGGTTTCGCGATGCGCGGGCGCGGATGAACGAAAGCCCGCTGGGGGCGGCAGCGCTGGCCGGA
The DNA here is from genome assembly GCA_947476475.1 of Paracoccaceae bacterium. Lineage (GTDB taxonomy): Bacteria > Pseudomonadota > Alphaproteobacteria > Rhodobacterales > Rhodobacteraceae > TMP-24. The sequence goes on along the minus strand of CANJQT010000091.1, from coordinate 2,317 downwards.
ACCGGCTTTCCGGTCGACCGGCACATGACGGCGACGGAGCTGGGCTTTGACCGGCCGATGGCCAATTCGCTGGATGCGGTCAGCGACCGCGACTTTGCGCTGGAATTCCTGTCGGCCGCGTCGATCTGTGCCGTTCACCTGTCGCGCTTTGCCGAGGAATTGGTGATCTGGTCCACTGCGCAATTTCGCTTTGTCACCCTGTCGGACCGTTTTTCGACCGGCTCGTCGATCATGCCACAAAAGAAGAACCCCGATGCGGCCGAACTGATCCGCGCCAAGATCGGGCGGATCCTGGGGGCGACCGTGGCATTGTTCACGGTGATGAAGGGCCTGCCCTTGGCCTATTCCAAGGATATGCAGGAAGACAAGGAACAGGTCTTCGACGCCGCCGACACTTTGATGCTGGCGCTGGCGGCGATGGAAGGCATGGTGCGCGATATGGTCGCGAACCGGCAGGTGCTTGAAAAGGCAGCTTCTTCCGGCTTTTCGACCGCGACCGATCTGGCCGACTGGCTGGTGCGCGAGGCGGGGCTGCCGTTCCGCGATGCCCATCATGTGACCGGAACGCTAGTGGCCTTGGCCGAAGCGAAGGGCTGCGATCTGCCGGACCTGTCGCTGGCGGAAATGCAGGGCGTCAACCCTGCCATCACGCAGGAGATCTATTCGGTTCTTGGGGTCCACAATTCGGTCAACAGCCGCCAAAGCTATGGCGGCACCGCGCCCGATCAGGTGCGCGCACAGGTGGCGCGCTGGAAGGCGATTCTGGGATGATCCGTTTCAGTCTGCGCAGGCTTTTGCCGATGGTGGCGCTGGCGCTGCTGGCCGCCTGTTCGTGGCCGCGCGCCCATGCCAATCTGCGTGTGACGCCGGGCGGGGTGAAGGTGCAGCCTTCTTTGTCCACGGTTATCGGCGGTATAGGAGTGACTGTAACCCAATGATACGCATCACATTCTTGCTTCTTTCCCTGTCCACCCTTGCGGCCTGCGGCGCCGACGGAGCCCCGAGCGCGCCCGCGGCGAAGCCGGGTGTGACGATCAGCGGGCAGGTCAAGGTCGGGGTGGTCGGATCCTGACCGTGCCGCCCCTTTAGCGCGGGAAAATCATGTCTTTGCTTAGAGTTACCTATCTGGCGCTTGCGATCTGGGGCGCGGTTCATCCGGCCCTATGGGTTCTGGACTGGGCCAAGGTAAAAGGCTGGAACCCTTGGGTTTTGATCGAGGGGTGGCAGGCTAATGCCGCCAGCACCGGGCTGACTATCGACCTGTTGATCGCTGCCATAACGCTGACCGTCTGGGCGATCGCCGAGACGCGGGTGCGGCGCAACTGGGTGGCGCTTTGGGCGATTCCGGTGACCTTTCTGGTGGGCCTGAGCTGTGGGCTGCCGCTTTACCTGTTCTTGCGGACCCGACCGGTCGGCTGAGCCAAACAGGCCGGTATCGGGGCTTTTGCCTACGTATGGCTAACGTATGGCAAACGTATGGATTTGCGCCATACGCACCATCCGCCCCGCCGTGGAATTGCGCCCGCCCGCCCTTCTGCTATATCCGCCGGAAAGCGGGGCGCTAAGGGGGACATGTCGTGGATCATTTCATCTACAGGAACGGTGTCCTACATGCCGAGGACGTGGCAATTCCCGAAATTGCGGCGGCAGTCGGCACGCCGTTCTATGTCTATTCCACCGCGACGCTGGAACGCCATTACCACCTGTTTACCGAGGCCCTGTCGCCACTGCCGAACCTTGTCTGTTTTGCGGTCAAGTCGAATGGCAATGTGGCGGTTCTGAAAACCCTTGCGCGCCTTGGGGCGGGGATGGATGTGGTTTCCTTGGGCGAATATCTGCGGGCCAAGGCGGCGGGGGTTCCGGGTGACAGGATCGTCTTTTCCGGCGTCGGCAAGACGCGCGCCGAAATGCGCGCCACGCTGGAAGGCGGCATCCGCCAGTTCAACGTGGAATCCGAACCCGAATTGCGCGCCCTGTCAGAGGTAGCCGCCAGCATGGGGGCGACAGCGCCGATCACCATCCGCGTCAATCCCGATGTCGATGCGCGCACCCATGAGAAGATTGCCACCGGCAAGAAGGAAAACAAGTTCGGGATTCCGATCGAGCGCGCCCGCGCCGTCTATGCCGAAGCAGCCCGCCTGCCGGGGATTGATGTTGTGGGGATCGACGTTCACATCGGTTCGCAACTGACCGAGCTTGAGCCGTTCGAGCAGGCCTATCTGAAGGTCGCCGACCTGACGCAGGTGTTGCGGGCGGACGGGCACAACATCCGCCGCCTTGATCTGGGCGGGGGCCTGGGCATTCCTTATGAACGGTC
>CANJQT010000090.1 GCA_947476475.1 Paracoccaceae bacterium | reverse complement strand
TGACCAGGTGTTGACAAGAATTGCCGAATGCAGAAAGCGCCCTGCGGGGCGCTGTGCAAGTATTTGATAGTGTTATGTATTTTGGTTGCGGGGGCAGGATTTGAACCTGCGGCCTTCAGGTTATGAGCCCCACCTCCCGGAAGAACGGCCACCCTTTGATTTCAACGCGTTACGCGATAACCCCTTGAACTGTCGCCGTTTTCTAGCCGCATCGCGCCGCAACCAACCGCAACGAACGAGTCCAAACGGGGAACGAGGTAGTTAGACAGGTTGAGCTATTGTTGACCCGCTTCAATCGCCCGATCGTCTCCGTCACGCTCACTTCTATTTCCTAGAACGCTGGAACACGACACCCAGCGCCCGGACTTCCGTCGGACTCGACTCAACCACCCCCTGGCAGAAGCGAAAGGCCAAGTTCCTTCAAAAAGCTATTGTGCCTCGTGGATGCGGACGTCAGGTATTTCGGCCTGAACGCGCATCCGTTCCCAGAACCGCTTGAGATCAACCACAGGCTGGCCCGGTACATCGCCAGGGAAAAGGAATGGGCAGCCTTTCGGCACAGCAACTGATAGGTTTGCTCCGGATGCGCGTCGCGACCTTCGGGTCTTGAGGCCATCCAAGCGCTTTCACGCAAGGCCGCGCCTTCGGCATCGCGGCTGTCACCTCGACTTCCCGAAGCATCTCGCCAGCGATCAGCCCGTCGCGGATCCAGCCCTGAGCCTGCCATCAGTCGTCATAGGCACGGAAAACGTCCTAGAGGCAATGCAGGGTCCGGATTGTACGGGGGGCAAGTCTCCGGCGGATATCACGCTACCCCCCCGATCGATCTATTGATCGTAGCTTTTGAAATTGCTGAAACGGTTCGAGTCTGAGTGTACTGCGTTCCGGTTTTTCGGTTTACATGTGGGCAGTAAGTTACTGATATCCGGACATGATCGGCGGTCATTGTTTACAGTAAAATCCAATTTAATCAACGCCTTAATGCGGATTGCAAATCCGTGAAGACCGGTTCGATTCCGGTACCCGCCTCCAGAGACATTATCGGGATCATATCAGCGCAGCGCCAAACTCGGGCGGCAGGCCTTCGCCGGTCTTGGCCAGATCAGACCGGCACCGGGCGATGATGAAGTCGGTGAAAGTGCGGATCTTCGGGTCGCGCAGGCGGCGATGCTGGGTCAGACAGGAAAGCTGCACCGGCAAAGGCGGTGTGGCGCGCGCCACGGGCACCAGCGCGCCGGACTTCAAATGATCGGCAATCTCGAAGATCGGTTTAAGGATGATGCCGCGCCCGTCCAGCGCCCAGGTGGTCAGCACATCGCCATCGTCCGTCTCGAACGGGCCATTCACTTCGAACTTGCGTGGGCCTTCCCCGGTCACCAGCGTCCATTGAAATTCAAGCGCACCCGGAAAGCGCAGGTTCAGGCAGTCATGCCGGTCACGCACCAGCGCCTCTCCGTCCGCCGGATCCCCGCGCCGGTCGATGTAGGCCGGGGCTGCGCACAAAACACGCGGGCAATCTGCCACCATCCGCAGCTTCAACGTGCTGTCTTCCAATGTTCCCATGTGAAAGGCCATGTCCAGCCCTTCGCCCACAACATCTATCTTGCGGTCCGACAGGCGCAACCGGACGTCGATCTGCGGATAATCGTCCTTGAATGGCGGCACATGCGGCGCGATGAAACGCCGCCCGATGCCTAACGGCGCCGCCACGAAGATCGAGCCGCGCAGATTGAGTGTCGAGGCCATGACCGCAGCCTCTGCATCGTCGATCGCCTCGAGGACCTTGCGGGCCCCTTCATAGAAAAGACGCCCGTTTTCAGTTGGTTGCAACCGCCTCGTTGTGCGGTTGAACAGCCTTATGCCCAGATGTTTCTCCATTTCGGCAACCCGCGCTGATGCCACTGCCGGTGAAGTTCGCTGGTCCCGCGCCGCGGCAGACATCGACCCCAACTCCAGCACACGCACGAACATTCTCAGATTGTTGACATAGGACATGACCCACCCCTCCCCAGGCGCACAGACATACACCAACCCATTCTTCGATTATCTTTGAAAGTCATGAGCCATTAAAAGCATTATCAGGAAGATGCCCTCCGGTATAGGCTTTTGCGGAAAAGGGGAGGATCAGCGCATGTATGACTTCATCGTTCTTGGGGAATGGCTGGAATTTGCTGTGCGCTGGCTGCATGTGATCACTGCCGTCGCGTGGATCGGATCCTCGTTCTATTTCATTGCGCTCGACCTTGGCCTGCACCGTGACCGCAATCTGGCCTCTGGCGCGGATGGCGACGAATGGCAGGTTCATGGCGGCGGCTTCTACCATATCCAGAAATATCTGGTGGCCCCGGACCAGATGCCCGGCGACCTGATCTGGTTCAAATGGGAAAGCTACATGACCTGGATTTCCGGGTTCACGCTGCTTTGCATCGTCTATTACATGGGGGCCGATCTCTATCTCGTCGATCCGAATGTGCTGGACCTGCCGATCTGGAAAGCGATTGCGATTTCGCTTGGGTCTTTGGTCTTTGGCTGGGTGGTCTATGACCAGATCTGCAAATCCCGTTTTGGTGATGACAACACCCGGCTGATGGTCGGCCTTTTCGTCATCCTTGTCGGCATGGCCTATTTCTATACCCATGTCTTTTCCGGCCGCGCCGCGCTTTTGCATCTGGGGGCCTTCACCGCCACCGTGATGTCGGGCAATGTCTTCTGGATCATCATCCCCAACCAGAAGATCGTTGTTGCCGACCTGATCGCAGGCCGTACGCCCGATCCCAAGTTTGGCAAGATTGCCAAACAGCGCAGCACCCACAACAACTACCTGACGCTGCCGGTCATCTTCATGATGCTGTCGAACCATTACCCGCTCGCCTTCGCCACCGAAAACAACTGGATCATCGCCAGCCTTGTCTTCCTGATGGGCGTCACCATCCGCCACTGGTTCAACAGCCACCATGCGCGCAAGGGCAATCCGCATTGGACATGGCTGGCCACCGCCCTGATCTTCCTGCTGATCGCGTGGCTGTCGACGGCGCCTTTGTTCAGCGATACCCAAGAAGAGACCAGCGCAATCCCGATGACCGCAGAGGCGCAGAAATTCGCCGCCGCCACCGATTTTCCCGCTGTGCAGGACATCATCCTTGGTCGTTGTTCAATGTGCCACGCCAAAGAACCTGGCTATGAGGGCATCCACTGGGCGCCCAAGGGCGTTATTCTGGAAACGCCCGAAGACATAGCCAATGCCGCGCGGCGCATCTATGTGCAGGCTGGCGTCACCCACGCGATGCCGCCTGCCAACGTGTCCTTCATCGAGCCCGAGGAACGTGCGAAAATCGTCACTTGGTATCGCAGCGTGACGCAGACCAAGGGCTGATCACGCCCGGACCCCGGCCTGCCACAGCGCCGACACTTCCGCCCGGATGATCCGCGCGATCTGGGCGGCATCCTCGGGCGCAAACGTCAGTGGAAGCCGCAAATCAATCAGCCCCGCCAGTACCCGATCCGTCTGGGGCAGGCTTTGCGCAGGCGCATAGCGCCAGCTGTCGTGGCGAGAGGTAAAGGCTACGGGCTCTGCCGCACCGAACCATTTCAGTTCGACGCCACGCTCAAGACAGCGCGCCACCAGCGCCAGAACTGCCTCTGGACCCCACTCCGGCAACAGAAACTGGAACGAGGAACCAACGATGCTTTCCTCTTGCGGCCGGGGCACCAGCCGCAAGCCAGGCAAATCTGCCAGCCCGGCCTCCATTGCCCGGTATAGCCCGTTCCAGCGCACGATCTGGCGCGGCAGGTCAGCCAACTGCGGACGAAGGATAGCTGCGCGCAGATTGTCCATCCGGCCCGAAACATTGGGCGTAATCCAACGCGCCGCCTCGAAAGCCGCCGGCGGGGGGGCGGCGCGGTGGCGGCCAAAAAGCATGTAGCTGCCCGACAGAAGGATCGCCCGCGCCATCAGGTCCGCGTCATCGCTGACCAGAAGCCCACCTTCGCCCGAATTCATGTGCTTGTAAGTCTGGGTCGAATAGCAGCCCACCACCCCGTGCCTGCCTGACGGCGCGCCGCGCCACGCGCCACCCATCGTATGGGCGCAATCCTCGATCACCGGCAGCCCCGCCGCATTGCAGATCGCCATCAGCCGGTCCATGTCGCAGATATGGCCACGCATATGGCTCAGAAGCAGCGCCTTTGCCCCCTGCCCGGCCTTTGCGGCCAGATCACCAAGGTCGATGGTCAGGTCTTCTGTCACCTCAACAAAGACCGGCACCGCCCCAACCGCCGCAATCGCGCCCGGCACAGGTGCCAGCGTGAAGCCATTGGTCAGCACCCTGTCGCCCGGCCCCACGCCGATTGCCCTGAGAGCCGCCCCCAGCGCATAACCGCCCGATGCCACCGCCAGACAATAGCGCGCCCCGGTGAAGGCCGCGAATTCCTCCTCCAGCAGCGCGGTTTCGCTGATCTCTTCCCCGACCGTGTTATAACGGTGCAGCCGCCCGCTGCGCATGACACGCAGCGCCGCCTCGATCCCGGCCTCGGGGATCGGCTCTTGCTGGGTGAATGGCTTGTTGAAACGTTCTTGCATCACACCGCCTCGGGCAAAAGCCGGGATGCCAGCGCGGGCAGTTCATCAAAGTGGCCAATCAGCGCCTCAGGGGCAAAGCGCGCCACCCCGTCGCCTTCGGGGCCAAAGGTCACCAAAGCCACTGGCACCCCCGCGGCAATGCCGGTCTGACGGTCGGTATTCGTATCGCCAATCAGGATCGACCGCGCCACCTGCCCTCCCGCGCGCTCTACCGACAGACGGTAGGGGGCCGGATCAGGCTTTCGCACCGGCAAGGTATCCGCCCCCACCAACGAGGCAAACAGCCCCCGCACCCCCAGCCGCGTCAGCAGGATATCCGCCAGCCGTTCAGGCTTGTTGGTGCAGATGCCTGTGCGAAAACCCGCCTCTTGCAGGGCCTCGATTGCCAACACCGTGCCGGGGTAAAGACGTGTATAACGGTCGATCTCCTGCTCATAGGCGGCCAGAAGAACCGGATAGTGCCGATCCACCTCGGCCTCATCCACGGCCCCCAGTCGCTGAAACCCCAATCGCAGCATCGCCCGCCCGCCATGAAAGGCGGTCAGCGCATCGGCCACTGGATCCAGAAGATCACCAGCACCCAACCCACGAAAACAATGGTTTGCGGCGGCAATCAGGTCGGCGGACGTGTCCGCCAAGGTCCCGTCAAGATCAAAGATCACCGTACGCACATCAACTCCCGCCCGGGCCGCCCGGCCCCACTGTAACTTGCCGAAAAGCTTCGTGATCCCATTTCGCTTGCGGCATTCAAGGCCATCGGTAAAACGGGCGCAACAAGAAGGAAAGTCCGTTCATGCCCATCGCCCTCATCATCCTCGCCGCCGGACAGGGAACAAGGATGAATTCCGACCTGCCCAAAGTGCTGCACAAGGTGGCGGGCGCGCCGCTTCTGGTCCATGCGATGCGTGCAGGTTCTGCCCTGGAGCCCGAACGTACGGTGGTGGTCGCGGGCCACGAGGCCGCGGCGGTAACCAAGGCCGCGCAGGATTGGGACGAGTCAGCCGAAGTCGTGCTTCAGGCCGAACAGAAGGGCACCGGCCACGCCGTGGCACAGGCCTTCACGGCGCTGGCAGGTTTCAGCGGCAAGGTCATCGTGCTTTATGGAGACACGCCCTTCATCCGCCCCGAAACGCTTCAGACAATGATCGACACCGACGCCGACGTGACCGTGCTGGGTTTTGAATCTGACAATTCGATGCGCTATGGGCGGCTGATCCTTTCCGGAACCGACCGGCTGGCGCGGATCGTCGAATACAAAGACGCGACCCCCGCAGAACGAAAGATCACGCTTATGAATTCGGGGGTGCTGTGCGCTGATGCGGCGCTGCTTGCCGATCTGGTTGCGGGGCTGGAAAATGACAATGCGGCAGGCGAATATTACCTGACTGACGTGGTCGGCGCGGCCGTTGCCCGCGGCCTTGCGGCGCGGGTCGTCACTTGCCACGAGGCCGAGACCATGGGTGTCAACTGCCGTCAGGATCTGGTCGCCGCCGAAGCCGCTTTCCAGGCCTTCGCCCGCGCCGAGGCGCTGGACAACGGTGTCACCCTCACCGCCCCCGAAACCGTATTCTTCGCCTTCGACACCTATGTCGGCCGCGATACGACCATTGCCCCAAACGTCTTTTTCGGCCCCGGCGTCACCGTTGAATCCGGGGCCGAGATCAAAAGTTTCTGCCATCTTGAAGGCTGCCATATTTCGCGCGGGGCTTCGGTCGGCCCCTTCGCCCGCCTGCGCCCCGGCGCGGAACTGGCCGAAGACGTCCATGTCGGCAACTTTGTCGAAATCAAGAATGCGATCCTTGATGAAGGTGTGAAGGTCGGCCACCTGACATATCTGGGCGATGCGCATGTCGGCGAATTCACCAATATCGGCGCGGGCACCATCACCTGCAATTATGACGGGGTAAACAAGCACCGCACCGAAATCGGCCCGCAGGCCTTCATCGGGTCCGATACGATGCTGGTCGCCCCGGTAACCATCGGTGCAGGTGCCATGACCGCTTCTGGCTCGGTGATCACTGAAAACGTTCCCGATGGGGCGCTGGCCTTGGGCCGCACCAAGCAGGTTACCAAACCGGGCCTGGCCGCCAAATTGTTCGAAAAGTTCAAGGCGCAGAAAGAAAAGCGCCGGAAAGAGACAAATTAATGTGCGGTATTGTTGGTGTCTTGGGAGATCACGAAGCGGCCCCTTTGCTGGTCGAGGCGCTGAAACGTCTTGAATATCGCGGATACGATTCCGCTGGAATCGCCACGGTGCAGAATGGCAAGCTTGACCGCCGCCGCGCCGTGGGAAAGCTGGTAAACCTTTCGGACCTGCTTGTCCATGAACCGCTCGCTGGCAAGGCTGGGATCGGCCACACCCGCTGGGCCACCCATGGTGCCGCCACAGTTGGCAACGCTCACCCGCATCGCTCCGGCCCCGTCGCCGTTGTCCATAACGGCATCATCGAAAACTTCCGCGAACTGCGCGCCGATCTGGCCCGTCACGGGCTGACACCCGAAAGCGATACTGATACTGAAACCATCGTCCTTCTGACCCGCCACCATATGGACCAGGGCATGAACCCGCGCGAAGCGGCACGGGCCACCCTCGCCCGCCTCGAAGGCGCCTTTGCGCTCTGCTTCCTTTTTGACGCAGAGGAAGACCTGCTGATAGCCGCCCGCAAAGGCTCGCCTCTGGCGATCGGCTATGGCACGGGCGAAATGTTTGTTGGATCAGACGCCATTGCACTCGCCCCCATGACCGACCGTATCTGCTATCTGGAAGAAGGCGATCATGCCTTTGTTACCCGCGCCGGGGCCGAGATATTTGACCACAACAATCGCCCCACCAACCGCGAGATACAGAAGATCAGCGTCGACCAGACCCGGATCGAAAAGGGCGGATACAAGCATTTCATGGCCAAGGAAATCGCCCAGCAACCGGCGGTTCTGGGCGACGCTTTGGCACATTACGTCAAATCCGGCACGCTGAACCTGCCCGAAACCCTGGACTTCGCCAGCCTCGACCGCCTGACCTTGGTGGCCTGCGGAACCGCCTCTTATGCCTGCCTCACCGCCAAATATTGGTTCGAAAGCCTTGCCGGCCTGCCATGCGAAGTCGATATCGCCTCTGAATTCCGCTACCGCGAACCGCCGCTCCCGGCGAAATCCTTCGCACTGTTCGTCAGTCAGTCGGGCGAAACGGCCGACACGCTTGCAGCCTTGCGCTATTGTCAGGGCAAGGTCGAAAAAATCGTGTCGGTGGTCAATGTCCCCACCTCCTCGATCGCACGCGAAAGCGATGTGGCGCTTCCGATCCTCGCGGGAGTTGAAGTGGGCGTTGCCTCGACCAAGGCCTTCACCTGTCAACTGCTGGTGCTTTTGCTGCTGGCGCTCAAGGCCGCGCAGGACCGGGGCCGTCTGACCAAAACCGATCTTGCTGCACACCTCACCGATCTGGCGCTGCTGCCGGGCCTGATGAACCAGGCGCTCGCCCGCGAAGGCGAAATCGCCGCCCTGTCGGAAGCCATCGCCGAAGCGCAGGATGTGCTCTTCCTTGGGCGCGGTTCGATGTACCCCCTGGCGCTGGAGGGTGCTTTGAAACTAAAGGAAATCAGCTACATACACGCAGAAGGTTATGCTTCAGGCGAACTGAAGCACGGCCCCATCGCCCTGATCGACCGGATGGTGCCGGTGGTGGTCATGGCCCCGCGAGACACGCTTTTCGACAAGACCGTGTCGAACATGCAAGAAGTCATGGCCCGTCACGGCAAGGTGCTGCTGATGACCGACGCACAAGGCGTACGCGAGGCGGGCGAAGGGGCTTGGAAAGTGCTGACCCTTCCTACCGCTCCGCCGCTTCTGGCCCCAATCCTCTACGCGGTGCCCGCCCAACTTCTCGCCTATCATACCGCTTGCGCCAAGGGCACTGATGTCGACCAGCCGCGCAATCTTGCCAAGTCGGTAACCGTCGAATGACGCCCATCGAAGCCCTGTCCCAGCTAGAAGCCGCCGGCGATTCCGCCCGTGCAGCCGAAATGGCCGCCTACCACAAGGCCGCACGCCCCTATCTGGGTGTCCCGGTTCCGGTGATCACCGATCTGGCCAAAAGCTGGCGCGATGGCCTGCCGGTCGACACGCGCATCTTTCTGGCTGACGCGCTATGGAAGACCAATATCCACGAGGCGCGTATTGCTGCCGCAAAACTCCTGACCCAGGCTCGGATCGCAGGGGACGAGGGCGTCTGGCAGTTGATCGCTTCCTGGGTGCCCGATTTTGACGCCTGGGCCATTGCCGATCACGCCTGCGATGCTGGCGAACGGCGGCTGCTCGCTGACCCGTCGCGCATTGACACGGTCGAAACCTGGACCCGACACGACAGTTTCTGGGTCCGTCGTGCGGCCTTGGTGATCACCCTGCCCTGGACCAAGCAGAATTTCCCCAAACCCCAGGACCTGCTGATCCGCGACCGGGTGCTGGGCTGGGCTGCCGGCATGGCCGACGACCGGGAATGGTTCATCCAGAAAGCAATCGCCTGGTGGCTGCGCGACCTGTCAAAACACGACGCCACCCGCGCCCGCGCCTTTCTGGAAAGCCACGGAGCCCGGTTGAAACCCTTTGCCCGCAAGGAAGCCGCAAAATATCTGTGATGGGAGGGGGCGCTGCCCCCGGACCTCCAGAGTATTTCTGCTAAGATGAAAACGCGCTTTCATCTTGGCGAAAATACTCCCGTTGGAGGCTTCCGAAGTTCAGTGGCCGGGGAACCCCGACACTGAACCGAGAGATCGCTTGCCGGGCCACAGGCCCGGCCCCGCTCAGCAACCTGTGACAATGCCGCCCTTGTGGCGGGCTGCCGCAGAGCCTAATGTCTGGCCATGAGCCCGCTTGTCGACCCCTTCGCCCGCCCGATCAGCTACCTGCGCGTATCGGTCACCGACCGCTGCGACTTTCGCTGCACATACTGCATGGCGGAACATATGCAGTTCTTGCCGAAGAAAGACCTGCTGACCCTTGAGGAACTCGACCGGCTTTGCAGCCGCTTCATCGCTCTTGGCGTCGAAAAGCTGCGCATCACCGGGGGCGAACCCCTGGTCCGCAAGGGCATCATGACCTTCTTTCGCGCCATGTCCCGCCATTTGGTCAACGGTGCTTTGAAGGAACTGACGCTGACCACCAACGGCAGCCAGCTTGCGCGCTTTGCCGGCGAACTGGCCGATTGCGGTGTGCGGCGCGTCAACGTGTCGCTCGACACGCTCAATCCGGAAAAGTTTGCACAGATCACCCGCTGGGGCCGGCTTGATCAGGTTCAGGACGGCATTCGCGCGGCCACGGCCGCCGGGCTTAGTGTGAAAATCAATGCGGTGGCGCTGAAGGGGTTCAACGAGGACGAACTTTTCCCGCTTCTCGACTGGTGCGCGGGCGAAGGGCACGACCTGACCTTCATCGAAGTCATGCCGATGGGCGAGATGGGCGAAGAAATGCGGCTGGACCAATATTGGCCGCTGAAAGATGTGCGGGCGCGGCTGGCAGAGCGGTTCACCCTGACCGAGCTTTCAGAGCGGACTGGAGGGCCCGCCCGCTATGTGAGGATCACTGAGACCGGCCAAAAGGTCGGCTTCATCACGCCGCTGACCCATAATTTCTGCGAAAGCTGCAACCGGGTGCGGGTCACCTGCACCGGCGAACTTTACATGTGCCTCGGGCAAGAAGACATGGCCGACTTGCGCGCGCCCTTGCGCACCAGCACTGATGACGGGCTTTTGGACGATTCCATCCGCGCAGCCATCGCCCGCAAACCAAAAGGTCATGATTTCGACTATTCCCGCCAGAAAGTCGCCGGTCAGATGTCGCGCCACATGAGCCACACCGGCGGCTGAAGGGGCGCCACTGGCAACTCCCGGGGCGTCAGAACCGGTAGCGGCCCGAAAATTCGATCTCGACATGCTTGGCGCCTTTCGGCAAGGCCATACCGGTGGACCTGCACGTGGCCTTTGCCGACATCAGATCGCCTGCCTTCGGCAACTTGGTGAAGAATGTCAGGTCGGTCAGAATCGTTTTGCCATCCAGCTTGACCTTGGCCTTCCGCAGCACTTCGACCGTGTTGGCGCGGTTGGAGGCGTCCAGATACTTCCCAGCCCCGCAGACCACCATCTGATCCTTCATCACGGTCAGGATCCAGAGAAACTCATACCCTTTTCCAAAACCGTCCCACGTCACATCCCCTTCCCAAAAGTCCTTGTCGACCGGAACGGTGAAGTCCGGCCCGGCAAACGCGGATCCGGCCGACAATCCGGCAACGGTGGCAAGCAAAAGTGAAACAGATCTGATCATGTCAAAGCCTTGGTTGAATGACTCACTGCATTCAACCATAGGGGCCAACCCTCGATCAGGAAAGAAAAATCAGGCTGCAGGCATCCGGCTTTCAACCATCCCCGCATACCAGCTTGATCCGAACGGGATAACATCATCGTCGAAATTATACGCCGGGTGATGAAACATCGCGGTATCGCCATTGCCAAGGAAAATATAGGCGCCGGGCCGTTCATTCAGCATGAAGCTGAAATCCTCTGCCCCCATCAATGGCGCCGCGTCGGTGTCCACCTGACCGGACACGGCGCGGGCTACTTCAGCGGCAAAGTCTGTGTTTTCCGGCGTGTTCATCGTGACCGGATAGCCCCGGCTGTAAGCGACCTCGGCCTTCGCGCCCAAGGCCAGCGCGGTTCCCTCGGCAATCTCGGCCACGCGGCGCTCGACGTAATCCTGAACGTCGGGGTCCATGGTGCGGACCGTGCCCTTCATTTTCACCACCTGCGGGATCACGTTATGTGCCGTGGAATCGGTCTGCACGGTGCAAATCGAAACGACCACCTGCTTCAGCGGATCCACATTGCGGCTGGCGATCGTCTGCATGGCGACTATGATATGGGCCGCCACCACTGTCGTGTCGGTGCATTCATGCGGCTTGGCCGCATGGCCGCCCTTGCCGGTCACGGTGATGTCGAACTGATCCGCCGCCGCCATCATCGCACCGGGGCGGATGGCGAAATGGCCAACCGGAAGCCCAGGCATGTTATGCATGCCGTAAACCTCCTGAATGCCAAACCGCTCCATCATCCCATCGGCGCACATTTCGCGGCCACCACCGCCGCCTTCTTCAGCGGGCTGGAAGATGACAACGGCGGTGCCGTCGAAATTCCGCGTCTCGGCCAGATACTTGGCCGCCCCAAGCAGCATCGCCGTATGGCCGTCATGCCCGCAGGCATGCATCTTGCCGGGCACTTTCGAGGCATACGCCACCCCGGTCTGCTCAATGATCGGCAGCGCGTCCATGTCGGCGCGCAGGCCGATGACCCGCCCCGCCCGGTCGCTTTTGCCCTTGATCACCCCCACCACACCGGTGCGCCCAATGCCTTCCACAACCTCGTCACAGCCAAATTCCTTCAGCAGCCCTGCCACTTTGGCCGCAGTCCTGTGGACATCAAACAAAAGCTCAGGGTTTTCGTGGATATCACGACGCCAGGCGGTGATTTCAGAAAGAAGTTCGGCAAAACGGTTCTTGACGGGCATAAGGATCTCCTCTTCACGCCCGACGTTCTGCCAATTCCCCGCCGCCTTCAAGACTCAGAGTGACGGGCCAATGATGATTTTCGATCCGTCGGTGAATCGCGAAAGGCGAAAGCGCGACAGGTCATGGCCCGGATCGCGCCCCATCACCAGATCGGCCACCACCCGACCCAGGCCGGGGCCTATCCCGAACCCGTGCCCAGACAGGCCGGTGGCCAGCGTCAGGCCGGGAATCGCCGCCACATGGTCAATCACCGGCAACACATCCGGCATCGTGTCGATCATCCCCGCCCAAGCGGCGGCAATCGCCGGGCGCCCCACCTGTGGAAAAGCCAACGCAAACTGATTGCGGATGGTTTCAACAAACCGAAGGTTCGGCTCGGGGTTAAGGATCCGCATCCGCTCGAACGGGCTTTCACGCTCGCCGTCCCACTGCCGAACCGAGCCCCATCCATCCGGATAGTGCTTTGGCGCCGCCATGTGGAAATGCGTCGAACGCCAGTCTTTTTTCAGGACCGGCAGGTAGGCACCAAAGTGTCGAAAGGCATCCGGGCCAAGGTAGAAATCATGCTTGCGTCTCGGCGTCAGTGTCAGGCCGCCATCGGCCCGCTTGCGAAAGGCAAAGTCTTTGTCGCCAGCCGCACCTTCAAACGGAAAGTCCAAAGGCACGGTCGCCGACACGGTGGCATGCACCATCAACTGCGGCAGCTTGACGCCATGCGCGCGCGCGAACATCGAAGACCAGACGCCCCCCGCCAGCACCACGCGGTCAGCCCGAACCCTGCCCTTTTCGGTGACAACCCCGGACACCTGCCCACCCGCCATGTCCAGCCTGCGCACCGCGCAGCCTTCGTGAAGGGAGGCACCCAACCGTTCCGCAGCCAGCGCCAGCGCCGGAACCGCCACCCAAGGCTCGGCCTGCGCATCCGATGGGGTCAAAAGCCCGCCAACCCAACCCGCGCTGTTGGGTAGGCGCGCCTCAAGTGCTGTCTTGGTCAGCAGATGGGTATCAAGGCCATGGGCGCGGGCATGCACCATCCAGGCCTCGTATTGCGCCATATCGTCAGGACCGTTGCCGATATAAAGAACGCCCGCCTCGCGAAACCCCAGGTCAGCCTGCGCTTCTGCCTCCAGCCCGCGCCAGATTTCCAGCGCCTCGATCATCATCGGCAGTTCGGCCGGGTCGCGGCCCTGCTTCCTGATCCAGCCCCAGTTGCGCCCGGATTGTTCGCACGCAATCCGGCCCTTTTCGCACAGAACCACCTTCTGGCCGGCCTTGGCAAGGAACCAGGCCGTCATGACACCGGCAATACCGCCGCCAATCACCACCACATCGGCGGCGCGGGGCGGTGGCGCGCTGAAACGCGCGGGCGAATGGCGGTCGATCGGAAACTGCTTCATAGGGCCAGATGTTTCACAAGCCGTTCCATGAAGTCCATACCTGCCGCGAATTCCGACAGTTCCAGATACTCGTCGGTCTGGTGGGCTTGCGCAATGTCACCCGGCCCGCAGACCACCGCCGAATAGCCCGCGTGCTGAAAATGCCCCCCCTCGGTGCCATAGCTGACCACATGGGTGCCATTGTCGCCCGTCAGGGTGCGCGCCAGACGCTCTGCCTCACCGTCCGCCTCGGGGCGCAGCATCGGCATGTCGAAGTAGCGTTCCAGCGTGATCGAGGTCGCCGGGTGGACCGCCCGCATACCCGCCTCGATGCGCGCCACTTCCGCCTCGAACGCCACTTGCCAGCCGGTCGCGGGCTCGCCAGGAACCGGGCGCATGTCGATGGTCATGTGGCAGTCTCCGGCGGTGATATTGTCCGCCGTTCCGCCACTGATCTGCCCCACATGCAGCGTTGTCCAAGGCGGATCGAACGCCGCCGCTAGCGGCCCCGGCACCTTGGCACGGTTTTCGGCGTTGCGGTCATTGACCCAGCCGATGATCCGCCCCGCCTCCATGATCGCCGAAACGCCCCTGTCCACCATCGAGGAGTGGACCTCATAGCCTTTCAGATGCACGCGGTAGCCGATGCCGCCCTTGTGGCCTGTGACAACCTTCATGCGTGACGGTTCACCCACGATCACCGCGCTTGCGCGTGGCAAAAGCCGCGCCATCTCGTCGACCATACCGATGCAGCCGTCACAGCCCAGTTCCTCGTCATAGGACAAGGCAATCTGCAACGGCCGCTTGACCCCGGCAGCCAGCGCCATCGGCACCGCCGCAAGTGCCAGCGCGTCAAATCCCTTCATCCCACATTCTCCAAGTAAGTCGCTGATTTCGCTGTCGTAATCGTGATATTTCGCATATAAATCATGGCGTTGACGGCTGCGAGGGGCGCGTTTCATGGATCACCTGGA
>CANJQT010000089.1 GCA_947476475.1 Paracoccaceae bacterium | reverse complement strand
GGGGCGGATGCGGTTCGAATACGCGGCACCCGACAAGACGGTGGTGCTGGCCTCGGCCGGGCACGTGGCGATCTTCGATGCCAAATCGAACCAGCCGCCCGAACAGTATCCTCTGTCGACGACCCCGCTGGGCCTGATCCTTGGCAAGGATATCGATCTGGCGGGCGCCAAGATGGTGGTGGGCCACAGCGAAGAAGGCGCGCTGACCATCGTGACGGCCCAAGACCCCAAGCACCCGGATTACGGAACCATCGCGCTGGGCTTCAGTGCCAACCCGGTCGCTCTGCGCCAATGGGTGGTGACCGATCAGGCCGGGGCGCAGACCACGGTGCTGCTGGACCCGCTGAAAACCGGGGCCGACTATCCGACCGAAACATTCTCGATCGAGGCAGAGGTGGCGCGGCGCGACATCAAGTGACCCGCGCCGCCTTCGGGTTTTAATTCTTGCCGCAGGCGATCAGCTGGCGTTCATACAGGTTCGCCCGTTCGCCCACATTGGCGGCAACACGCAAGAGCCAGGCTTTTTCATTGTGGCTGCCCCGGCCATAACCGGCCAAGCCCTCATGATAGGCCAGGTAAAGGTTGTTCGCGTCATAGGGCGAAATGCCCAGCTGCCCCGACGCCTGGTTCATGTACCAGCCCATGAAATCCGTGGCATCGTCAAACTGGTTGCGCCGCGCGCCACGCTTGCCGGTCGCATCGCGGTAGTCATCCCAGGTGCCGTCAATGGCCTGGCTGTAACCATAGGCCGAACTTTGCCGCCCCATCGGAATGATCCCCAGCGCGAACCTGTGCGGGGTCTTGGCGTTACCGATGAATTTGGATTCCTGATAGATCGCAGCCATCTGCACCGCCATCGGCACCCCCCAACGCTGTTCGCTTTTGCGCAGCGCCCGCAGGTAGTGCGGTCTTTGCTCCAGAATGGAACAGGCATCATCCAGATTGCGCGGCGCCCGGTTTTCGCCCCCGCCACAGGACACCAATAGCAAAGCCACCGCCAGGCGGAGATACTTTTTCATACTGCCTCACTTCGTCTGCTCTTATATTTTTTTCGCAGTCTAAGCGATTTCGACGAAAGGGGAAATGGCCTTGGACAGGCCCTACATCACAAGCGCCAGCGTCAGCGGAATTGTGATCACCGACAGAAGGGTGGAAATGACCACCAACCCCGCGACAGACCCACTGTCGGCACCGTATTTCTCGGCCAGCAGGTACGAGGTTACAGCCACCGGCGTGCCCAGTTGCAAAACCAGAACCGCCAGCGCCACGGGCGGCAGACTGAATGCGCGCCCCACGATCCAGCCCAGACCGCTGCACACCACCGCCCTTATAAGACTAAGCGCAAATGGCCGCAGAAACCCGGCCGGATGCAAGCGCGCCACCGCCACGCCCAGCGTGATCAGCATCAACGGGATCGCCATCTGCCCGGCCAACTGCACCGTGTTGGTCAGCCACGCCGGGGTTTGCCAGCCTTGCCAAAGGAACAAGGCTCCCAAAAGCGTCGCCGCCACCATCGGTTCACGCAGCACCTTCAGAAAGGAGCCACTGCCTGCCACCATGCGGATCCCCACCGTGAAGGACAAGATCGCCATCACCGCAAAGACGACCACAGCATAGCCCAAACCTTCTTCGCCAAAGGCGAACAAGGCCAGCGGCAGGCCAAGGTTGCCGGTATTGCCGTAAATCATCGGGGCCAGATAGGTACGCAAATCCAGCCCCGCAGCCCTGAGCATCACCCAAAACAGCAGCATCAGGCCCATATAGCCGGTCAGAGCCGCGAGCGAGATCGTGGTCAGCGCCCCGGGTGCGACCTGACTGTTCATCAGCGCAACAAAGATGAGGCAGGGCACCGAAACGGTCATCGCCAGCCGGGTGACGAATTCGGTCCGGTACTCATGGCCCGACCGCACCCAAAGAAAACCGACCAAAGCCAGAAGGAAAACCGGTGCAACGGTCTGCAACACTGTAAGTATGATTGTCACAGACTGTTTCCATCAGGTTCGATCATCGGGTTGGACAGACCCTAACGAAAGGGGCTATTATTATCCACAGGGGCTGAGAACAAATGCTTAAGACACAAGCTAAATATCATCTGGGGCAAGTGCTCCGGCATCGCAAGCACGCCTTCCGGGGCGTGGTCTTCGATGTCGATGCCAAGTTTGCCAACACGCAGGAATGGTATGATGCCATTCCCGAAGAAAGCCGCCCTGCGAAAAACCAGCCTTTCTATCATCTGCTGGCCGAAAACAGCGACAACTTCTATGTGGCTTACGTTTCGGAACAGAACCTTGTTCCTGACCGGTCGGGCGAACCGGTGAAACATCCCGACCTGTCAGACCTGTTCGGTGACTTTCAGGATGGTCGCTATCCGCTGCAATTTCAGTTGAATTAATAACCGAGGGCCATGCCGTCCTTGCGGGGGTCAGACGCGCCTTCCAAGACACCGGTATCATTGTGGATGCGGATCGCCTGCCCCCCGCCCAGCGGGCCGTTCGTGCGGCTGATCCGGTGGCCCTTGGCCACCAAAGCCGAAGCAACCTGCGCGCCGTAGCCGCGTTCCAGTGCCAGCATGCCCGCTTCGGCAAAAGACCGTGGCCCGTCAATGGCCGCCTGCGGGTCCATCCCGTATGTCACCAGATTGCTGACGAAACGGGCATGGCCGGCGGGCTGATAGCCGCCCCCCATGACGCCGAAGGGCATGATCACCTTGCCCGCCTGCCGCAGCATCGCCGGAATGATCGTATGCATCGGCCGCTTGCCACCCGCTGCCTCGTTGGGGTGGCCTTCGGTCAGGCTGAAGCCTGCCCCGCGGTTCTGAAACAGCACCCCATATTTCGACGAGGCCCGGCCCGAACCAAAGCCCCAGTAGATCGAGTAGATCAGCGATACCGCCATCCGGTCGCGGTCAACTGTGGTGATATAGACCGTATCCCGGTGGATCGCGTCGGTCAGCGGCGGTGGGCTGGGCATGGCATGTGCGGGGTCGATCAGTGCGGCAAGCCTCTGCGCCGTCTCTTCCGACAGCATATGCGCCAGGCGTGTCACTTGATCCGCATCCGCCAGAAAGCGGTTTCGCGCGTCAAAGGCCAGCTTTGACGCCTCGGCCTCCAGATGGGCGCGCTCGGCACCGAAGGGGTCAAGCGCCGCCAGATCAAAATGCTTGAGGATGTTCAGCAGCAAGATTGCTGTTGCCCCCTGCCCGTTGGGCGCGTGCTCCAGCAATTCGACCGCGCCGAACCGGCCTGAAATCGGGTCGTTATAGTCGCAGGCCGTGGCTGCGAAATCGGCAAGGCTGTGGCTGCCGCCCATCGCGCGCAGGCTGTTGACCAGATCCTCGGCCACTGGCCCTTCGTAAAAACCCGCGCGACCGTGGGTGGCGATCTGTTCAAGCGCCTCCGCCTGCGCAGGGCTGCGAAAGATCGTGCCCGCTGCCGGGGCCTGCCCGCCCGTCAGGTAGAAGTCGCGCGCCACGCCCGACAGACGCGGGGCATCGCCCTGCCAGTCGAAGGCCACGCGCGGGGCAACCGGAATGCCCTCGCGCGCATAGCGGATCGCGGGGGCCAGCACTTCGGCCAGACCCTTGCGCCCCCATTCGGCGGACAGCCGGCAAAGCGCGTCGATTGCGCCGGGCACCGTCACCGATTCCACGCTTTCGGTTGGCACCTTGGCCCAGCCCTTGGCCCGCATCGCCGCCGCATCCAGCCCGGCGGGCGCGCGGCCCGATCCGTTCAGGGCCACCACCCGCTCTTCGCCCGCAGGCTTGAGCAGCACAAAGCAATCACCGCCCATGCCGCACATCTGTGGTTCTGCGATGTTCAGAACCATTGCCCCGGCAATCGCCGCGTCCACCGCATTGCCCCCGGCCTGAAGCACCGCCACGGCTGCCAGCGCGGCCAACGGATGCGACGTGGCGCACATGCCGTTGGCCGCAAGAACCGGCGAGCGGCCGGGAAATTCGAAATCACGCATCTGAGCCCCCGTGTTGGCTGCAAGCCTAGGAAGAAGGCGCGGCAAAGGAAAGGCCCCGGCGGTGCACGAAGGGGGGGCAAATACGGCACCGCCGAGGGAAGCCAATCGAAGCTACACAGGCAGATTGGCGGGCAAAGATGGGCGCATTTGGGCCTATTTGCGAAATAATTGCGGCCAAAGCATAAGGACTGTGGTCATTTTGGCGTAAATATGGGCCATGACCACGCACCCCGTCGGGTTAGACTGCGCAGCCGCATCGTTCGTCGTCAGGGCCGGAAAGAGATTGGTCGCAGCCAATCAACTTTGTGCGCGGCCAGGGGCGACATGGACCCGAAAGCTGAGGCAATTCCTGTCAGCGCGGCGTTCATAGGCAAGATCGTATGTCAGTGCCCGGATCATCGCCCAGCCCCATCCGCCTTCGGCAAGATCCGCGACACGGTCGGCGACAGGGGCGATGCGGCCCTCTGGCAGGCGCAGACCCGGCATCGGCTGGCCCTCGTCCTCAACATGGCAAAACAGGGCCGCAGCTTCCTGCGTTACTGCAAGCCGGACCGATCCGGGCGATTGCCGCGCATAGGCATGCTCAACGATGTTGTTCAGCACTTCCGCAAGCGCCAGTTCCAAAGCCCCTGCCTCGTCTGTCGTAAGGTGGTCTGCAAAACGGCAAAGAACCTGCTGCAAGACGGGGCGCACCGCGCTTTCTTCTGCCCTAAAGCGAATGTGCAGGTGATGCTTCATCGTCCCGCGAGTCAGAGCGCCTTGGCCGTGCGTCCACCCGGCGCGGTCGGGTGAATGGCAAAGACCGAATCCATGCGCGTCATGTGAAAGACCTTGCCCACCATGGGCGTCAGCGCCGCGAGTTCCAGCCTGCAGGCAGGCGCCAGGAATTTCATCACGGCAACGATCGCCCCAAGGCCAGAGCTGTCGACAAAATTGACGCGCCCCAGATCAAGGATCAGGCGATCGCCGGACTGAGCGGACAGGTCGCGCATCCGGTCCTTGAACTGGATGGCGACAGACGCATCAATCCGCTCCTCCTCGACCCGGACAACCTGCGTGCCGTCCACCAGTTCGGACAAAAGATTCATGACAGGCCCCTGTTGGCGGTTGCATCCGCCGTCAGAGTAAAGCCCAATCCTTACCAATCGGTATGTTCCGTCACGAAAGGATCCCGCCATGACAGAGGTTGTGATCTGCGGCGCCGCCCGCACGGCGATTGGCGGCTTTCAGGGGGCGTTCGCCGCGCTAGATGCCGCGACGCTGGGGGGGCATGCGATCCGCGCGGCCCTGCGCAACACCGGTGCCGGCCCCGATCAGGTCAGCGAAGTGCTGATGGGTTGCGTGCTGCCCGCCGGCCAGGGTCAGGCTCCGGCCAGACAGGCCGGTTTTCACGCGGGGTTAGGTCAGGGCGTGCCCGCCACCACGCTCAACAAGATGTGTGGATCGGGGATGAAGGCGGCCATGCTTGCCTTCGACCAGCTTCAGGCCGACCCGTCGGGGCTGGTCGTCGCGGGCGGGATGGAAAGCATGACCAATGCGCCCTACCTGCTGCCCCGCATGCGCAGCGGCGCGCAGCTGGGTCATGCGCAGGCACTGGATCACATGTTCCTTGACGGTCTTGAAGACGCCTACGACAAGGGCCGCCTGATGGGAACCTTTGCGGAAGATTGCGCCAGCGCGTTCGGCTTCAGCCGCGAAGATCAGGATGCCTATGCCCTCGCCTCGCTGCAACGCGCGCTTCACGCCCAATCCAGCGGGGCCTTTGCCGATGAAGTCGCCCCCGTCACCGTCACGGGCCGCAACGGCGACACCATCATCGGCGCCGACGAACAGCCCGCTCTTGCACGGCCAGAAAAGATTCCGCTGCTGAAACCCGCCTTCCGCGCTGGCGGAACCGTGACGGCGGCCAATTCCTCCTCGATCTCGGACGGGGCGGCGGCGCTGGTGCTGACCAGCCGCGCCACCGCCGAACGACTGGGCCTGACGATCCGCGCCCGCATCCTTGGTCATGCCAGCCACGCCCAGGCCCCTGCCAACTTTCCCACAGCCCCGGTGCCCGCCGCCGAAAAGCTGCTTGGCCGCCTGTCGATCCCCTCCGCCGACATCGACCTGTGGGAGGTGAACGAGGCCTTTGCCGTGGTGCCCATGGCCTTCATGCGCGCACTGTCGATTTCGCACGATCGGGTCAACGTCAATGGCGGGGCCTGCGCGCTGGGCCATCCGATCGGGGCATCGGGCGCGCGCATTCTGGTCACATTGCTCAATGCGCTAGAAAGGCGCGGCCTCAGGCGCGGCCTTGCCGCCATCTGCATCGGCGGTGGCGAAGGCACAGCGATGGCGATAGAACGGACCTGATCATTTTCTGTCGCCAAATATCCTCCGGGGGTCCGGGGGTGGAAAACCCCCGGCGCTGACCACAGGAACACCAATGCCAGATTACAAGACCCTCGCCGCCACCATCGACAGCCTGACCCATGGCGAAACCGACGAGGTGGCGCTGATGGCCACCCTCGCCTGCGAGATCCATCATTCCGACGCGCGCTTTGACTGGACCGGCTTTTACCGGGTGACCGCGCCAGAACTGTTGAAGATCGGCCCCTATCAGGGCGGGCATGGCTGCCTGGTCATTCCCTTTGCGCGCGGCGTGTGCGGTGCCGCGGCGCGGACGCGCGCGGTGCAGCTGGTTCCCGATGTCGACGCTTTTCCCGGCCATATCGCCTGCGCTTCGTCTACCAGGTCGGAACTGGTGCTGCCGGTGTTCGGCAAGGGCGGCCGCCTGATCGGCGTTCTGGATATCGACAGCGATCAGCCGGATGCTTTCACCACCGAGGATGCAACCGCGCTGGCCGCGATCCTGGCGTCGGTATTTGCCGAAGTCTGACGAAAACATTCCGACCGGCCGCGCAATTCACGGCAGCATCAAACCATGAGCGACACGAACACCCATACCGGTTCCTGCCTTTGCAGCGCGGAAAAAGAGGCTGCTCCGCAATGGCCTCGAAAGCCGCGCCGCCGATGGCACCTTTCCGGTCGACGAGGGGACGGTCGGCGGTGCGACCGGCGGGCAGTTGACGGACCATGTCTTCATCGCCTGCAAGGGGGCCCTTAAGGCCCTCGACGAACGTCTGCCGCAAGGTTGACCCCTCGGGCATGCCAATGCGCCCGCGGGGGCACAATGCCGGCAAGGTGCGAGGGCTTTGCCCTCGCGTTCTCAGGATATTTGCACCACAATGAAGGGGCGAACAGTGCCCGCAGGCCTTGTGTTGAGCGATGGTTCACAGGCGGCGGCTGGGCACCCAGGCATAGCCATTGGCGCACAGGACATAACATTCCCGCAGCCCATGCGGTTTGTCGGTTGGCGCTTGCAGCACGGTGGCATCGGGATGGGCTACGGCGCGGCGCGCGGCCTCGTCCGGGTCGGTTTCGTAAAGGCGGAATTCCGCGCCCGCGCCCCGCGGGCCCGCTTCGGGCAGCAGCGACAGAAGCGGGTTGGCGCCATAGGTCGGATCGGCGTGAAGCTGAAAGATCTGGCCATGATAGGTCAT
Organism: Paracoccaceae bacterium; assembly: GCA_947476475.1. Lineage (GTDB taxonomy): Bacteria > Pseudomonadota > Alphaproteobacteria > Rhodobacterales > Rhodobacteraceae > TMP-24. Next base: position 6,966 of record CANJQT010000089.1, on the reverse strand, counting down.
GATCGCGAAATCCTTCGACAGGCGATGCGCCGTCATGTCGAAGACCTGTTCCAGAAAGGCCGCTTCCGCCCGCACATCCCGGACAAGAATATTCAGCCCGATTCCGGTCAGCGAACGACCGAAATCGTCTGCGGAGATGGTTTCAAGATCCATTTCAGCCTCCTGCCCGGCAGGCTGACACGCGGGGGCGGGCCTGTCAAACCGGTCCCGCCTTGCGCTGCCGTGATCAGGTTTGAAGCGGGTGCCTGGCCGACCTTTTGGATTAAATACTCCGCCGCCACCACTGTTGTGGCCCCAGCCCAATGGCGTGACGCCCTGCACGTTTAAATCGGCATGGTCAGTCAGCGCGGCTGCCGCGCCGTATGCGCGCAGGCATGGCCAATTTGCCCGGGGATCCAAAGGGGCACCAAAGCTGGCGGAGCGTTGGGCAGTGTGTGGCGCTTGATCAAGGAATAGCGATCCGTCGTCTGGGCAGGCGGTTGCGCCCGGCCCTTGGCACCCCTAGGCTGCGGCGCGGGTGGCATCGGGCCGCCGGGCAGGGGCTGCCATGTGGGATCTGATTCCGACCTTTCCGCGTGAAACGATCCTGGCCTTTCTGGCGGCGGGTTTGTTGCTAAACCTGACCCCGGGGGCGGATGTGATGTTTGCGACGGCCTCGGGTCTGCGTGGCGGGCCAAGGGTCGGGGTGGCGGCAGGTCTGGGCGTGGGCCTTGGCGGCATCTGGCATGTGGGGCTGGCCACGCTTGGTCTCAGCGCGCTGATTGCGGCTTGGCCTCCGGGGCTGCAGGTGCTGAAATGGCTGGGTGCAGCCTATCTTCTGTGGCTGGCCTGGGCCAGCTGTACTGCACCAGCCGCCGCTCCGGGGCTGGGCGGGCTGACCGCGCGCGCCGCCCTTTGGCGCAGCTTTGTCACCAACGCGCTGAACCCCAAGGTGGCGTTGTTCATTCTTGCCTTTCTGCCGCAGTTCACCGACCCGGCCCGCGGGCCGGTCGCTGCGCAGATTCTGGTGCTTGGCGCGCTGTTCACGCTGACCGGAACATGCGTGACTGCAGCCTACGGCGCGCTGGCGGGTATCTTGCGGGCATCAATTGCCGGCCGTATGTCGCTTCTGAACAGGATCGCGGGCGGAATGCTGGCCATTCTGGCGCTGCGGATGGTCCGAGGCTGAGGGAATAAGATGGCAGATATCACACTTTTGGACGGCGGAATGGGGCAGGAACTGGTGGCCCGGTCCGGCGATGCGCCGACCGCCCTTTGGGCCACGCAGGTGATGATCGATCATCCGGGCCTCGTGCAGGCGGTCCATGCTGACTATTTCGCTGCCGGTGCGACGGTTGCCACCACCAATACCTATGCGATTCATCATGACCGGCTGGTGAAATTCGGCAAAGACGGCGCCTTTGCCGCCTTGCACGCCCAGGCCCTGGCCGAGGCCGCCGCTGCCCGTCGCGCGCATGGCTCGGGGCGGATCGCCGGGTCGATTGGGCCGCTCGGCGCATCCTACCGCGCCGACGTGGCGCCCGAACATGGCAAGGCGGTTGCGCTTTACCGGGAAGTGGCAACGATCATTGCGCCCCAAGCCGACTTCCTGATCGCCGAAACCGTCGTCTCTCTGGATCAGGCGCGCGCGGTTCTGGAGGGGGCCAGTCCCGCAGGCCTGCCGGTCTGGCTTTCGGTGACGGTTGATGACGAGGACGGAAGCAAGCTGCGGTCGGGCGAATCCGTGGCCAGTCTCGCGCCGGTTCTGAAGGCAGGGGGCGCTTCAGCGGTTCTGGCCAACTGCTCGGCCCCAGAGGCGATGGCAGCCGCCCTGACCATTTTCAGGACCTTCGGCCTGCCCTTCGGAGCCTATGCCAACGGCTTTCAGCAAATCACCAAGGAATTCCTGAAAGACAGTCCCACCGTGGACGTGATGCATGCGCGGCCCGAAATGAACCCCGCCCTTTACGCCGACTTCGCCCTGCGCTGGGTCGCCATGGGCGCCACCATCATCGGCGGCTGCTGCGAAACCACGCCTGCGCATATCGCAGAAATTGCCCGCCGCTTGCGTGCCGACGGCCACCGCATCATTTGACCTTGCGGCTTTCACCTTGCGCAAATACTCCGGGGCGCGGGGCAGCGCCCCGCTCCTTCCGCCAGATGCGTCATGACCGAATTCATCTATGCCCCTCCAGACGAACCCGTCCGCGTGATCCATGCCGATCACGAGGTGCTTCTTGTCGACAAGCCGGCGGGGCTGCTGTCGGTGCCGGGCAAGGGTGATCATCTTGCCGATTGCATGATTGCTCGGGTGCAGAAGATCTACCCCGAGGTGCTTTTGGTGCATCGTCTGGATCTGGATACCTCCGGGGTCATGGTCTTTGCGCTGACGCGCCATGCGCAGCGCGAACTGGGGGCGCAATTCGAAGGGCGCCAGACCCGAAAGATCTATCGCGCCCGCCTTTGGGGTCATCTGGCCCCGAAAGAAGGGCAGGTCGATCTGCCGCTGATCGTCGATTGGCCCAACCGTCCGCGCCAGCATGTGAACCATGAAACCGGCAAACCCGCCCAGACCGGCTGGCGCGTGCTTGGTCATGACCCGGACGGCACCAGCCGCGTGCGGCTTTACCCGCTGACCGGGCGCAGCCACCAGCTTCGTGTTCATTGCCAGGCGCTTGGCCATCCGATCCTTGGTGACCGGCTTTACGCCGAAGGCGCCGCGCGCGCTTTCCCGCGCCTGATGCTGCATGCGGAATCGCTGCGCTTTCGCCACCCCGAAAGTGGCAAGGGCATGACAATTTCGGCGCCTTGCCCCTTTGCATGACGACGCACGGGATGATCGAACGGCGTCACGAAGCCGATGGGCGACAGTCTCGCGCGCTTTATTCGGACTGTGAAACCTATCGCTATCTGCTGACCCGCGACTGGGGGCAGGGACCACGGCTGGTTTACATCCTGCTCAACCCCTCGACCGCGACCGAAGAAAAGAATGATCCGACGATCGAACGCTGCGAACGGCGGGCGCGGGCGCTTGGCTGTGGCGGTTTCGGTGTCGCCAACCTGTTCGCCTGCCGCTCGACCGATCCGCGCGGTTTGCGTCTGGCGGCGGACCCGGTTGGCCCGCGCAATGATGCCGTTCTGGCCGAAGCGGCGCAGGCAGCCGGGCAGGTGATCTGCGGCTGGGGAATACACGGCGCGTTCTTGGGGCGGGGGGCCGTGGTGGCCGCCACATTGCGCGCGGCAGGGGTGGATCTTCTGCATCTTGGGCTGACGGCGGCGGGCCACCCCCGCCACCCGCTTTATGTCGGTTACGCGTCACAACCCGCCCCGTGGCGCGATTAATCCCACAAATTTGCGGCATCTGCCCGATTTTTGCCGATCCTTAAGCTTTCCGGCGCGTTCTGGTCACCGGGGTGCGCCGCGATGGGGATTGTGGCGCCGCAGGGTGGATCGAACATGCTGATGTTTACCGGACTTGTGGGCCTGATGATGGCCTTTGCGCTGACGGACATATCGTCACTGCTCGACCGCGATTCTGACCGCGAGGCTGAAGTAGATGATCCACCCCCGGCAGGCGACCCGGCGGACTGCACGACCCACGGCACGCTTCTCGACGATACGCTGACCGGCGGCGCGGGCGCTGACATGATCGAAGGCGATGCCGGTGATGACCAGATCGGCGGCTACGGCGGCGATGACAGTCTTGTCGGCGGCGCGGGCGGGGACGACCTTCACGGGATGGACGGCAATGACAGCCTGTCGGGCGGCGCGGGCGATGACACGCTTGCCGGTGGCGGTGGCGGTGACCTGCTGGCAGGCGGCGCCGGGGATGACAGCCTTGCGGGCCAGACGGGCGAAGACAGCCTCTCAGGCAACGCGGGCAATGACAGCCTGCTGGGCGGCGCGGGCAATGACACCCTTTCAGGCGGCGATGGCAACGATGCGCTGCAAGGTGCCGACGGCGACGACAGCCTTGATGGCGGCGCAGGACAGGATGTGCTGATGGGTGGCGTTGGCAATGACCGGCTGAACGGCAGCGATGCGCCCGGCGACCCGCAGCGCGATTTCCTGAATGGCGGCCCGGGCGATGATACTTTGGTCGCCGGCGCAGCCGACTGGTTGAACGGCGGCGAAGGGGCCGATGATTTCATCCTGAACAAATGGCTGGATGAACTCCACGAAGCCGCAACGATTGATGACTACCGGGCGGACGAAGATCAGATCGTGGTCGTCTACGATGCGGCGGCCTACCCGGACCCGCATCTTAGCGTCGCGCCCGCCGACGGGGGGGCGGGGGACATGAACATCTACCTCAACAACCTTCTGGTGGCGCGGGTTCTGGCCTACCCCGGCCTGACGGTGGATGACCTGCAGCTTCTGCCCGCCGCCCCGCCGCCGCCTGCCCCGTAATGCAAAAGCCAGCCTGCCCGTATGTGCGCTGCCTCTTTCCTTTCCGGTGGTTTTCCCCTATAGGCGCGCATCCGCCTTGATTGGCGGTGCCTCCACGGGCCTTGCTGGACGACATCCCGGCCTGCGCCATAACCCCTTTCCGAAAGGAGATCCCGATGTCGATCACCGTTGAAGAAAAGAACCGCCTGATCAAGGAATATGCAACCAAGGAAGGCGACACCGGTTCGCCCGAAGTTCAGGTTGCGATCCTGTCGTCGCGGATTGCCACGCTGACCGAACACTTCAAGACCCACAACAAGGATAACCATTCCCGTCGTGGCCTGTTGATGATGGTCGCACAGCGCCGCAAGCTTCTGGACTACCTCAAGAAGAACAACGAAGCGCGCTACGCCTCGCTCATCGAGCGTCTGGGCCTGCGCCGCTAAGCCTTTCCGGTTTCCGGACCGAAACGCCCGCGCCGCAAGGTGCGGGCGTTTTGCGTTTGGACTTCGCTTGCAACCGTACCGGGGTGTCGGGCCTGCATTCGGGCCTTGGCGCAAGGGGTCAGGACAGCGCCCCACATCCCGCTTCCCAAACCCCACGTTTTCCTGTATGCGCCGCCAATCTGCGACGTGAGGCCATGCCCCCGGCCACATGCAAAGGATAGGGGGCGGCGGCAATGGGGCCGCCATGCAAAAGAGAGACGCGGGCAAGGGGCCTGTGGGTGCTCTCATATAGGGAACGATATATGTTCAACGTTACACGGAAATCCATCCAGTGGGGCAACGAAACGCTCACGCTGGAATCGGGCAAGATCGCCCGTCAGGCCGACGGTTCGGTTGTCGCCACTTTGGGCGATACCTCGGTCATGGCAAACGTCACCTTCGCCCGTCAGGCGAAACCGGGTCAGGACTTCTTTCCGCTGACCGTCCACTACCAGGAAAAATACTATGCCGCGGGCAAGATCCCCGGTGGCTTCTTCAAGCGGGAAGCGCGTCCTTCCGAAAAGGAAACGCTGACCTCGCGCCTGATCGACCGGCCCTGCCGCCCGCTGTTCGTCGAAGGCTTCAAGAACGAAGTTCTGGTGATGGCCACCGTGCTGTCGCACGACCTGGTCAACGAACCCGATATCGTCGCCATGATCGCCGTTTCGGCCGCGCTGACCATTTCCGGCGTGCCGTTCATGGGCCCGATCGGTGCGGCCCGCGTTGGTTTCAGCGCAGGCGAATATGTTCTGAACCCTGCCGTCGATGACATGCAGAACCTGAAGAACAACCCCGACCAGCGCCTTGATCTGGTTATCGCCGGCACCAAAGACGCCGTGATGATGGTGGAATCAGAGGCTTACGAGCTGTCCGAAGCAGAAATGCTTGGCGCGGTTAAGTTCGGCCATGCCGCAATGCAGCCGGTGATCGACCTGATCATCGACTTCGCCGAGGATTGCGCCAAGGAACCGTTCGACTTCCAGGCACCGGATTACTCGGACCTTTACGCCCGGGTGAAAGCCGCAGGCGAAACCCAGATGCGCGCCGCTTTCGCGTTGCGCGACAAGCAGGAACGCACCAACGCGATTTCGGCTGCCGTGACCGCCATCAAAGGCGCGTTGGGCGAAGAAGATCAGGCGGACGCCAACCTTGGTTCCGCGATCAAGAAGCTGGAAAGCTCGATCCTGCGCGGCGACATCATCAACGGTGGCGCGCGTATCGACGGGCGTGACAACAAGACCGTCCGCCCGATCGTCTGCGAAACCGGCATCCTGCCGCGCACCCATGGTTCGGCCCTGTTCACCCGTGGCGAAACCCAGGGTCTGGTCGTCACCACGCTTGGTACCGGCGAAGATGAACAGATCATCGACGCCCTGCATGGCAACAGCCGCTCGAACTTCCTGCTGCATTACAACTTCCCGCCCTATTCGGTCGGCGAAGTGGGCCGTGTATCGGGGCCGGGCCGTCGTGAGATTGGCCATGGCAAACTGGCTTGGCGTGCGCTTCAGGCGGTTCTGCCTGCGGCGACAGACTTCCCCTACACCATCCGCCTGGTGTCGGAGATCACCGAATCGAACGGCTCCTCCTCGATGGCGTCCGTCTGCGGTGGCTCTTTGTCGATGATGGATGCGGGCGTTCCGCTGAAGGCTCCGGTTGCCGGCGTGGCGATGGGTCTGATCCTGGAAGAGGATGGCAAGTATGCGGTTCTGACAGATATCCTTGGCGACGAAGATCACCTCGGCGACATGGACTTCAAGGTGGCTGGCACCGCGAACGGCATCACCAGCCTGCAGATGGACATCAAGGTTGCGGGCATCACGCCGACCATCATGGAACAGGCACTGGCACAGGCCAAGGACGGCCGCCTGCACATACTGGGTGAGATGAACAAGGCGCTGTCGGCCCCGCAGGGCTTCAGCGAATATGCCCCTAAGATCGAAACGCTGACCATTCCCACCGACAAGATCCGTGAAGTGATCGGTTCGGGCGGCAAGGTCATCCGCGAGATCGTGGAAGTGTCGGGTGCCAAGGTCGATATCAACGACGACGGCATGATCAAGATCGCGTCCAGCGACGCGAATGCGATCAAGAAGGCCTATGAGATGATCTGGTC
>CANJQT010000088.1 GCA_947476475.1 Paracoccaceae bacterium | reverse complement strand
GCGCCGAATTTTCCGTCATCGCTTGGGACCTCGACAGGCCAAACGATGACATCACCCAAAGCCCCGCAATGTCCGAAGACGAAGCACTAATGGCGATCCGGCGCGGGTTCGAGTCCGTGGGTGTGATAGCGAGCTTGCTTTTGCTGAGTGAAATGGGGACCGGCAACCCCACCGTCGGCGCCGAATTAAACATGGAGGGCTTCGGTGGCAACACCGCAGACTGGGTCCGGCGCAGAACGGGGTCGGACGCCGCTTGTTTGGCCCGGAAAATTGACGCCGTGGCCAGCGCTGTTGCGCGCCAATCAAGCGCGACCTGGCTGCGCATTCTGTCGGCTTTGAGCGGGCGCAAACATAGTGCAATCTACGATTCGTTCTTGCCAGCGCGGGCACTGGGGACTCTGGTGATCTTGGGCGGATTCATCTGCACTGTGGCGACAACTCCCCTTTACAAGGCCGACCCCAAGTTGCCAGATCAATGCGTCGAAGATCATGAATTCTGGCAGGCAAGGCTGCTCGCAGAATTGGAGCATGGGCCGATCCTCACCCTCGGTATGGCGCTTGATGAAGGTTCAGGTGCGACGCATGCCATTAATGATCTGCGTCCCGCGACGGAATGCCACAACGGTATTGCGATCTTGGCATATGCGAGGGTGTCGAACGTATGAGACCGCAGAAGCACCTTGCAGAGTTGCAGTTGGCATTGATGCTGTTAACACGTCTGCCGGCGGGGCGGATCGAGGGCGCGGTACCGGATCTAGCGGCGGCACGGTGGGCCTTCCCCATTATTGGCAGCCCTATTGGCCTCTTGACCTGGTTTGCTTACGCTGGCGCCTCGGCCATAGGCGCACCGTCCGCAATCGCAGCCCTGCTGGCTCTGGCGACGCTGGCCCTTCTGACAGGTGCTTTGCATTTCGACGGTCTGGCAGATTTTGCCGACGGTATCGGTGGCGGTCGAGACAAGGCCGATGCGTTGGAAATTATGCGAGACAGCCGGGTAGGCAGTTACGGAATGCTGGCGATGATTGTAGTCGTCGGACTGTGGACCCATTCAGTTATGGTTGTAGACCCCGGCCCGCTGGTGTTTGTCGGCGCTGCGATGCTTAGCCGCGCGGCAATGGTCGCCTTGCAGGGTGTTTTGCCACCTGCCCGGCCCGATGGCATGGCACGGCTTGCCGCTGGGCACAATCGTGCCGGGCAGGCGGTTATGACACTTGTGGCCGTCGCAGCATTGTTCTTCTGGCCCGTTCCTCTTGGCATCTGCATCGCTACAGTGACCTTGACGGCTTTGCTGGCAAAGCGCAAGATCGGAGGCCAAACTGGCGATGTGCTCGGAGCCGCGCAACTGCTATCAGAGACCTCGATCTGGGTAGCACTTGCGTTTCTGACAGACCCGTAGGACTTCGGTTAGTGTAATCTATCCCACGCCCGCGCAAGCTGAGACCGTCTACACTCCACGCAAAGGCTCCGTCTGGGATATGGCGGAACATATCTGACTATTGAATATTCTAACAGAGCAATCTGGATAATTTACTGCGGTGCTTCCGTGCAGAGCCCTAGTCTGTACCCAATCCGCCTCTGCATGCCTGGTGTTAGTTTCACAATCACCCTCGGTTTTCGACCTCTGCCCTAGCCGGGCTGCCCTTTTCGCTATGGTTCGCCGAGTGCTAGCAGAACCGTTTCGCCGTTCTATCGGTCGACATCCCGCAACCGCAACGCGTCCGGGGCATCCTTCGCGTGGCAGGCCTGCCGACCAACCCCGCAGCGGCGACTATCGCGGATTTCGTGTTGCAGTCCCTCGTGGCGATACAACAACAGATCCTGCGGCACGAAAATGTGGTGGTTTAGCGTCGCTAGGTTCGTTACTCGCTTATGTCTCACAGCCCGAACTTAATATTCGTCCTGTAGCCGCGCATGTCGTGTCTGACGGGCGTTCCACATCACTGCCAGCCTGCGGAATCCGATCGCGACAAGGAACGTCGCCCGTAGGAGGAAGCGCCGTTTTTCACTTGCCGGTCAGCCTACGGAACCCGCCTGCCTACTAGACGGTTCCAACGTCACCGCCTCTACGGAACCGACGCTCCCGATGCCTTGGCCAGCCCCGCATCCTGCATCTGCTCAGCATCCGGCAGGTCGCGCAAGGATTCCATCCCGAAGGCGGCCAGGAAGGTTTCGGTGGTCACGAAGGTATAGGGCGCGCCGCGGCGGGGTTCGCGGGGGCCAGTGCCGATCAGGTCGCGCTCGGCCAGTCGGCCGATCAGATCGCGGCTGATCTCTTTGCCGAAGATGTCCTTCAGCCCGTCGCGGCTGATCGGCTGGTGGAATGCGATCGCCGCCAGCACGGCCAGATCGTATTCTGACAGATTTAGGGCCTGCTCCCCCACATCCGCCGCCGCGCGGACCGCCGGGGCATAGGTGGGCTTGGTCCGCAGCATCCATCCCGCGCCCACCTGCGCCACCTCATAGGGGCGGCCCTTCATATCCACTGCCAGATCGTCAATCAGCAGATCGACCGAGACCCCTGTGCCCACCACGCGCGCCAGCGCCTCGCGCGCGACCGGCGAGGCGCTGGCAAACATCACCGCCTCGATCCGGCACATCCATTCTCGCCACCGCAGATCGGCTGGCAGATCAGCCAGGTCCCGGTCAAGCCCCGCCTCCTCGCGCCGCGCCATGGTCAGACTCCGTAAAGGCGAAACGTGTCCCGCCCAGTCAGCTCACGGATGGCCCCCTGACGGACCAGCCGGTCGCACAGCCGCCGCGCCGCACGGTCAGACATACTGCTATGCATTTCCTTGGCCAGCGCCGCAGGTGCCAGCGCATCGCGCGACAGGAACAGATCGACGGCGCGCGTGGCCCCCTTGGCGCGCAGCTTGGGGGCCACCGCGCGCAACCAGACCGCCGCCCGGGAAAGTTCCGCCGCCAACGGCAGGGCCTGTCGCACCCCGACACCAACCGCCCGGTGACAGGCCAGCCGCAAGTCATCCCCGCGCAGCTGCAGATCACGGGCCTTCAAGGCCAGCGACAATAGCGGCAGCACAAGATCCTGCCCCAGTGATTTCACCAGAACCGCATCAGCAAGGATCAAGGCCACGGTCTCGCCCCGCGGATTACTTTCCAACACGGCCTCGATGACCTGCGCCGCGCGGTCAACCGGGGTTGGTCCGGTGGCATCCAGACAAAGGGCAATCTGCTCTGGCGCAACCCCCTCCAGCGCGCGGCTCAGATTCGAGACTGAAATTGGCCGCGCCACCGCCCTCGACCATTGTCGAAAAACTCGTCCCGCCGGGCCGGGATCATCGCCTGCTTTTGTCAGGTGCAAGGAGTCACGCAACGCTCCGGCCCCTTCGCGCCGACCGGCAATTCTTGCGCAAACCTCCGCTGCCACCAGCGCCAGGCGGTCACGCCACAAGGCCTGGGGCAGGTCTGCGGCGGTTGCAGCAAAGGTCAGATACGCCAGTGCTGCCCCGGACCGGAACGCCGCAGCCTCGAAGGTTTCCGCCGGCCCGGACATGATCCAGCCCGGGAGGGGAGGGAGCATCGGCAGGGCCACAGTGGTCTGGATGCGCGGTTTTCTCATGGCGAGAGCCTATTTCAACGCGGCGCTTAATACCAGAAATTATGCATGCAACCGCCGCATCGTTGTCATCGTTGCAATGTCCGATAAGATTGCATTATCGGACTCAAGAAGAGTATGCTCGACAACATGACCGTGTCGTTTTAGTTTCATGGGTGGATTCACCCGAAATCAGCCCTCTCGCCCTCGAAGTTTCCACCTAATCGGTGGACCGGGCTCTTGCTCAATCTCTGGACTCCTCGTTTGCCCCGGTCAGCATAGGGCATTCCTTTACAGATGCCTGACGCCTGTTCCTGGCTCAGATGTCGTGACGGCGCGGCGCGCCTGAACAATCTGGAGGCCGCCTCCGGCATCGTGCCATCTGAAACAAGCGCAGCCCCAAATAGATCCTGCAGCACAACTAGCGTCAGCGCACGCCACCGAACCGGAAGGCGCCTCAGCGGCGCGGGTGTGCCCACGACGGCCCGGACCTCGAAAGGACAATGCCAACCGGGCTGATCGAACCAGAGCGCCAAGACGGGGCGGGCCGCGTCCACACGATCAAGCGGCGCCCACAAAGTGCGAATTGCCTGCTCGAACTGCGCGCGAAGATCCGAGCGCCCCCTTACGATCCATTTTGCCTGCCGTTGAAGGGCGAAGACAGCTTTGGCGAATTCGGCGGACGAACGAACCGCTGGCCCCCCTCCCCTTCCGGTGAGTGGACCATCGCATTTACGGCAGAATGGGCGCAACCGGCCGTCGCCCATTCTAAACGAGATCCGCAGATGGCATCCACAGCCGGGGCAGCGATCCAGCAGCATTTCTGCGTGCGCCGGGCAGACAACCTGTTCCGCCAGCCGCCATTCCGCCCGCATGTGGCCATCGCGCTCCGCTGCTAAATCGGCATCGAAACAGGCAAGGCAAGCCGGAACTGTTCCCCTCGCCTCCTCGAAGAACCAGTCCTGCGGGCGTTCGGTGTATCTGGATGTCAGAGACAGGCGTCCGAGACGCGCGGAATCGATCCGACAACCCCGCGCCCAAAGCCTGAGCAAACCGCGATCGGGGGATATATCGTCGATCTTCCGCAAATCCGGGGCGCGGCCCCCCTGCCCTACCAGATAGGCTGTTAGCCCCGGGACCTCCAAATCATAGCGGGCGGCGACCCGTGCCATCCAGGAGGAGAGCAACTCATCCCGAAACGGGCGCGGTGCAACGGGAAGCCGGATCGCCGCTGTCATGCCGAAGCCTGGGGTTGCGGGGCTTGGCGCGAGAAGCGGCGATTGCTCTGCGTCATCGACACCAACGGCAGTACCAGATCATCCCCGAAACTCCTGGCGTCGAGTCTCTCCCGGCCAGAGTGAACGGCTGCTTCCGCCGCGGTCTCGATCAAACGGAATATGCGCGCCGTTACACCGGAGGTCAGCGCATGGACCCGTGCCCTGGTCGCGGGGCCCGTCAGATCGGACGGCTCGCGCAGCGGCATGATGTGCCCGAGGCTTTTCAGCAGTCCGGCAAAGGCGGCATCGTTCTTCCAAGGCTTGAGGTGAAACGCTTCGAACCGTTCCGCCAATTGCGCATCCGTCAGCAGCGCCTGACGGGCAAGGTCGGTCCCTGCGCAGACCAGGGGAATCCGCAGATCGTTAGCGAGGAACCTTATGGCATTAAGGAAAATCCGCTGTTGCCTGTATGTCCCGGCCAGCATGCCGTTCACCTCGTCGAGAATGATCATCTTCGCCCCGACCGTGCGCAGCAGCGCGCGGCAGACATCTTTCTCGCGGGCCAGTGTGCCCCCGGCCATTGCCGGCGCGCCCATACTGGACAGCAATTCGCGGTAGAGGTCCCGTTCGAGCGGCTCGGACGGCACTTGAGCAACCACCACTGGACGACGATCAACACCGGTCACCTGACAGAACTTTGGCGGGTGAGCGCGCTCGAACTTGCGGACAATCTTGGTCTTTCCCATGCCCGTGTCGCCATAGATCAGCAAACAGAGCATCCGGTCACGGGCTGGGTAGGTCAGCAGGTTTTCCAGGCGCGCGAGCGCCAGGCCAGCCTGATCGAAGCCGATCCAGCGGTCGGCCCGGATCCAGGCGATACGCTCATCATCCGGGAGCGCCGCGAACTTCCGATACGCCGGATCGAGATGCGGGCACTCCCCTGCCCCGCTCATGACCATTCCTCCACTTCGAACGTGGGCACATCGAGGATGTCGCAGGCTTCCGCATGATCAGGGGTAATTTCTTCGATCGCGGCGGGCTCGACGCCGGACAGCGCCCTGTCGCGCCGTTCTGCGAGCCGTCTGGCCGCCCGGGTTTTGCCGGTTGCGGCATCGACAAGGGCCCGTTGCTCTTCGACCACTGCAAAAATCAGCGTTTCGTCCTCAAGCGATCGCCCCCGCTCCCTCAAAACCGCCTGTGCGCGGCGATGCTCGGCCAAGGTGATCGGAGGATGGCGCAGATCGGCAAACCTCACCGGGTATCGCTGACCATCCGGCCCCCGCACGAACACCGTCGACAGGTCGCGCGGATCGTAGGTCACACGCAACTGCCGGTCGCCTCTGCCCGCCCAAAGGCTCAGGATATCGTCCCAGTACCGCAGGCCGAAGAGATGGATACCATCGCGACGCACCATGCGTTCGACACTGGGCAGAAAATCGATCCGGAACCCTTCCGGATCGTATGGCTGCCGCAGAGATGTGTCACGCCGCGCATAGGCCTCCTGCCAGGCCGCAAGGGGCGGAATGCCGAGGGACCGATGGCGCTCAGCATGGTAGCGGGTGATTTCCAAGGCGAGCCAGCGCTCCAACTCGTCCAGCGTCATGGCCGATCTGGCGGCCGAGTCATACTCGCCGCGATCCTGAGTGTTGCTGAAGGTCGATCCGGGTAGCAAATGCACGGCCCCCATCATCGTGCCGATCAACCGTTCGATATGGCCACCGTAATGTGGCGCGCCGATCGGACGATATTGTAGCGAAATCCCATGTTCTTCAGCGCCGCGCCGCAGTGCCTTGGAACGAAACTCCTTGGCATTGTCGACATGAATGGTCTCGGGCATTCCCGCTGCGGGCCAGCTCGCATCGATGCCCAGGCTTTCAAGCCAATCCAGCTTCGGTTGAACCAGGTGCTGGATGACAAGTGAGACAGACAAAGCGGACGGTGGCTCCAGCGTCAGATAGAAACCTGCAACCATGCGGCTGGCGACATCGATGGCCAACGTCAGCCAGGGCCGCTGCAAGGGCTGACGTTGCGCCCGATCCACGATGATGACATCGACCAGCGTGTGATCAATCTGGACCACCTCGAATATCCCGTCGACCTGATAGGTGCCAGGAACCGGCCGATAAAGATGGCGCGCAGCCTTCGACCCCTCTCGGGTGGCCACCAACTCCGCCGGATCCAATGCCGCCACACGGTCCCGCAGCGTGGTCCAGCATGGGGCACGCAGGCCCCGCTGGCAGCAAAGCCTGCGCACCTCTTTTTGCAGGGCATGGATGCTCGGCTTCTGACGTGATTTGAAGAAGCCCTTGATCGCCTCGGAAATCACCAGTTCGATCTCGTCAGGCAGCCGCCGACTTCCCGCAGGGGATCCAGCCGGAGCGGTCAGCAAAGAACTGGTGACCGGGCGCGCTTTGTAAACGCCGATGAGTTCATAGAGGCGGGATCGCTTGATCCCAAGTTTCCGGCAGGCCGAGAGGAATTCTGCGCGGCCAGGGCTGCCGCTGCTCGCAAGCCGACGGATCACCGCCTCGCGCGCAACGGCCCGCTCCCAAGCGGCATCGTCAACGACGCAGATGTCGGTTCGGTCTGCCATGGCCAAAACCAAAATAGAGGTATCTTGTGTCCGATAATGAAACTATAATCCGGGAATGAAACAAGAATGTGAGCGCAATGATATCAAGGCGTTAGACTCCACCGATGGAACAAGAACGACAGACCGAAACACCCGGGACATCGCCTTCAGGGCCGCCAGATCACTCCGATCTCGACGAAGGGGACGAGAGCGTTGCGCCGGGCAGCGGCGCTCCTGCCCTGCCCTCCCACATCGCAGGGTCCGGCGCTCTCGACCGGCTCGTCGAAGCCGCGCGAGACTATGCGCGTCAGGCGGCGTCGGAGAACACGCTGAAGGCCTATGCCAAGGACTGGGCCCATTTCGCCCGCTGGTGCCGGATGCGCGGGGCCGCCCCCCTGCCCGCTTCGTCCCAGCTGATCGGGCTCTATATCACCGATCTGGCAGCGCCGGGCGGCAAGGCCCCGTCGCAGTCGGCGTCCCGACCCCTCTCGGTCTCCTCGATAGAGCGGCGGCTGTCCGGCCTGACCTGGGGCTATGCGCAGCGCGGAGAACGGCTGGACCGCAAGGACCGCCACATTGCCAGCGTCCTGGCTGGCATTCGCCGCAAGCACGCCCGCCCCCCGGAACAGAAAGAGGCCATCCTGCCGGAAGACCTGCGCGAGATGCTGGCAACCCTGCCCCACGACCTGCGGGGCTTGCGTGACAGAGCGATCCTGCTGATCGGGTTTGCGGGCGGCTTGCGGCGGTCCGAAATCGTCAGCCTGGATCATGGCAAGGACGACACGCCTGACTCCGGCGGCTGGGTCGAGGTGCTGGATGACGGGGTCCTAATCATCCTGCGCGGCAAAACCGGCTGGCGCGAGGTCGAAATCGCCCGCGGCTCATCCGATCGGACCTGCCCGATCCATGCCCTGACGCAGTGGCTGCATTACGCAAGGATCGACTTCGGCCCGATCTTCGTCGCCACGTCGCGCAACGGCCTGAAAGCTACGGGCGAGCGGTTGTCGGGCAAGCACGTTGCCCGGCTGATCAAGTCCTGCGCCCGCGAGGCCGGGCTACGCCCTGATCTCCCTGAGGCCGAGCGCGTGCGGCTGTTCTCGGGCCATTCCCTGCGTGCAGGCCTTGCCAGCAGCGCGGAAGTTGATGAGCGCTATGTTCAAAAGCAGCTCGGTCATGCCAGCGCAGAGATGACCCGCCGATACCAGCGACGCCGCGACAGATTCCGGGTGAACCTGACCAAGGCCGCAGGGTTGTAAGCCCCCTGCCCTATCGAAATTTGCCGGACGTCTAGAACGCGTTCTCGACTGCAGCCCCGGTCGTCGCAAAGTCACTGACATTCCCAGTCACGACGATAGCGCCATTGCGTAGCGCTGATGCCGCGATCATCAGATCAGCGCCGTTATGGCCGAGAGGTGCCTCCAGATCCGTGCACCCTCGGCCTCGAAAGCAGGCCGTCGATCCGAAAACCGTAGGACGGTCCGGTCCAACCAACTGCGAAATCACTGCATCCGCTGGGTCGGTTCAAGCGTTCGTCGTTTAAGACGCTATTGAGGCTGGTCGAAGGACTGAGCGTTCGGCGGCACGGAAGAATGGCTAAGCCATTGCACAATTTAGGATAAATCGCCATCTTGCCAACTGGCAATTCACTTTCTTCCTTTGCCCCTGTGAGCCAGATAGGCTTCGAAAGCAGTGCGAAGAGCTGTATCGGAGAGCTTCTCGCTAAACTCTAGCAGTACCTTTGTTCCCCGCTTCCGCAATGTCACGCCGGTACTTTCGGCGTCCCCTCTGAATATGTGTTCTGGAGGCCGGGAGCGCTTCGGTCCAGCTGCAGCAGACTTCAGGGTAGCGAGCACTTTGGACGCATCAACTGGGGTCCCCTGCTCTGCCCGAGCATCAGCTTGTCTTTCGGCAAGTTTTTTGGCCGCATCAAGGATCGATGGCGCAACCTTGGGGTCCGCCAAGAGTGGCTTCAGGACCCGTGCATGCAACTCTTTGACATCCCGGATCGAAGGATAGGCCGCGATCACCTCCTTTGGAAGCCGCGCCAAGGTGAGGTAGCGGGATAGCCAGCCCTCTGAGACCTCGAGCCTTTCGGCCATCGCCTTCTGTCGACCGCCATAGTACTGCTCAAGCGCTGCTGCGTAATCCCGAGCGCGCTCGAAGTCCGAGATGTCTTCCCGATCGCGATTTTCCACATCAGCCAGACGGAACGCTTCCTCGTCGGACATGTCGCGAACTTCGACAAGATAGCGGAACTGCGGATAGTTGTGGGAGCGAAGCCACGACACCGCGAAGTGCCGCCTTGCCCCACAGACGACTTCGTATTCTACGCCGCTTCCCCCCTGCAGACGGCGAACGATGGCTGGGAACTCCTGCTGCCCCTGGGACTTGATCGAGTCGATAAGATCACGACAGTTGTCTTCGTTCAGCAGCTCATAGGCGCGGTTGTGGCGTGCCCACATGACACAGTGGGCCGGATCTACCCAACGCAGCACCTTCTCCTCACGGTCACCAACCTCGGCTAAGGCATTTGACCTACGCAAAAACCGCGTGGCGCCGCGATCCTCCTCAACGGGCGCACTTTCCTTGTTCAGATCCTTCAGGACGTCTTCAAAGATTGCGTCATGACGTTTGCTCACAGGACTCCCTCCTTGCGAAGTGCGCGGTGATGGCTGGGCCAGGTTTTGCGCGCCAAGGTCTCGATCTCACGCCCGACCGCGTCGAGATAAACACGGCATCGTTTGTGGGTTTCTGTCCGCGTGGTCGGCCCTGTCAATTCATAAACGGTCGACAGGTTAGCGGTCGCATTATCAATCTCGGCGCTGTCCTTAAGGACCGATTGCAGCATGTCCTGCGGAAATACGGCGTCCATCATACGCTTGATTGCCACATGCGCGGACTTCTGGTCGTTCATCTTCGATGCGAGAATCTTGACAAAACTGTACGATCGCTCTCCGCCAAACTTGGCTAGCTCAGTCAGCGTCGCCTCCATCATTTTCAGAAAGTGCGCTGTTGAAGCGAAGTCGATGTTGCTCGGTGGGGCTGGGATCAGTAGCGCGCTTGCGGCCCTGAGAACAGATAGTGAGATCATTCCCAGCGCTGGGGGCGGATCCAATAGGATGACATCAAACTGATCGGAAATGCTGGAGACTCCATCGCGCAGCCGGTCAAGGATGAAAGTAGGCTCTCGCGCCATGCGAGCTGCGAATTCGTACTCAGCGTCATAAAGGCCAAGGTTGGCCGGAATCAGAGCGATCCCAGGCCAGTAGGTTGCACGCAGCGCATAGTGTAACGATTTCGGCCCCCCATGACGAAGGAACGGATAGAGCGTGTCTTCCTCTTCGTCGACATCTACATCAGGGTTCATACCAAAGATCGCCGTGGTGGAAGCCTGGCTATCGCAGTCGATCACACAGACCCGGTAGCCCTTGAGGGCAAAATACTGCGCGAGGTGGCTCACGATAGTCGACTTACCGACACCGCCTTTAAAGTTCTGGACGGCCAGTACAAGCGGCGGGTCGTCAGGGCTACGATGCGGCAAAGTCCCGAAGACCTCCCGCATCTTGTTAACCTGAGAAAGAGTATATCCAGAGCGACGACCAGTCTCCGTGTCCTTATCCGGTTCGGGGAGACGACCGTCGGCTTCGGCATCTCGGATCGCCTTTTCCGTGCGGCCAACCATCTCTGCCGCGGTGCGGACATTGAAACGGATGTCGAGGCGCTTTTCTGCATTTGGTGCGAAAACCCTCTCCCGCAAGCGTTCGATGACCGTGGCGGCCCGACGTGTCAGGAGGGATAGTTCGTTTAGTGTAACCGGTGGCAGTACGGTATCGTCCATCAACTGCTCTCTTGTGTGACTATGTCCGAATCATGCGGCAACTTCGACTTGGCGTAAAGTTCGGAATTCGTTCAGTGCACATGGATACTTCGGAAATGGAGGACAGCGCTACCAACTTCCGCCCTTTTTACGTTGATCCTCAGAAAATCGATAGTTCGCGGGGTTCAAGGCCGTGCAGCCATCCCAAGAAGTATGTCTTGGTTGAGGTGGAGACCGCAGCGCACTTCCTCTTCCAAGAAAGTTATCCACAAAGAAAACCCCTAGAGTTCAGATTCTCTTTGGTTCTAAGGTTCATGTAGCGTAACCATCAGATATTACGAACAAAAAGGTTCGCCACCTTACATTTTGGGTGTAAGCGCCTACGTCTTGGGATGACAGAACTTACGAATCGGGGCGGGAAGTCTTACGTTTTGCTGGGGCTAAAGGACTTACATCTTGGGTGAGTCTTTGAACTCACGATCTCCTCTCGAGATTTCCCTTTGTATTCAATCACCTGCGAATCACTCACGATTCGGCTGCTCGGACTAGACTTACAAATTGGGTGCTTGCATCTCATCCCGCTTGCTGCAGTGCCCTAAAGCCCTTGATCGCTTACTCTCTTCTGACTACAAAAGTAAGACTAAGCATGTATGGGCTCTATGGCTGAAAAACCCTACCGCACACTCGATGCTCGGCCAAGTGCCGACAGTCTGATCAAGCCAGGTGAACTGGTTGATCTGATCGAGGTCACACCTCTGAGCCTCAACGACCGAAGGATCTACAACCAGCTACTTGAGAATGCCTGGGATGCGATCGACAAGCCAGTCAGTCATATTATTTCCAAAGCGGCGCTGCGCGGCAAGCACAACTCAAACGACCGGGTTGGCGAGAGTTTGGAGCGATTGATGTCCGCCGTCGTAAAGGTGTCGGTCAACTGGGACGGTGGGCCGGCGATCGAGCGGGTTCAGTTGCTGGGCGGGAACATCGAAGCTTTGCGGTCGGATGGATTAATCGAATACGAAATCCCTGCGCGGCTGCGGAAGATCATTGGGAACTCGACTGTTTTCGCTCGTCTTCAGCGCGAAGTGATGTTCGCGCTTTCCTCCAAGTACTCGTTGACGCTGTATGAGATGGTTCAGAAGCGGGGCAATCTGCGTTGGCGTTCATCGGAGCGCTTTTCACTCGAAGCTTTGAGGGGAATTCTTGGCGTGCCAAAGGGCAAGCTCACCTCGTGGTCGAACCTGAAATTGCGGGCGTTGGATCCTGCGGTCGCCGAGGTGAATGACCTCTCGGATTTCATGGTGGCCTTCGATCCCATCAAGTCTGGGCGCAGCGTGACCCATGTGGAGCTCAAATGGTGGAGAAAGGATGACGAGGCGACCGGCGCGGCGGGTCGAGCTCTCCAGTTCTCCAAAGTGGGACGGCGCGTAAAGGCGTCTGGGTCAGAGGAGCAGATTTTTCCGACTGACGCGATAGAAGCCTCATCAGATCAGAGGTCGAGAACACCTGAGTTGAGACCACGGCCGGCTTGGCTTTTGTCGCGCGGTGCTCCGCTCCGGACAGAGACCTATGAGACTGCTCGCCTGCGGCATGCTGGATACGACATATATTTCGTAGAAGGCGAGTGGCGCACTTGGGCTGCTGGAAAGCCTCCAGCGGACGATCCTGATCGGGCGTTTCTGGCATTTTTCCGCAAGTATGCTGAAGCCAACCCCATTTGACAGTTTCCAGCTGGCAAGATTGGTATTTTTACTACTAATATCAGCAGACTAATCGTTTATTCACGCCTAGGCGCTACCGGTTTCCGATAGGGACGAGAGGTAGAGAAAAGTCTGTTCGGCTGAGACGGGTTGAAGGCTTGGGGGAGAGGCCCCCGGCGGCCCGTCGCGGAGTGACTGTCATGAACAATGTGGAAATCCTGGAACCCGCGTGGCCGATGTATGGTGGCTACAAGGTGGATGTGAGCCGGGGTGAGCGGATCGGGCGGGTGTCGTCCGAGTGGTTCAATCGGCCCGACGACGAGAGGTTTCTGTCGCTCGACGATCTGTGGGCGCGGGTCAAAGCCAGATCGCAACGCAGCCGAACCCGGGTCGTCGAAACCGCGGCCATTCACGTTGAGGCGAGCCGGGACAATCCAGAGCGCCTACAACTGCATCTGCCGAACGCGCGCGAGCCGGTTTCGCCGACGCATTGGGCCTTCGGTCAAATTGCCAGCATCGTTGGCGCCCCCGCGTCCTACCTGCGGCAGCTGCCCTCGCCACTGGCAGGGATCAACTTGCAGTACGGGCTCTCATCACACCGGGCCGAGCAGGTTAAGACATACGAGACCGAAGATGGCCGCACCGAACTGCGCGCGGTCACCGGCCCGGACTACGGCCGTATCCATGACCATGAACTGGTCGAGGCTGTACAGCGCATCGCGGGCAATGGCACTGGCGACACGCGCTGGAAGGTGCCGGGCGTTCTTGATTGGTCGACCGGGGTCTACAACCCCGATGTCGAGATCAGCCGTGACACGACGACGCTCTATGCCTCTGACCGCGATGTCTTCCTGTTCCTGGTCGATGATCACAACCCGATCGAGGCGGGCCGGCTGCCCGACGGCTCCCCCGATCTTTACTTCCGGGGCTTTTACTGCTGGAATTCCGAGGTGGGAGCCAAGACCCTCGGCATGGCGAGCTTCTATCTGCGGGCTGTCTGCCAGAACCGCAATCTCTGGGGTGTCGAAGATTTTCAGGAAATCACCATCCGTCACTCGAAGTATGCCGCCTCGCGCTTTGCCCAAGAGGCGGCACCAGCGCTGACGCGGTTTGCCAATTCCTCGCCGCAGGGCTTCGTGAATGGCATCAAAGCGGCGCGTCAGCAGATCGTGGCGCAGACGGACGAGGACCGGGATGACTTCCTTCGAAAGCGCGGCTTCTCGAAGGCAGAGTCCGGCAAGATCATCGAGAAGGTCCTGATGGAAGAGGGCCGCCCTCCAGAGAGTATTTTTGATTTTATTCAAGGGATTACGAGGCTTGCACGCGATAAAACGCAGCAGGATGCGCGTCTCGACATGGAAAGCCGGGCCAAGAAGCTGCTCGATCGCGTCAGCTGAGGTGAGCAGCGGGGCAGGGGCTCAGATATCTCCTGCCCCTTGTCACGAGAACGCCCCCTCTTTCCCCTTCCCGGCCAAATCCGCCGGCACAGCGCGTTGCCGTTGGGCCGATGCTGGTCGGACTCAACACATGAGGTCTACATGTCCCGATTTTCAGAACACCCCACTGCCTTCCTAAACCGCCGCTCTGGCGGCTTCGAGCTGACCGCGCAGGAACAGGCCACGATCTTCGCCGCCCGCGAAATCCTGGCCCGCCATATCAACCGCAACCCTGTCCTTTCGTCGTGGCAGGCCGTGATGGACTACTGTTCCATCTCGGTGCGCGGT
>CANJQT010000087.1 GCA_947476475.1 Paracoccaceae bacterium | reverse complement strand
GACACCGCTCGGGGCGAAAAACGCTTGCCCAGCGAGCAAAATCAGGCGATCTTGAAGTCAAGCGGCAGGCCACTTGGGGAATGTCGGTTGTGTAGTCGCAATCCTTCATCACGAAAGGCCGCGTCATGCCCAAGCTAGGAATGGAGCCGATTCGAAAAGAGGCTTTGGTCCGCGCCACGATCCACGAGATCGGGCGAACGGGTTCGCTTGACGTGACCGTCAGCCAGATCGCCAAGCGGGCGGGCATGTCTTCGGCGTTGGCGCATCATTACTTTGGTTCCAAGGAACAGATATTCTTGGCCGCCATGCGCCATATCCTCAGCCTTTACAGTGCCGAGGTGCGCGGCGCCCTTGTCATGGCCGTCACCCCCAATGATCGGTTGCGCGCCATCGTCCAGGCCAGCTTTTCCAGCCTGAACTTTCGCCGCGAAGTCATTGGCGCGTGGCTGAATTTTTACGTTCTGGCCCAGACCGTGCCAGAAGCAAAACGCCTGCTGAACGTCTATCAAAAGCGTCTGCATGCCAACCTTTTGCACGACCTTCGCAAGCTTGTCGGCCCCCGCGCCGAAGCCACCGCGCGCGGCCTCGCCGCGATGATCGACGGCGTCTATATCCGTCAGGCCCTGCGCGAGGGGGCGCCCGACGGGACCGCCGCCGCCGCCATGGCCCTTCAATATCTCACCCTTGAACTGGAGCCGCGCCAATGATCGCCCAACCCAAAGCCAGCCACTTCATTGATGGCCAGTATGTCGAAGATTCGTCGGGTGCCGCCATCGACGTGATTTTCCCAGCGACCGGCGAACTGATTGCCCGCGTCCATGAAGCGACACCTGCCATCATCGAACGCGCGCTGGCCTCGGCTGCCCGTGCCCAAAAGGAATGGGCCCGCGTCAAACCGGTAGAACGCGGGCGGATCCTTCGCCGTGCCGCCGACATGATCCGCGAAAGGAATCAGTCGCTGTCCGAGCTTGAGACGCTCGACACCGGCAAGCCGATTCAGGAAACCACGGTGGCGGATGCGACATCGGGCGCGGACGCGCTGGAATATTTCGCGGGCCTTGCCCCCACCGTCACCGGCGAAACCATGCCGTTGGGCCGCGATTTTGTCTACACGATCCGCGAACCGCTTGGGGTCTGTGTCGGCATCGGTGCCTGGAACTACCCCACCCAGATCGCCTGCTGGAAGGGCGCGCCCGCACTCGCCTTCGGCAACGCGATGATCTTCAAGCCATCGGAAACCACCCCGCTTTGCGCGCTAAAGATCGCCGAGATCCTGCACGAGGCAGGTCTGCCCGCCGGGCTTTACAACGTGGTTCAGGGGCGCGGCACGGTTGGGGCAGCATTGGTCACCGACCCGCGCGTTGCCAAAGTCTCGCTTACCGGATCGGTCCCCACCGGCAGGAAGGTTTATGCGATGGCCGCGACCGGCATCCGCAATGTGACGATGGAACTGGGTGGCAAGTCACCCCTGATCATCTTCGATGACGCCCATATCGAAAATGCCGTTGGCGGTGCCTTGATGGCCAACTTCTATTCCGCCGGTCAGGTCTGTTCAAACGGCACCCGCGTTTTCGTTCAGAAGGGTATAAAGGAAAAATTCCTTCAACGCCTGAAAGCCCGCACCGAGGCGATCAGGCTAGGTGATCCGCGCGACCCAGACACCCAGATGGGGCCGGTGGTCAATGCCGCCCAGATGGAAAAAGTCCTGTCCTATATCGAGATCGGCAAGAAGGAAGGCGCGCGCCTGATCACCGGCGGCCAGCGTGCGGGCACCAACGCGGGCTGCTTCATCGCCCCAACGGTATTCGCCGACGTGACCGACGACATGACCATCGCGCGCGAGGAAATCTTTGGCCCGGTGATGGCGGTTCTGGATTTCGAAACCGAGGAAGAAGCCGTCGCCCGCGCGAATGCCACCGAATTCGGCCTGTCCGCCGGCGTCTTCACCGGCGATCTGGCGCGTGGTCACCGGGTGGTGGCCAACCTTGAAGCGGGGTCCTGCTGGATCAACGCCTATAACCTGACCCCGGTAGAGACGCCCTTCGGCGGATCGAAGCAATCGGGCGTCGGGCGCGAAAATTCCAAGGCCGCGATCGAACATTATACCCAGATCAAATCGGTCTATGTGAACCTTGGCGACGTGGACGCGCCCTATTGATGACCGTGGTTCCCGACTTTGAAACCCTGACCAGGGCATTCGCGCTGACGCGGCAGTCCACGGTGCGCACACCGCTTCTGGAAAGCCCGGCCTTGGCCGAGGCTTCCGGAGCCGCGCGTGTGTGGGTCAAGGCCGAGAACCTGCAAAAGGCCGGATCCTTCAAGATCCGTGGTGCCACCTGGCGGCTGGCGCAACTGACTGGCGCTGAACGCGCGCAGGGCGTCATCGCCTATTCGTCGGGCAACTTCGCCCAGGGGCTGGCGGCGGCGGGCCGGGCGGCGGGCGTGCCCGTCACCATCGTCATGCCGGTCGATGCACCCGAAATGAAGCGCCGCGCCACCGAAGCGTTCGGCGCGCGTGTCATCCTGTCGGATCACGGCGCGCGGCCGCGCGAAGAGGTGGCTTCGGCGCTTGCCCGCGATTTGGCCGCAAGTGAAGGCCTGACGCTTTTGCACCCGTTCGACGACCCGGCGATCGTCGCGGGGCAGGCGGGTGTGGCGCTTGAGGCGCTGGAGCAGCTGGCAGACATTGGCGCCGCACCTGATCTGGTGGCATGCCCGGTCGGCGGTGGCGGCCTGATCGGCGGCCTGTCGCTGGCCATCCGGCACGCGCTGCCCGATGCCCGGATCTTCGCAGTCGAGCCAGAGGGATATGATGGCATGGGCGCATCCTGTGCCGCCGGGCAGGTGACCCGCGTCGTCTCTGGTCAGCGCACAATCTGCGACGCGCTGCAAGCCACGCAACCGGGCGCCGCGCCATTTGCCGCGGCCAGCCAGGCGGGCCTAAGCGGCCTGACGGTCAGCGACACGGATGTGCGTGCCGCCCTTGGCTTCGCCTTTGAAGGGCTGAAACTGGTGCTGGAGCCGTCGGGCGCCGTGGCGCTGGCAGCACTTCTGAAGGGGGCGCTGCCCGCCAAGGGGCAAGAGGTTCTGATCATCGCATCGGGCGGCAATATCGCCCTGCAGGATTTTCTGGCGCTGAGTGCGCCGACACAAGTGTAAACGGGGATGAAGATGGAAGCGGATTATGTGATCGTCGGTGCGGGTTCGGCGGGCTGCGCGATGGCTTACCGCCTGGCCGAGGCCGGCAAGCGCGTGCTGGTCATCGAACATGGCGGCACCGACATGGGGCCGTTCATCCAGATGCCCGCGGCTCTTTCCTATCCGATGAACATGCCGCTTTACGACTGGGGCTTTCGAACCGAACCCGAACCGCATTTGGGAGGCCGCACTCTGGCCACCCCACGTGGCAAGGTGATGGGCGGATCGTCGTCGATCAACGGCATGGTCTTCGTGCGCGGCCATGCCCAGGATTTCAACCACTGGGACGAACAGGGCGCCACTGGCTGGTCCTATGCGGACGTTCTGCCCTATTTCAAGCGGATGGAAACCTGGCACGGTGGCAAGGATGCGGGCCAGGACCACAGCGCCTATCGTGGCACCTCTGGCCCCCTCCATGTGACGCGCGGCCCCCGTAAGAACCCCTTGTTCAACGCATTCGTCGAGGCGGGCCGTCAGGCCGGCTACGAGGTGACGGGCGATTATAACGGTGAAAAGCAGGAAGGCTTCGGCCCGATGGAGGCGACGATCTGGAAAGGTCAGCGCTGGTCTGCGGCAAATGCCTATCTCAAGCCGGCGCTGAAGCGCGAAAATTGCCAGTCTATCCGCGCCTTTGCCCGCCGCGTCGTCATCGAGAACGGCCGTGCGATCGGGGTCGAGGTGGAACGCGGCGGCCAGATCGAAGTGATCCGCGCCAAAGCCGAGGTGATCCTTGCCGCCTCGTCGATCAACACGCCCAAGATCCTGCTTCTGTCCGGTATCGGCGCGGCGGATGATCTGAAGGCCCTCGGCATCCCCGTGGTTGCCGACCGCCCCGGTGTGGGGGCGAACCTGCAGGACCATATGGACATCTACATGCAGTTTGCTTCGAAACTGCCTGTCACGCTTTACAAATATTGGAACCTGTGGGGCAAGGCGATCATCGGGGCGCAGTGGCTGTTCACCGGCAAGGGCCTTGGCGCTTCGAACCAGTTTGAAAGCTGTGCCTTCATCCGTTCCGACAAAGGCGTCGACTATCCCGACATCCAGTATCACTTTCTGCCCATCGCCGTGCGCTATGATGGAAAGGCGGCCGCTGAAGGCCACGGATTTCAGGCCCATGTCGGCCCGATGCGGTCGAAATCGCGCGGCTCGGTCACCCTTCGCTCGGCCGATCCGAAGGACCAGCCGAAGATCCTTTTCAACTACATGTCGCACCCAGACGACTGGGTGGAGTTCCGCAAATGCGTCCGCCTGACGCGGGAAATTTTCGGCCAGAAGGCTTTTGAGCCATATGTGAAACATGAAATCCAGCCGGGCGCGCACTATCAGACGGATGAGCAGATTGACGATTTCATCCGGGAACATTCCGAAAGCGCTTATCACCCCTGCGGCACCGCCCGCATGGGTCGGGCCGATGACCCGATGGCCGTGGTTGATCCGGAATGTCGGGTGATCGGGGTACAAGGGCTGCGCGTGGCCGACAGTTCGATCTTCCCACGCGTGACCAACGGCAATCTCAACGCCCCCTCGATCATGACCGGCGAAAAGGCCGCCGACCATATCCTGGGTCGCGGCATGCTGGCGCGCGCCAACATCGCCCCCTGGAACAGCCCGCGCTGGGAGGTTGCGCAAAGGTAAGCATAAGGGGGCTCCGCCCCCGTCCTGCGGACTCCCCCGGGATATTTTGGGACAGAAAATGAAACATCTGTCATTTTCTGTCAGCAAGTATCCCTGGGGGTGCGGGGGCAAAGCCCCTGCTGACAATCGGAGGAATCGTGGACGAACGGGTAAGAGATCTTGCGACCAAGCTGTTGAGTGCGGGCTACGACGATCTGCCAGAGCGTGAACAGCGCGTCTTGCGGCGTATCGCTGCGCGGGCAGCGATATCGCGCAATCTGGCGGAAGCCCCCCACGCGGATCTCAGTTTCGGCGACCGGGTGGCCGACCGTGTTGCGGCCTTCGGCGGCTCCTGGAGCTTCATCCTGCTTTTTGCGGCGATCATCGGCGCTTGGGTCTTTCTCAACGGCTGGGCGTTGGCCCATCCCGCCGACCCATACCCGTTCATCTTCCTCAACCTGATCCTGTCGATGATCGCCGCCGTGCAGGCGCCGGTGATCATGATGTCGCAAAACCGTCAGGCCAAGAAGGACCGCGAGGCGGCGGGGCATGATTACGAGGTCAACCTAAAGGCCGAACTGGAAATCATGAGTCTGCATGAAAAACTGGATGATCTGCGCCAGCATCAGCTGGAAGGCCATTTCAAGACGATGGAAGACCGTCTGGCGGCTATCGAAGCACGGTTGAAATAAGCCCGCGCAGCGAATTGCCCACCCACAGCCGCGCCGCCGGCAGATCGGCGGCGTTCAGCACCGCTTCTCGCACCCGGCCTGCGGCGATCAGTTCGGCCCGCAGGCAGCCCGGCAGGCATCCTGAGGCCAGCGGCGGCGTCATCAGCCCCTGACCCAGATGGAAGAACAGGGTGGTGATTGTGCCCTCTGCGACTTCGCCGCGTTCATTCAGGAACAAGACCTCGTCCACACCCGCGGGCAGGGCGGCGCGGGCCTGATCATAAAGCGCGCGGTCGGTGGTCTTGTGGGCCAGCCGCGGATCCCCCGACTGCACCCGTGCCCCGGCCAGCGCCAAACGCCAGACGGGAGCCGAAGGCGGCAGGGCGGCGGCGGTCTGATCGAAGTGCCCGGCCCGGTCGAGTGTCAGGCGCACCCGCAACGGGCCGGGCCCGGGGGCGGCGGGCAGCGCCGCATCAAACCCGGCTGGGTCGAAGGGAAAGCCCAAAGCGGCGGCACTGGCCGTCATCCGCGCCTTGTGGCGCTGAAGGCGGGGAAAGCCGGCTCCATCCCAGCCGAACGTCTCGATCAGCCTCAGCTCAGGGTCGCGAAACGGGCTTTCCACAGGGCCTCCTCATATTCACCTGCGGCGGTTGAATCGCTGACGATCCCGCCACCGACGCCAAAGCGCGCGCGCCCGCCGTTCAGCGTCAGCGTACGGATCGCCACGTTGAAGCTGGAGGCACCATCCGGGCCCATCCAGCCGATCGCCCCGCAATAGATGTCGCGTGGGCCGGCTTCCAGTTCGCGGATGATCTCCATCGCCCGGATCTTCGGCGCCCCGGTGATCGACCCGCAGGGGAACAGCGCGCGGAAAATATCCGAAGGCTGGGTGCCGGGGATCAGGCGGCCCACCACATGGCTGACCATCTGATGCACGGTCGCATAGGATTCGATCGCGTAAAGCTGTGGCACCTTGACCGACCCCGGCTGACACAGACGCGATATGTCGTTGCGTAAAAGGTCAACAATCATAAGGTTTTCTGCACGGTTCTTTATGCTGTTTTGCAGCTCCATCCGCAGGGCTGCGTCATGTGCGGGATTGGACGCGCGCGGGGCGGTACCCTTCATCGGGCGTGTCTCGATCCGCCCTTGCGCATCGGTGGCAAAGAACAGTTCGGGCGACCGCGACAGGATGACCGGCGCACCGTCCAGCGCGACGAAGGCCCCGTGCGCCACCGGCTGCCGGGCCCGCAGCGCGCCGTAAAGCCCCAGCGCCGTGCCGCGCATCTCGGCCTTCATCGCCATGGTCAGGTTGGCCTGATAGACATCCCCCGCCGCGATATATTCCTGAATCCGCGCAAGCGCCGCCGCGTGATCGGCCGCACTCCAGTCCGGGCGGGCAGGGCTCAGACCGGCTTCCCCGGCTTCGGCCTCGGCCTGCGCCAGCACTGCGCCCGCATCCTCGGGCCCATCATAGACCCCGAACTGCAGCAAAGGCAGGCCGCGCCCCTCGGGCATTCGCGCCAGCAGGCGCGGCTCCAGCGCATAGCCCAGTTCATAGCTTGCATAGCCTGCAAGCCAATGCCCCGCCGCGCGCGCCGCATCCATGGCCGCCAGGGCCACACCCACCTCGTCCGGCCTATCGGCACGGATCATCGCGCGTGAAGCACGGAACAGGGCAGGCGCGGCATCGGGGCCATGTTCTAGAAGGATCATCAGGTCAGCTCAAAGGTCCGCGCGAGGAAAGAATCGCCTGTCACAGTCGGTTTTTCCGGCTCCGGGCGCAAGGACCGGACCCGGCGAAGTGCCGCGAAAATCCGGCATCTTCCGCAGACATTGACCCTTGTCAAAGTGGCGGAGAGAGAGGGCGGCTATTGGGAAAGAGCATACAGGAAAGGACTTGCCATGTCGCACACCCCCCACGAACTTGCCGAGGATTTCCCGCATCTTGCGGACCGGATCCATGCGCTGAAAGTCAGCAATCCACATTTCGCCCATCTGGCCGAAAAATATCATGAACTGAACCGCACGATCCACCGCGCCGAAACCAACATCGAACCGATGGAACAGCTGGCTGAAACCGCACTGCGCAAACAGCGTGCGGCCCTGAAGGATGAAATCGCGGCCCTTCTCAAACACGCCTGACCGAAGGCGGCTGCCCTGTCAGGAAATCTCATAGGGCAGCAACCCCCGTCGGTCGGGATCGACGCGCAGCTTGCGTTCCAACGGCGGGACCGACCGTTGATGGCAGTTTGGCCGTTCACAGATCCGGCAGGAAATGCCGATCGGCTCATAGGCGCGGGCATTGGTCAGATCAAGGTCATCGGCATAGACCAGCCCCCTAGCATGGCTGACCTCGCACCCAAGCGCAATCGCAAAGCGGCGCACCGGCGCGTTGAACGACCCGCCCGGTTTTGACACATCGCGCGCCAGGCACAGGTAGCGCACCCCATCCGGGGTTTCCGCCAGCTGGCGCAGAAACCGGCCCGGGGTTTCAAAGGCGCGGTAGACGTTCCACAAGGGGCAGGCCCCGCCGAAACGCGCGAACTGCAGGCGCGTGGCCGAATGGCGCTTGGTGATGGTGCCCGCCTGATCGACGCGCACGAAGAAGAAGGGAATGCCCTTCATTCCCGGGCGTTGCAGGGTGGAAAGCCGGTGCGCCACCTGTTCGATCGAGGCCCCGAACCGGTCGGCCAGCCGTTCCAGATCATGGCGCATTTCGACGGCGGCCGTCTGGAAAGCGCGGTAGGGCATCAGAGCGGCGCCGGCGAAATAGTTGGCCAGACCGATCTTGGCAATGGCGCGGGCGGTGTCGGACTGAAAGCGCGCAAGATCCAGCGTCGCTTCCAGCAGATCATTCTGGGTGACCAGCGCAAGTTGGTGCAGGATCTGAAACCGCTGGGTCGGCGGCGCGCTGCGGGTAGACAGCACCAGATCGGCCCCTTCGCGCGACCGGATCGCGGCGGTGTCGTTGAAGGCAACGCCGATGCCGCGCTCGATCAGCACGGCACGGGCACGCGCCACAGGGTCAGTCTCTTTGCCGTCATGGCTGGAAAATCGCTCGGCGGCGCGGTCCACCGGATCAATGTAATTGTCGCAGTAGTGAAAGAAATCCCGCACCTCTTCCCAGGGCGAGGATCGCGGTCCCGCATCATCGCGGCCCAAAGCCTCGTCAAGCGAGGCAAGCCGCTCGTGGTTTTGGCGGTAAGCACGGTGCAGTTCCAGAAAGGCCCGCGCGAAGGCCGGCGCGTTCGAGGCCGCCAGCCGCAGATCGGCCAGCGGCGTCGCCGCATCGGCGAAGACCGGGTCCGCCAAAGCCTCGCGCATGTCGGATACGATCCGCTCTGCGTCGCCGGCGGCCAGTTCGGTCACATCCATGCCGAAATCGCCCGCCAGCGCCAGCACGACCGAGGCCGACAGTGGCCGGTGGTTGTTTTCCATCTGGTTCAGATAGGGCAGCGACACCCCCAGTTTTTCGGCAAACGCCTTTTGCGTCATGCCCACACGCACCCGCGTCTCGCGCAGCTTGACCCCGGCATAAAGTTTTTGCGTGGCCATGGCGCCCCTCCGCTTTGCTAATCATCAGATTAGGGTTTGCAAAGGTTCCGCGCAAGCGCGGCGTTACCGGTCCCGTGCCAGCCGCCGCGCCCGGCGCATCACCAACAGGATCGCCACAACCGACAGGGCAGAGCAGACCGCCATGACCTCGAGCAGGACATGATGGCCGCCCCGCGCATCCAGAAGCGGCCCGACAATCGCCGCAAGCGCCGCCCCGCCGCCGATCATCAATGCCCCACCAAGCCCCGAGGCCGACCCCGCCAGTTGCGGGCGCACTGACAGCAAGCCGGCATTGGCATTGGGCAAGGTCATGCCATTGCCCACCGCCATCAGCCCGACGAACGGGAAGAACAGCAACGGTTCGGCGGGCAGGGCGCGCGACAACAGGGCACCCGCCGCCAGCGTCAGGGTCGAAAACACCGTGCCGATCAGCACCATCCGGTCGATACCCAGCCGTGTCGAATAGCGGCCCGCCAGAAAATTGCCCAAGGCATAGCCAATCGCCGGTGCGGCGAAGTAATAGCCGGTCACGGCAGGCGACAGATGAAAGACCGCATCCCCCACGAAAGGCGCGCCACCCAGATAGGCAAAGAACGCCCCCGAGGCGAGGCTCGCCGCTGTCGCATAACCCCAAAAGCGCGGCGATGTCAGAAGCGCCGGATAGTCGCGCAGCTGTGCCCCGAAGCTGCGCCCGGTTCCCCCCGCCGTCTCGCCCAGATCGGCCCACACAAGCAGGATGGTCAGCACCCCCAGCCCGGTCAGCAGAATGAAACTTGCCTGCCAGCCAAACAGCTCGTCCAGCGCTCCGCCCACCGCCGGGCCGATCATCGGCACCACCGACATCGCCATCGTCACATAACCGATCATCGAGGCTGCCTGATCCGCCGGCACCATGTCGCGGATCACCGCGCGGCTAAGTGCCATGCCGGTCGCCACCACCGCCTGCACCACCCGCGCGGCCAGAAACCAGCCCACCGACGGCGCTACCGTCGCCGCCACCGTCGCCGCCACGAACAGGACCAGCGCCCAAAGGATCACCGGTCGCCGCCCGAACCGGTCGGACAACGGCCCGACAATGATCTGCAACACCGCGCTGCCCGCCAGATAGACGGAAACGGAAAGCTGCATCACCGCATAGTCAACGCCGAACCATTGGGCCATGCGCGGCAGTGACGGCAGAAAGATGTTCATCGCCAGCGTCGAAAGGCCTGCCAGAAGCACCAGCGTGACGACATGCGGCGGGGTGCTGCGGTCCAGAAACCGGATCTGCGGGCGAGGGGAGGGGATGTTCATCCCCGGTTGCTAGGCCCTTGTCGCGGATCTGTCCAGCCCAGGTCAGCCCCGCGCCTGAAAGACCAGCGCCGCCCCGGCAGCGATCAGCGTGAAGCCAAGCCCATGTTGCCAGGTCAGGCGTTCGCCAAGCCACAGCCAGGAAAACAGCGAAAAGACCGAAAGCGTGATCACTTCCTGAATGGTCTTCAACTGTGCTGCGGTGAAGGTGCCGTGCCCCCAGCGGTTGGCCGGAACCTGCAAGGTATATTCAAAGAAGGCGATACCCCAGCTGACCAGGATCACCAAAGCCAAGGGTGCTGCCTTGAATTTCAGATGGCCATACCAGGCGAAAGTCATGAAAACGTTCGACAGGATCAGCAGACCGATGGTCAATACGGGAACGGGCAGGGCGGGCATTGGTCACTCCGGCTTGAGTCACATCCCCCAAAAAATCTTCACGAAGATTTTTCCAAGGATTTTGATGAAATCCTTTGCGCCTGCGGTTCGGTCAGGCGTGCACCATCAGCCTTTCCAGCCCGTGGAAATGGTAAAGATTGCCATAGCGCGGGGTGCCGGTCAGCCGCAGGTCCGGCAGGCGTTCAAACAGGATCGGCAGGGCGATCTGCAATTCCAGCCGCGCCAGCGGCGCGCCCACGCAGAAATGCAGCCCTGCCCCGAAAGAGGCGTTGGGCTTCACCGGCCGCAACGGATCGAACCGGCCGGGTTGGTCCCAGACCTGGGGATCGCGGTTGGCGGCGGCCAGAAGGCAGCCCACCTCGTCGCCACGCCGGAACAGGTGTCCGCCGATTTCGGCATCCTCATAGACCCAGCGCGTGAACAGATGCAGCGGCGGATCCTGGCGCAGAATCTCTTCGACCGTGCCCTCGATCCGCTCAGGCGTCAGAACCCCGGCGCCCATCCCGGCTTCCAGAAGCGCCTTCACCCCGTTGCCTATTGTGTGCACCGTGGCCTCGTGGCCGGCGTTCAGCAGCAGGATGCAGGTGGTGATCAGTTCGTCCGTAGTCAGCCTTTCGCCTTCGCTTTCGGCGGCAATAAGGCTGGTGATCAGATCATCGGCGGGCTGGTGGCGGCGTTCCTCGACATAGGCGCGCATGAAGGCCACGAACGCTTCGGTGGCGGTTACGGCGGCGGCCTCCATCTCGGGCGTGCGCCGCGCCTGATACATGCCGACCATTGCGTTCGACCAGGCCAGAAGATCGTCGCCCCGTTCCTCGGGTACCCCCAGAAGCCGGGCGATGATCGTCACCGGCAGGCGGGTGGCGAAGTGCTTCAGCAGATCGAAGTCGTCCCCCGGAAACCCGTCGATCAGGCTGTGCGACAGGGTGGCGATCTCGGGCGCCAGCGCCCCGATCCGGCGCGAGGTGAAGGCGCGCAGCACCAGTCCGCGCAGCCTTGTGTGGCGCGGCGGCTCCAGCTCCAGCATCGAATGGGCCTCGACGGCATAGAAGGGCGCCAGGTGCGCGGGAATGGGCTTGCGCTTTTCCAAGGGCACCTCGCGGCCAAAGCGGCGGTCGCGCAGGATCGCCCCCACCACCGCCGATGAGGTGGCGCAGATCAGCCCATAATCCTGCCAATGGAACAACGGACCGGCAGCGCGCGCCCGGTCGTAGAACGGATAGGGGTTTTGCACGAAATCTTCGGCGGTCGGGGATTGCTCAAATGTCAGCATCTTTTCGAACTCCAAGCGGGATCAGTCCTTGGGCGATCAACACGCCAAGCCCGACGATGGTGGCCCCCACCGCCCGCGACCAGATCCACTCGCCTCCCATCGCAAACAGCAGCAACATGACATAGAAAGGCGAAGCGTTCATGTGCAGCGTCGCAATGCCGATGCCAAGCCGTCCCACCGACATGATCCAAAGAACCTGGGTAATGGCCAGCCCGCCAATGCCAAAGGCCGCCAGTGCAGCCCACCCTTTCAGGCCCAGCTGCCCCCAGGCCGCGGGCTCTGCACCCGCCGCCGATGCGCACAGGCTGACAAGTGTCACGATCAGCGCGGCGCCGGTGATGGTGACGGTGGTGCGCCCAAGCGGCGTCAGTTCCGGAAAGGCGGTGACCGTCAGGCGCGAGCCGATGGTAAAGGTGATCACCGAAACCAGCAAAATCGCCGCCCCCCATCCAAGGTTCACCGAGGTGGAGGGTGTGCCCCAAAGCGCGATCACCGCCCCACAAAGGCTCAGGGCCATGCCGACCAGAAGTGCGGGCGTTACCTTTCGGCCGTCGGTTGCCACTTCAAGCGCCATGCCCACGACCGGCATCGAGGCTGAAATAACCGCAACCGTGACCGCATCGGTCATGCCCTGACTGACCACCAGACAGATTGCGCCAAAGCCGATCGTGGCGCCGCCGATCAACAGCGCTTTCGGCCAGTTGGCCTGCCTCAGCACTCCTACGCCTTCGATGGCACACCAGAAAACCAGCAGGCAGATGGCAGCGATGCCGATCCGGGCCGCCGTCAGCGGCAGGGCGGGCAGCAGCCGGATCACATAGTCGCCCGCAGGCAGCACCGAGGCCCAGATGATCATGGACAACATGCAGACGAAATTCGCGCCGATGACGGATCCGCCTGTCTGGCCTGCCCCGGTCCCCGCCGTTGCGGGGGGTGCTGCATCACTCATGTGACAGGGCCGCGATGATCGGACCGAAATCGGCGGCCTTCAGGCTTGCGCCACCGACCAACGCGCCATCCACGTTGGCGACGCCGAAAATTTCGGCTGCATTCGAGGGTTTGACCGATCCGCCATACAGCAGCCGAAAACCTTCCGCCTCGGCGCCGAAGCGGTGGCGAAGTTTGGCGCGCAGAAAATCATGCACCTCGGCGATCTGCGCCAGCGTCGGCGTCAATCCGGTGCCGATCGCCCAGACCGGTTCATAGGCAATCACCGTATCGGCCCCGGTGGCCGTATCCGGCACCGACCCGGCCAGCTGGGCGCCGACCACGGTCAGCGTCCGCCCCGCCTCGCGGTCGGCCAGAGTTTCGCCCACGCAGATGATTGCGCACAGGCCCGCCGCGTGGGCGGCCAGCGCCTTGGCGTGCACCAGCGCGTCTGTCTCGCCGTGATCTGCGCGGCGTTCCGAATGACCAAGGATCACATGGCTTGCCCCGGCGTCCGCCAGTTGGATTGCCGAAATATCGCCGGTATGGGCGCCTGATGCCTCTGCATGGCAATCCTGCCCGCCCAGGCGGATCGCATCCGATCCCGCAGCGGCCGCAGCCCAGGCCAGCAATGTCGCGGGCGGGCAGATCAGGATGTCACAGGCCGCATCGGCATGGGCGGCACGCAGCGCGCGCAGCTCTTCAAGGCTGGCGCGGGTCCCGTTCATCTTCCAGTTTCCGGCGGCAAGCTTGCGGCGCATCTTCATTCCCTTCCTTGGACCCAAGGCAAGGTTACGCGATCCACCGGGCAGGGGAAATGGGGGAAACGCCGAAGGCCGCGGGTCAGGCGGCTGGGGCGTCCTTGAACTTGATGGATTCCCCGCAGCCGCACGCTTCGGCCACATTGGGGTTGCTGAATTTGAACCCGGCCTCCAGAAGGCCCGTCTCATAATCAATCTCGGTTCCGAACAGGAACATCTGGGCCATCGGTGCGATCATCACCCGCGCGCCGTCCTGTTCGACCACCTCATCCATCGGGCCGGGGCTGGCGGCGAATTCCATCGTGTATTCCATGCCGGCACAGCCGCCCTTCTTGACGCCAAGCTTCAGGCCATAGGCGCCGTCCTTGGCCATCAGCCGCGCAATCTGCACCACTGCACGCGGGGTCAGGGTCACGGGGGCTTTGCCGGGAATGCCGAACATGATGGTCTCCTTTGACCTTAATCTAGGGCGTCAGGTCGGGGATGCCAAGCGGCGGCAGGCCGGACAGAAGAAAAACTGTCAGGAAAGCCACCACGATCGCCCATCCGAACGAGGCAAGCGTGCCGATGATCACATATTCGCTGACTTTCAGATCATCCTTCACCGCGCTGAAACGCAGCACCGACTTCGCGGCGATCAACAGGCCGATGCCTTCGGGTTGGCCGGTCAGCACCAGCAAGAAGATCAGCCCGCGTTCCAGAAGCCCGATGGTGCGCCCGCCACCGGCAAGACCGACCGGCGCGTCCTTGGCCCAGGGCTCCATCAGGAAGCCAACCACAAAACCGCCCGCGCGCGTGGTCAGGACCAATCCCGCGCCCAACGCCATCAGGGTGGGCAAAAGGAGGCAGCCGCCCCACAAACCCCCGGCCCAAAGGTCGGGCAGCCAGAAGGCCAGCGCCAGCAGGCTGGCCAGATGCGCCAGTTGATCGGCCAGAAACGGCCAAAGTCCCTTGCGGCCGGAAAATGACTTGACCACGTCGATCGCCAGATGGGCCGCCCCCAGCGCCAGCAACGTCGGGTCTGGCGACCCAAGCGCCAAAGCGGCGCTGACCAGCACCATGGAAATATGCGCCAGCATCGCCTCGGGGCGGCGCTTATGGGTGACCATCCATTGGCTTTGCAACAGGAAATCCGCCACGGCATGGGCAAACAGCAACGCGGTGAAGGTTTCAATCATTGGCGCGGGCCT
>CANJQT010000086.1 GCA_947476475.1 Paracoccaceae bacterium | reverse complement strand
AGGGACGTAATTACAGGGCGATTGCCAAAATTATCGCAGCCGGGGGCGAATGAGACCTCAATTCCTCTGCGACCAACATTGATCGCAGGGGCGTCGAAGAGTCGGAGAAAGAATAGAGGGTTAGTGCAGCAATCAGTGTGACATCGTTGTCACCAGTGGCGTATTGCTGGGCCTGCTGTGACCCCTGTCATTCATCCAGCCGTTGCCGGAGTCCGCGGTTGAATTTGGCGCAGATGCGCCGTCTTCGCCCCGGCCTCATGCTCGCGCAAAATGCCTATGACCTGCTCTTCCGTGTATCTCGATCGTTTCACTGTCTGGTCCTTTCGTTGGGCCGGACTCTGGCGTCAGATGGAGGAAATCCAGGGGGTCACAGCAGTGTTCGCACCCTGACGAAAGGTTCCCATACTACCTGCGGTGCGTCCCGGATGCTCGGACACCGGTTCAACAGACAGCTATGCGGGACTTTCCGGTCGTTGGCTGGAGTTGCTCAGCTTTCGCTCGCAGGCGCAGCAAGTCCGGCACTACGGGCGGAAAGCGGACGGTAGTTAGAATATGGACGTCCTAGCGGCACCGGAAGCCAAAGCAAGGCGGGTCGCTTGAGAGTTAGTCGCGCAGAGTCTTTCTGCGCAACTGTAGAGGTCTACATACCTAACCTCGCCCACCCAGACGGGCGGCCTTACTTAGCGGCTGTCGCGATCAACTTCTGAACCTCAGGGCCGATGTTCTCGATGATTGCCATCACGCCCTTCTGGTTGGGGTGAATCCCGTCGGCCTGCATGAAGCCATGCTCGATTGCGGCCTCGGCGCTGCCACCGATGGCAGCAAAGAAGTTGGGGTTCATGGCGGCACCATAACGGGCGGCAAGTTCGGGGAAGATCGCGTCGTATTCCGTTTTGTAGGCGGGGCCGTAGTTGCCGGGGGCCGCAAGACCGATCAAAAGCACAGGCAGCTGCCGGGCGGCGGCACCTTGCAGAATCTTCTCCAGATTGGCGCGGCTGACGGCGGGATCCAGGCCGCGCAGCAAGTCATTGCCGCCGAGGTTGACGATCACCGCGTCCACATCGGGCGTCAGCGACCAGTCGAGCCGCGCAAGGCCACCTGCGGTAGTGTCGCCGGAGACACCGGCGTTCACGATCTTCGCCGGCGTGCCATGGGCGGTCAGCCAGGCTTCCAGTCGAGGAACGAAGCCGTCCTCGGCGGGCAATCCGTAACCTTGGGTCAGACTGTCGCCCAACGCCAGCACCGTTGTTTCGGCGAAAACCGGGGTTGCGGCGAAAATGAGGGCGGCTGCGGCATTGCGTATGCCGCCAAAGGAAACATATCTGCGCAGAGGCAGGAGAAAAGCAAACATGGTCGGTTCCGTTCTGACGTTGAAAGAGGCCTGGCTAACATTGGCGGGCAATGCCGGTTCGGTCGACATCCTGAAGGGAATTAGCCTGACTGTCACGCAAGGCCAGACGCTGGGGCTGGTCGGGCCTTCTGGTTCGGGCAAATCCTCGCTTCTCATGCTGATGGGCGGGTTGGAGCGGGCGACCAAGGGTGCTGTGCACGCGCTGGGGCAGGATCTGACGGCACTCGACGAGGACGGTCTTGCGCGGTTCCGGCGTGGACGAATGGGCGTGGTGTTTCAAAGCTTTCATCTGATCCCCTCGATGACGGCGCTTGAGAACGTGGCGGTTCCGATGGAGATTGCAGGCGTGCAGGATGCCTTTCCCCGTGCCGAGGCCGAACTGGAGGCGGTGGGGCTGGCCGCGCGCCGGCACCACTATCCGGCACAGCTTTCGGGCGGCGAGCAGCAACGGGTAGCACTGGCGCGGGCCGCAGCACCACGCCCGGCGATCTTTCTGGCTGACGAGCCGACGGGCAATCTGGACAGCGCCAATGGTGCTGCGATCATGGATCTGATCTTCGGGCTACGCGACAGGCACGGGGCGACGCTCGTGCTGGTCACGCATGCGCCCGAACTGGCCGAGCGCTGCGACCGGGTGGTGCGGCTCGTCGACGGGCGCATCGCTGGCGAGGCGCTGTGATGTGGGGCTTGGCGTGGCGGCTCGCGCGGCGCGAGTTGCGCAGCGGCCTGCGCGGTTTTGGCGTGTTCATCGCCTGCCTTGCGCTTGGTGTGGCCGCGATTGTGGCCGTGGGAATGGTGCGGTCGGCCATCGAGGCGGGCTTGCGCGATCAGGGTGCGGTGCTGCTCGGCGGCGACGCGCAGGTGGAGTTCACCTACCGCTTTGCCACGCCCGAGGAGCGCGCGTTTCTGGACAGCATCGCCACCAGAGTTTCGGAGATCGTGGATTTCCGCTCGCTGGCCGTGGCGGGGGAAACCCGGGTGCTGACCCAGGTGAAGGCTGTGGATGGGGCCTATCCGCTGCTGGGGCAAGTGGGACTTGCGGATGGCGCCGATCTGGAGGCGGCCCTTGCGGGGGGTGACGGTGTGCCCGGCGCGGTGATGGACAAGGTGCTGGCGAGCCAGATGGGGCTTGGGGTGGGGGACCGTTTCCAGCTAGGCTTGCAGGCGTTCCAGCTGGGCGCGCTCTTGGAACGCGAGCCCGACAGTGCCACGGGCGGCTTTGCACTTGCACCGCGCACCATCGTGCTGAAGGACGGTCTGGCCCAATCCGGGTTGATCGGCCCCGGCACACTTTTTGACAGCTCCTACCGGCTTTTGCTGCCGCAGGGCGCGGACTTCGAGGCGTTGAAGAACCAGGCAGAGGCCAGATTCCGTGATACCGGCTTGCGGTGGAGCGACAGCCGCCGGGCCGCACCGGGCGTTGCGCTGTTTGTTGAGCGGATCGGCGCGTTTCTGGTGCTTGTGGGCCTTGCTGGCCTGACGGTAGGCGGGGTGGGGGTGGCCGCCGCCGTGCAGGCCTTTCTTGAGCGCAAGCTTGCCACCATCGCCACGCTGAAAGTGCTGGGGGCGCAGGGGCGGCTGATCTTCCGGATCTATCTGCTTCAGATCCTTGTGCTTTCGCTGATCGGGGTGGGGCTGGGCCTTACGCTTGGTGCCGGTTTGCCTCTGTTTTTTTCCGGGCCGATTGAGGCTGCGCTGCCGTTTCCGGCCGAGGTTGCGCTTTATCCCCGGCCCCTGATGGAGGCTGCGGTTTATGGTGTGCTGACGGCGCTCCTCTTTGCACTCTGGCCTCTGGCCCGCAGCGAGCGTGTGCGGGCGGCGGCCCTTTACCGGGGCGGCCTTGGGCGCGGAGGGGTGCATCCGCGCCATATCCTGAGCCTCATGGTGGTTGCGGCGGCGCTGGTCGGCGGGGCTGTGCTGTTCTCAGGCGAGTGGAAGCTGGCCTTTGGCACGGCGGGCGGCCTTGCAGTGGCGCTGGCGGTTTTGGGGGTGGCGGGTTGGGCCTTGGGTCGCGCCGCGCAGAGGCTGGCGCGCGCGCATTTTGCGAAAGGGCGGGTGGCCTTACGGCTGGCCTTTGCGGCGGTGGGCGCGCCGCGCGCCGAGACGATGCAGGTGGTCATGGCACTGGGGCTTGGCCTTTCGGTGCTGGCGGCGGTGGGGCAGATTGATGCAAACCTGCGCGCAGCCATCTCGCGCGATCTGCCGACGCGGGCGCCCTCCTATTTCTTCGTCGATATTCAGAATGACCAGATCGAAGGTTTTCGCGCCAAACTCGCTACCAACCCTGCCGTAAGCGAAGTGGAAAGCGCGCCGATGCTGCGTGGGATCATCACCCGGATCAACGGGCGCGATGCGCGCGAGGTCGCCGGGGATCACTGGGTGGTGCGGGGCGACCGGGGGATCAGCTATGCGGCGGCCCCTCCGGCCGGGACCAACATCACCGAAGGCACATGGTGGCCCGCCGATTATGCGGGCGCGCCACAGGTGTCCTTTGCAGCTGAGGAAGCCATTGAGATGGGGCTGAAGCTGGGCGATACGATCACGGTCAACGTGCTCGGACGCGATATCGAGGCCGCTATAACCAGTTTTCGCGTCGTCGATTTCTCGAATGCCGGTATGGGCTTTGTGATGGTAATGAACGCAGGCGCGTTGCAGGGCGCGCCGCACACCCATATCGCGACCGTCTATTCCGCCGAAGCAGCAGAGGCGGGCATCCTGCGCGAGATGGCCGAAGCCTATCCCAACATCACCGCAATCGGCATCAAGGCTGCGATCGAGCGGGTCTCAGAGGCGCTGGTGGCGATTGCGTCAGCCACCAGATGGGCCGCGTCTGCCACGTTGCTGACGGGCGTCGTGGTGCTGATCGGTGCTGCTGCGGCAGGGGTTCCAGCACGGATGTATGAGGCGGCGGTGCTGAAGACGCTGGGCGCCTCGCGGGGGCGGATCCTTGCAAGCTTCATGCTCCGCTCGGCGTTGATCGGGGCTGCGGCGGGACTGGTTGCCATCGCGGCGGGGGCGATTGCGGGCTGGGCGGTGCTGGTGCTGCAGATGGACAGCGATTACGCGTTCGAACCTGTATCTGCGCTGGTCATCGTGGCAGGCGGGGTCGGTGCTACGTTGATTGCGGGGCTGGTGTTTGCCTGGGGCCCGCTGGCGGCCCGACCTGCACAGGTGCTGCGGGCACAGGAGTAGAGGGTGGTGTCAGACAGGGTCGCTCCGGAAAGTTGAAAAGTCTCCGGTACGCCACTTCCATCGGGAAACTTGCGTCAAGTGGCGAACATTTGGGGTGGTGGTGTCAGACGAATGCGAACCAGTCTCTGGTTGCCCTACCCAACCCTGCAGTCAGGCAGCAAGAAGACCACGCCACTCGGCCAGAGCTGCGGCACGGCTCTGCTTGAATTTCTGCCGACTGTAGAGGGCACGCTCCTGATTGAAATGGTTGTGGACTGAGGCGTGGACCGAGGCGAACTTCTGCAACGTTCGCATCCGTCGGAACCGCAGCATGGCGCGCTCGCGCCGTCGGAAGGGTTGATGCGAATTCTCGGCGCGATTGTTCAACCAACGGCCGGTTTCCTGGCGCCCGACGTTGCCAAGTTCCCTCATCGCCGCGCCATAGGATCGAAGCTTGTCCGTGACCAAAACCTCGGGAGACCCGTGGCTGATATCGATGCCGCGCTCGTGGAGCAGATCCTCGACGTTGCGCAGCGAGAGCGGGAACCGGACATACATCATCACCGCCAGGCGGATGACTTCGGGGCTCGTCCTAAAGTAGCGTAAGGCGCTGCGTTTCGTCTTCCAAAGAGGTTACCCAGCCCCCTGCTTCGCCGCAAGCCAAGTTCCCCTGACATGACCCCTTTCCCCTACCTCTCGATCGCGATGGCAGTGGCCTCGCCTCCGCCGATACAAAGGCTTGCGACGCCACGCCTGAGGCCACGGGCTTCCATCGCCGCGATCAGCGTTGCAACGATGCGGGCGCCGGAAGCCCCGATCGGGTGCCCGAGGGCACAGGCGCCACCGTTCACGTTCAGCTTGTCATGCGGAATGCTCATGTCGTGCATGGCAATCATGGCAACCATCGCGAAAGCCTCGTTGACTTCCCACAAATCCACGTCATCGGCTGACCATCCCAAACGATCCAAGAGGTTTCGCATGGCGGGCACAGGGGCACAGGGGAAACGGGCAGGCAACCCGGCGTGCCCCGTGACACAGACGATTCGTGCCCTAGGGTGGAATCCCTGCGCCTCGGCCCAAGCAGCATCGGCCAAAACCAGAGCTGCCGCGCCATCTGAGATGGAACTGGCGTTCGCGGCTGTCACGGTGCCGTCCCCGGCAAAAGCAGGGCGCAAGGATGGAATGCGGGAAGGATCACTCTTGCCAGGCTGTTCGTCCGCGGCAACGACCACTTCGGCCTTGCCCTTGATCGACACAGGCGCAATTTCGGCAGCGAAGGCTCCGCAATCCTGAGCCGCCCGGGCGCGGCGAAGGCTCTCTATTGCGAACGCGTCCTGATCGCCGCGCGAGAAGCCGTACTCGGCAGCCATCGCATCGCCGAAACTGCCCATGAGCCGGCCATTTTCGCCATAGCGGTCCTCAAGTCCGTCGAAGAACATCGAATCGACCACGGTTCCGTGCCCAAGCCGCGCCCCGCCGCGTTCTTTTGGCAGCAGGTAGGGTGCGTTGCTCATGCTTTCCATGCCGCCTGCGACGGCTACCTGCGCAAGACCCGCGCCTATCGCGGCGTGGGCGAGGATGAGCGCCTCCATTCCCGAACCGCAGACCTTGGAAATGGTGGTGGATGGCACGTCTTGCGACAGGCCCGCCTTGAGTGCCGCCTGCCGTGCCGGAGCCTGGCCTTGTCCGCCAAGCAGCACGCTCCCCATCAAGACGCGGTCAACCTGATTGAGGGCAACACCGGAGCGCTCGATGGCAGCTCGAATGGCCACCGCACCGAGATCCGAAGCGGACTGGCTGGAAAGGCTGCCCAGCAGGCTGCCCATTGGGGTTCGGGCGTATCCCAAGATAACGGTGTTGGTCATGTCAAAGCCCTTGCAATGATCATTCGTTGAACGTCTGACGTGCCTTCGTAGATCTGGCAGACGCGAACATCCCGGTAAATTTTGGCCAGCCCGAATTCCTCGAGATAGCCGTAGCCGCCGAGTGTCTGGATTGCCCCTGAGCAGATCGCTTCAGCGGCCTCGCTGGCAAAGAGCTTCGCCATGCATGCCTCGGTCAAACAGGGTTGGCCTGCGTCCATGAGGCCAGCTGCATGCAAAACCATCTGGCGCGCGGCTTCGAGCCGCGTGGCAAGGTCCGCAAGTCGATGGCCAACCGCCTGATGGTTGATAATCGGGGTGCCGAAGGCTTTGCGTTCGCGCGCGTACGCCACCGCGATTTCGAGTGCGGCCTGTGCCATGCCGACGCATTGCGCGGCGATCCCTATCCGCCCCGTCTCGAGGTTCGCAAGCGCAACACGGTAGCCCTCGCCTTCTGTACCTAGAAGTGCGTCAGGGGTAACGTCCATGTCAACGAAACGCAGCGCGCAGGTATCCGAGGCTGCCTGGCCCATCTTGTGCTCCACCTTCTCCACGCGGAAACCCGGAGTGTCGGTGGGCACCAGGAAGGCACTGAGCCCCTTTTTTCCTGCACTTGGATCG
Source organism: Paracoccaceae bacterium (assembly GCA_947476475.1). Classification (GTDB taxonomy): domain Bacteria; phylum Pseudomonadota; class Alphaproteobacteria; order Rhodobacterales; family Rhodobacteraceae; genus TMP-24. The sequence continues at coordinate 8,176 of CANJQT010000086.1, read as the reverse complement.
GTAACTGCGATGACCATTGCCAGCTTGCCGATGCGCCCGGAGGTGATGAACTGCTTGGACCCGTTGATCCTGTAGCCGCCTTCGGTTTTTTCGGCCCGGGTGCGGATCGCTGAAGCCTCGGTGCCAGCATCAGACTCGGTCAGGGCAAAGGCGCCGATGGCCTCGCCACTGGCAAGCCTTGGCAACCACTGGGCCTTCTGTGCGGCACTACCGTCCTTCAGGATCCCGCGGACCATAATCGAATTCTGGATACTCATTATGGTGGACAGCGCACCGTCCCCCGCGGCGACTTCGATCAGCGCGAGCACATAGGTCACATAGTCTGTGCCTGCACCGCAGAAGGATTCTGGCGCGGTCATGCCCCACAGGCCCAAACTACCCATCTCGGCAAACAGGCTTTCGGGGAAGCCCTTCTGACGCTCGAACGCGGCGCTGTGCGGGCGCAATTCCTCCTGCGCAAACCGGCGCACCGCGTCGCGGATCATTCGTTGGTCCTCAGTCAACAGCATTCCAGTCCCCCCAACATTGTGGTGCCGGTCCTAGGCAGCAGGCGAGCGCAGAGGCCCCATCCAAAGTCGTGGCTGCAAGGATAGTTGTCGGAGTTCCATACTTTCGGCGGGTGTCTGATCTGGGCTCGCGTGCGAACCAGACACCAAGTTCACGGGGAAGGAGCCTCGGATGGCGTTGAAAACAAAGTTCACCGACCTGGTTGGAGTACAACACCCGGTGATGCAGGGCGGCATGATGTGGGTCGGACGCGCCGAAATGGCGGCAGCCGTGTCCAACGCAGGCGGTCTGGGGACGCTGACGGCTCTGACCCAGCCTAGTCCCGATGCGTTGGCCGCCGAGATAGCGCGGTGTCGGACGATGACGGACAAGCCCTTTGCGGTGAATTTGACGATTCTGCCGTCGGTGTCTCCGCCGCCTTATGCCGACTATCGTCGGGCAATCATCGAAAGCGGCGTAACCATCGTGGAGACAGCCGGTTCAAAGCCACAAGAGCATGTCGATGAATTCAAAGCAAACGGCGTCACCGTAATTCATAAGTGCACATCCGTCCGCCACGCCATATCAGCGCAAAGGATGGGTGTGGATGCGGTGTCGATCGATGGGTTCGAATGCGCCGGACATCCGGGCGAGGACGACGTGCCGGGATTGATCCTTGTGCCGGCGGCGGCGGACCAAGTGACAATACCGATGCTTGCTTCGGGTGGCTACGGCGACGGTCGTGGTCTGGCAGCGGCGCTCGTGCTTGGCGCGGATGGGATCAACATGGGCACACGCTTCTGCGCTACCGTCGAGGCACCGATTCACCAAGCGGTCAAACAGTTCCTTGTCGACAATGATGAGCGCGCGACCAATTTGATCTTCCGAGCCTTCCGCAATACGGGTCGCGTTGCGAAGAATTCGGTTTCCGACAGGGTTGTTGAGATCGCAGCGCGGCCTGGTGCCGAATTCAAGGATGTCCAACCACTGGTTTCCGGGGCGAAGGGCCGTGTCGCCCTAGAAAGCGGTGATCTGGATGCGGGCCTCATCTGGGCAGGCCAGATCCAGGGTCTCATCTACGACATCCCGACCTGTGCTGATCTGGTTGCGCGCATCGTGGCCGAAGCCGAGGTCGCAATTCGCGACCGGGTGTTGAGCATGATTTACTGAAGGTTTTTCTTTCAGTCTCACCCAAAGTCTGGGCAGTACCGCGTCGGTCCGTTAGCAGGTCTTCTTGCCACCTGAGGCGTTTGCCGCGCCAATGCTGGCGCGCGGCAAGTTTCCAAATTCGTTCGCCGTCCAGCTTGCCGGCCTCGACCGACCGTCGGCCCAACCAATTCAGAAAAACACCTCGAGAGCTTTTTTCGCCCCCGTCTTTGGTAGGGGGGCAGGACCCGCGCCGTCCCCTACCGTCAGGCAGTCCACATGGGGCAAAGCCGTGGGACTGGGGGAGGCATCATGGAGTTTGACTACATCATCGTTGGCGGCGGGTCGGCTGGTGCCGCGCTTGCCAGCCGCATCTCCGAGGATCCGGCCATTTCAGTCTGCCTGCTCGAGGCGGGTGGCAGGGGCGACGGCATACTGGTGCGCGCACCTGCCGGAGTTGTTGCGATGCTGCCCGGCAAACCGAAGATCAACAATTGGGCCTACCAGACCGTGCCGCAGGCCGGCCTGAACGGTCGCAAGGGGTACCAACCGCGCGGAAAGGCGTTGGGCGGATCGTCGGCGATCAATGCCATGGTCTACATTCGCGGCCATCGCAGCGACTACGACGCCTGGGCCGACGCGGGCTGCGAAGGCTGGGATTGGGACAGTGTGCTGCCCTATTTCAAAAGGTCCGAGTCCCACTGGGGCGGCGGAAACGACCATCACGGAGGCGCCGGCCCGCTTCATGTGTCCCGCCAGAAAGCCCCGCGCCCCATATCACGTGCCTTCATTGAAGCAGGGGCTGAACTGCAGCATCCGCGCCGTGAGGACTTCAACACTGGCGAAAACGAAGGCCTCGGTCTTTACGAGGTGACGCAGTTCCACAATGCCGAAAGGAACGGCGAGCGTTGCTCGACAGCAGCGGCCTTCATCCACCCCAACCTGCACCGTCCAAATCTTAAGGTGATCACTTCCGCAATGGTTTCGCGCGTCGTGTTCGACGGCAAGCGCGCCGTCGGCGTGATGTTCAGCGATGGCGCCAAGCCATTCTTTCTGGAAACCAAGGTCAAAGCGCGGCGCGAGGTGATCCTTTGCGGCGGTGTCTTCAACACGCCGCAGATAATGCAGCGTTCCGGCGTGGGGCGCCCCGAGGACATCATTCAACATGGCATCCCAATGGTGCATGAATTGCCCGGTGTCGGTCAGAACCTGCATGACCACATCGACTATGTCCTCGCGTTCAAATCGTCGGATACCGACAATTTTGGCCTTGGTCTGCGCGGCGGCGCGGCGCTGATCAAGCACATTACGCAATGGCGGCGCGACGGTAACTCGATGATTGCGACCTGTTTTTCGGAGGCGGGCGGGTTCCTGAGAACCGATCCTTCGCTTTCGCGCCCCGACATTCAGCTGCACTTCTTGATTGCCGTTGTGTCGGACCACGGGCGCAAGATCGTGCCCGGCTACGGATATTCCTGCCACGTCTGCGTCTTGAGGCCGCATTCACGCGGGGTGGTGGCGATCGCAAGCGCTAATCCCACCGAAGATCCTCTGATCGATCCAAAATTCCTGTCGGATGATCGCGACCTGAAAACCCTGATCAAGGGCGCGAAGATGACGCGCGAGATCCTCATGGCGCCTTCGATGCGGCGTTTCATGAAGCGCGAACTGTTCGGCACCCATGACGGGATGAGCGATCAGGCATGGGAGAAAGCCATCAGAGCGCGTGCCGACACGGTCTACCACCCAGTAGGAACCTGCAAGATGGGCACCGACGAAATGGCGGTCGTTGATCCGGAACTGAGGGTGCGCGGACTTGAAGGCCTGCGCGTCGTAGATGCGTCGGTCATGCCGACACTCATCGGCGGCAACACCAACGCGGCGACAATCATGATCGCCGAGAAAGCTGCCGACTTGCTCCGGGCCGAAAACGGCCAGCCCGAGATGGCGGCCCAATAGCACCAAGCGACCGAACAAAGGGGAAGAGTTACGATGTTGACTTCGATTGCCGATCAACTGAACGACCAACTGGCAAGTCTCAAGGCCGCCCATGCCGCCAATCCGATGCCCTCGACCGCCGAGCGGATCGACCGACTGAAGCGACTTGAGTCAGCGCTGCTGGCCTATGAGGACAGGCTGGTCTCCGCGATTTCTGATGACTTCAGCTATCGGGCGCCGGGCGAGTCGCGCAATTTCGATGTGACCGGAACTATCGCGGCGATCCGCAACACGCGCCGCCATGTCAAGAAGTGGTCCAAACCTCGCCCTGTGCCGACCGCCCTGCACCTGAAGCCCGCCCGCGCTTTCATCCAGCCCCAACCCAAAGGTGTCGTTGGTGTTGTCTCGCCTTGGAATTTTCCGATTTTCCTGTCGATCATTCCAATTGCTGAGGCATTTGGAGCGGGCAACCGCGTGATGCTGAAGCCCTCCGAACTGACACCGCGCACGTCTGAAGTAGCAACCGAAATGCTGACGAAGACATTTCGGTCGGATGAAATCCAGGTAGTCAATGGCGATGCCTCGGTGGGCGCAGCATTTGTCAGTCTGAAGTTCGACCATCTGATCTATACGGGATCGACTTCCGTGGGGCGCAAAGTGGCCGAGGCTGCCGCGCGCAACCTGGTGCCGGTCACGCTTGAACTCGGTGGCAAGTGTCCACTCTTAATCGGCGAGCATGCGGACATGAAGCGCGCTGTCGAGCGCTTGGTCTATTCAAAGTACCTCAACGCCGGTCAGATCTGCATCGCGCCGGACTACGTTCTGGTCCCCAGACAGAAACGCAATGAGCTGGTCAGTGCAGTCAGGGCCAAGATTTCCGAATTCTACGGCGACTACGCCACCTGCCCGGCCTACTCTGCGATCATCAACGACGGCCATGTCGGGCGGATCGAGCGGCTGATCCAGGGCGCCCGCGACGCTGGAGCGGAAGTGATCCAGTCCACGAGCAAGAGCGGAACCAATGCACGAAAAATTTCTCCAACCATAGTGATCGAACCACCACTCGATACCGCGCTGATGAAAGAAGAGATCTTCGGCCCCATTCTGCCGGTCTTGACTTACAACTCACGGGAAGAGGCGCAACGTATCATCGCGCACAATCCGGATCCGTTGGCGCTCTACATTTTCAGTAATAGTTCGGAGGAAACTGAATACTGGGTCCGTCACTCGAAGTCCGGGGGTGTCTGCGTCAATGAAACCCTTTTCCATGTCATCACCGATACGCTGCCCTTCGGGGGCGTGGGTGCCTCGGGTCACGGGTCATATCACGGCCGTGCGGGCTTCGACGAGTTCAGTCACCTGAAGTCGGTTTTCGTTCAGCCCAAGCTCAACGGGATGTTTCTGTTCAACCCGCCACACGGCAAATTCAAACACGCCGTCGGGCGCATTTTCCGCAAGTTGGTCTGATCATCACATGTTCGGGTCAGAGCGCTTCAGGCCCGCGGCTGAGGCGCTCCTTTTTTGGGTAAGGTCGGCGTGACCTGGAACCATCGATAGCCCACCCCGGCAGAGTTGAACTCTGGCGCCAGTCTTCCAGCAAAGACTTCCTACTATCGCGTGTCCGAGGATTTCCAACTTACCTACTCAGGTGACTTCCTTCGCCGAACTTTGGGATGGGGTGCCCGGCATCGAGTCGGGCCACCATTGTAACGATCTAAGCGTCTGACCGGTTCTGGGAGGATACCATGAAGGACTACCTGCGATACATGCTGAACCCTGCGATTCTGCTCGCGTCGGCCTATGGTCTTTACGAGGGAGGCAGTTTCGTCTGGTTGGGTTTCGCTGTTCTCATCGGAATTCTGAGCTTCGACAGCTTTCTATCCGCTGACTATGGCCTTCGCGACCAGCGCTTTCCCTGGCTTTACGATACGATCGTGGCGGTTCAGGTGCTGGCCGGTTTCGGGCAAATATTCATGTATGCCTCGCTGGTCGGCCAACACCACTTTCAGTCGACGACCGAGCACGTCGGTGCATTCCTCACAATGATGTTCACGCAGTTTATTGTCAGCGCTCCAGCTCTGCACGAGATGTTCCACCGGGAAAACCTGGCGCACCGCTGGCTCGGACGTCTGGGCATGGTGATGATCTTCGACCCGTGGCGAGAGATCACCCATGTTGTCACGCACCATGTTCACACCGTGACACCTGACGATCCAGACTACGCCTGGCGCGGTCAGAACCTATACAGCCACCTCGTCCGCACATTCAAAGGGCAGGTCAGGGAAAGCTTCGCGCTGGAAAAACAGATGTGGACCAAGCGCGGCCGCAAGGCCCTGGATCCTCGCAACGCCTGGGTCTGGCGTGTCGGGATTCTGATTGCATTCGTTGCGTTGCTTGCAGCGATCGGCGGGCCGAAGGGGGCCTTTCTCGCAGTGCTGGTTTGCCTGGTAGGGCCACGCCTGCTGCTGGAAATGTTCAACTATACGCAACACTACGGTCTGGTGACCGCCACGCCGGGGCGCTTTGACGAGCGCCACACTTGGAACCATCTCACACCCTTCGTGCGAATTCTGGCGCTTGAAATCACCAATCACGCCGGTCATCACGAAGACAGCTACAAGCCGTTCTATGCCTTGCGTCCCCGCCCCACCGGTCCGCAGCAGCCGCCATTCTTCATCTGTCTGTTGCTCTCGCTGGTGCCGCCGCTCTGGTACATGATGATCCGCCCGCGCCTTGCGCACTGGGACGCCTGCTACGCGACACCACAGGAGCGTGAGCTGGCCGAAGTCGAGAACGAGCGCGCTGGTTGGAGCGATCTGAACCACAAACCTGACCTGGCGCGCATCCGGCTGGCTGTTGCCCCTTAAGCCGCTAACTAAACGCGCCCAGGTCCGGTCACATGAGCTCCGCAAAAGGATACCTGCAATGCCTGACGCTTCCACGCCTCCGCAAAGAATAGACCAGCGCGGCAAGTCCGACTGCGTCGTCAGCTTGAAAAACGGCGATAGCTTTGCGGTGAACAAGAACGAGTTGCTGCTGATGGGCGCGTTGCGGCAAGGCATCAGCTATCCGCACACCTGCACGGTGGGGACCTGCGGCAAATGCAAGACCAAGTTGTTGGGCGGTCGGATCAGCCCGCTGGTGGACTTCGCGCTTTCGCCGCTCACAAACCGCGAGTTGAGCGAGGGTTACGTGCTGGCCTGCCAGGCAAAGGTGCGCAGCAACCTGGAGATCGATGTCCGCCTTCTGGACCACGATCTTATTCTCCCACGCCCGATGGTGGGCGAGATCACGGGTTGGAAAATTCTACCGGGCGACGTGATTGACCTGCGTGTGACCTTCGAGAAACCCTTTACCTTCCAACCGGGACAGTATGGCGCACTGGCGGTTTCGGGGTCCTACGTACGGCGCTCGTTCTCGTTCTACGATCCCGCACCGGGGCCGGAGGGCACACGTGAGGTAGGCTTCCTGATCAAGCGGTTGCCGAAGGGTCGGTTTTCGGACTGGCTCGCGCGATGGGATCGACGTGGCGTGCGCATCTGGATGGAAGCGCCCTTCGGCCAAATGGGGATCGAAGACCGTGCAAGCGACGCGCTGTGCATCGCGGGCGGCACAGGCATCGCACCGGTGCTTTCCATAGCGAATGACCGGCTGACTCGTTTTCCCGAAAGAAAACTTACGATCATTTTCGGAGTCCGCAGCGAAGGCGACCTATTTGCGCTGGACAAGCTCGAAGCGATCCGCGCGCGGGCCCCGAAATCGGTCAGGATCATTCCGATCCTCTCACATGAACCTGCCGGTTCTGCCTGGACCGGGCATCGCGGTCTGGTGACCGACGCGATTGGCGATGACCTTGGGATGGACGTTCGACGGGCCGCCGCCTTCGTCTGCGGCAGCCTTCCGATGGTGCTGGCTGTCGAGGACCGGCTCAAGGCGCTTGGAATGCCTGAAGCCCACATTCACGCGGACAAGTTTGAGCCGTCGGGCCTGTGACCCTGCCAGACGAATTTCTCAAGAGGAGCAACGATGACCGACGTATTTATCTACGATCATGTCCGGACCCCACGCGGGCGCGGCAAACCCGATGGTGCCCTTCACGAGGCCACACCCGTGCATCTGGCCACCACTGTCCTGGCGGCGTTGCGCGATCGTAGCGGTCTGGACACAGCGCTGGTCGACGATGTGATCATGGGCATTGTCAGTCCCGTCGGCGAGCAAGGACAGGTGTTGCCCCGTATCGCGGCGATCAATGCCGGCTATGCCGAGACGACCGCGGGCATGCAGCTGAACCGGTTCTGCGGCTCGGGTCTCGAGGCCGTTAACACAGCGTCCGGGAAGGTCGCCGGCCGTGGCGCGGACCTAGTTATTGCGGGCGGCGTGGAAAGCATGAGTCGTGTACCGATCCTGTCGGACGGCGGGTCCTGGACGACCGATCCGGCGATGGCCTACGCCACCTACTACATTCCGCAGGGGGTTTCGGCGGACCTGATAGCCACGAAGTATGGCTACAGCCGTCAGATGCTCGATGCTTTCGCCGCGCGATCTCACGCCCGGGCCCATGATGCATGGGAGAAGGGCTACTTCGCGGCGTCTGTCACACCTGTTT
>CANJQT010000085.1 GCA_947476475.1 Paracoccaceae bacterium | reverse complement strand
AGGTTCGCAGTGCCCCACAGAAGCCGGGTGCGATGGGTTTCCATCTTTGCGGCGAAGTAATCGACAATTTCTTCAAGATTGCGCAGGCTTTCCGCAAAGGTTGCCCCTTCGGGGCGCACGTCGGCGTCATGGAAGCAGAAGAATGGCACGTTCAGGATATCGAACATCTCGAACGCCACATCCGCCTTCAGGCGGGCCAGATCCATCGTGTCGCCAAACCACGGGCGGTCGAAGGTCTGGCCGCCGAACGGATCGCCGCCGGGCCAGGCGAAGCTGTGCCAATAGGCGATCGCAAAGCGCAGATGGTCTTCAATCCGCTTGCCCATCAGAAGTTCGTCCGCATTGTAGTGCTGGAAGGCGAACTCATTGGCCGTGCCGGGGCCTTCATAGACGATTTTCGGAATGTTTCGGAAGAAGTCGGTCATGTCAGCCCTCTGATGGCGAATTGGGCGGCGCGGTAGCGGGCGTGGCCTTCGTCGAAGGCCGACAGCAGCGCCGGATCAGGGTCAATGGTGTGGTCGGTCGCGGGCAGCGTGGCAATTTCAGCACCTGCCCCGGTGGCGGCCATGATCGCAAGCCGCGCGGCCCCGAAGGCCCCACCGAAATCGCCGGCGACGGGCAGGGTGACCGGCGTTCCAAGTGCGGTGGCAATGGCGGAAAGCCAGTAGTCGGACCGTGACCCGCCGCCCACCGCAAGCAAGCGGGTGATCTTGGTGCCGGTCGCGGAAAGCGCGTCGCGGCAATCACGGATGGCGAAGGCCACGCCTTCCAGCACCGCGCGGGTGGCAGCGTCGCGGTCGGTGGCGTGGTCAAGGCCGATGAAGGCCCCGCGGATGGCGGCATCGTTCAGCGGAGTGCGTTCGCCACCCAAGTAGGGAAGAAAACGGGTCTTTCCGGGGGCCTGCAGCGGCCCAAGGGCCGCGGTCATCGCGGCGGCATCCGACCCGGCCAGACGGGCGAACCAGTTCAGCGCGTCGGTCGCGGCCAGGATCACCCCCATCTGGTGCCAGCATGCCGGCAAGGCATGGCAAAAGGTGTGAACGGCGGTTGCGGCTGCGGGGCGGTAACCGTCGCTCGCCGCGAAAAGCACGCCGGAAGTTCCCAAAGACACAAAGGCCTGCCCGGCCTTCACCACCCCCACACCAACCGCAGAGGCGGCATTGTCGCCGCCGCCGCCAGCCACGGGAATTCCGGCGGGCAGGCCAAAACGACCGGCAAGATCAGCGCGCAGAAAGCCCGACACTGCCGAACCTTCGGTCAGGCGCGGCATGTGGCGGCGCGACAAATCCGTGGCGGCCAGCAGTTCGTCCGACCAGTCGCGCCGCTTGCAATCAAGCCAGCTTGTGCCCGCCGCATCCGACATTTCGGCGACATGCTCGCCGGTCAGCCACAGGCGCAGGTAGTCTTTCGGCAAAAGCACCTTGGCGACCCGGCGGAACAGTTCGGGTTCGTGCTTTTTGACCCACAGAAGCTTGGGTGCCGTGAAGCCCGGAAAAACGATATTTCCAGTCAGCGCGCGAAAACGCGGATCGGCGTCAAGGGCGGCCGCCTCGACGTGGGCGCGGGTGTCGTTCCACAGGATGCAGGGGCGCAGGACGTTGTCGGCGCTGTCCAGAAGGGTTGCCCCGTGCATCTGACCCGAAAGACCGATGCCCTTTAGCGCGGGCAGTATTGCAGGGGGCAGGGCCCGAAACACCTGTTCGGCCGCCGCGATCCAGTCGGCAGGCGTCTGTTCTGACCATCCCTCTTGCGGGCGCGATAGTGAAAGGGGGGCGGTGGCCTCGGCGACAATCTTTTGCGCCGAATCGACCACCACCCCTTTCAGGCCCGATGTTCCCAGATCGAGCCCGAGATACATCAGGCGGCCTTCGCGGGTTTCTTGCCAAGGATGATCATGCCGAGGATGTCCTCGTCGGTGACATCGTTCACGTTCACGGTGCCGACCAGTTGACCGTTCTTCATCACGCTGGCGCGGTCACACAGGTTCATGACCGAATGGATGTCATGTTCGATCAGGAAGATGCCAAGGCCCTGCTTTTTCAGTTCCTGAATAAGTTCGGCCACCATCTGGGTTTCATGGGGGCCAAGGGCGGCGGTCGGTTCGTCCATGATCAGGATCTTGGCGTTGAAATAGACCGCGCGCGCGATGGCGACCGACTGGCGTTGCCCACCCGACAGGGCTGAAACCGGCACGTTGAACTTGCGGAAGTTCGGATTGAGCCGTGCCATGATCTTGCGGGTTTCCGCCTCCATCGCGCTTTCGTCCAGAAAACCACCGGGACCGACGATTTCACGCCCGAGAAACAGGTTAGAGGCTGCATCCAGATTGTCGGCCAGGGCCAGCGTTTGATAGATCGTTTCGATGTTGTAGGCGCGCGCATCGCGGGGATTGTCGATTTCGACCTTTTCGCCGTTGATCAGGATGTCGCCCGAGTCTGCCTTGTAAGCGCCGGACAGACATTTGATCAGCGTCGATTTCCCGGCGCCGTTGTGGCCCAGCAGGCCCACGACCTCGCCCGGATACAGATCTACCGAAACGTGGTCGACGGCCTTGATCCCGCCGAAGGCGATCGAAATGTCGCGCAGTTCGACGAGAGGGGTTCCTGTGTTTGTCATGATCTAACCCCTCACTTGGTTTTTTTGCGGTAAAGATTGTCAAGGTAGACGGCCAGCACCAGCGCCACACCAACCACGATCTTGCGGTAGGATCCGTCGCCATAGCCGATCAGCACCATGCCGGTCTGCAAGGACTGCATCACCAGCGCACCGATGATCGCGCCGTAGATGGTGCCGATGCCACCGGCCAGCGAGGTGCCACCGACCACGGCTGCGGCGATGACGTAAAGTTCGTCCAGATCACCCAGCGCATTGGTCGCGGCATTCAGTCGGGCAGATGCGACAACAGCCGCCAGACCGGCCAACGTACCCATCAGCGCGAAGATCTTCAGCGTCATCCAGCGGGTGTTGATACCCGAGAGAGCCGCGGCTTCGGGGTTGCCGCCGATGGCGAACACGTAGCGGCCAAAGCGGGTGCGGGTCATCAGGATGGTCATCAGAATGCCGACAACGGCAAGGATCAGAACCGGAATGGCAAAGCCGTGGCTGATGAACAGGCCTTCGGGCGGGATCACGACATCCGGGTGCGCCTGTACGTAAGCGTCCACAATTCCCTTGGGCCACGGATAGGCATTCATCAGCGCAACGACGCCAAGCAGGACGCCGCAGCCCAAGGCCGCCAACGTCACCTCTGCCCACATCGGGCGCAGCGCAAAGCCATGCTTGACGCGCGCGGTCCGGCCAGACCGAAGGATCCACAGGATTGCAGCGCAGCCAAGCAGCCCGACGATCCAGCTGCCGACAGCGCCGATTGCCCCGTAGGGCCCGCCGCCCAGCAGTGCGAAGGTCGAGTCCATCGGTGCAATCGTTCTGCCGTCCGCGGTCAGGAAGGCCACGCCGCGCCAGACCATGAGGCCGCCCAGCGTGACAATGAAGGAAGGAATCCCGCGATAAGCGATCAGCCAGCCGTGAAATGCACCGATAAGGGCGCCGCACAGAATGCCGACCAGCGCCGCAAGCATCCATGTGGATGGATGGCCAAGGCCTAGATATTGCGGGATTATGTTGACCTGCAAGATCCCCATGACCATACCTGTCACGCCGACGATCGACCCCACCGACAGATCAATATTGCGGGTAATGATGACCAGAACCATCCCGGTCGCCATGATCCCGGTCATCGAGGTCTGAACCGACAGGTTCCAAAGGTTGCGCGGGGTCAGGAAGTTTCCAAGGCCGAAATCAAGGCCGCCGCCGTTCAGCAGGCCAAGAACGACAGGATAAAGGTGAAAGCAGAGCCAGATCAGCAGCAGGGCGCCAACCATGCCCAGCATGCGGGTGTCCAGTTCAGTGGCGCGGACGAAGCGCGCAAGCGGGCCAAGAGTGGCTTCATTGCCTTGCGGGGGGTGAGAGGGGGCGGGGTGTGTGTTTGTCATGTCCTCGTCCAGCGCTGTGAGGGGAATATCCGGCCACAGATCAGCCTGACGCCAATTCAGCCATCAGAGAGGCGCATTCGGCCCGGATTGGATCTGCGGGTTGTTCGGAAAACTCCGGCGTTGGTCTTGCGCCAACGCCGGAGGGATTTGCAAGCCTTACTGGCAGGCAGCGACGCCTTCCATGGCGCCTTCGCAAGCCGCTTCCTTGGTGATGTGACCGCCGTCGATCGCCAGGTTCAGCGTGTCCTTGGTGATCGCAGTCGGGGTCAGCAGAATTGCGTTCATTTCAACGCCCTTCTCGCCACCATTGAACTTGCTTGCACCTTCGATTGCGTCGAGAGCGGCGCCACCAGCCAGAGCCGAGGCGATTTTGCCTGCGGCGTCGCCAAGCTGACGCGAGTCTTTCCACACCGAAACAGTCTGGGTGCCACGGGCCACACGGTTGATCGCCGCAAGGTCGCCATCCTGGCCACCGACCGGGATCACCAGGCCTTGTGCCGAGAGGGCAGCCACAACGCCACCAGCCATGCCGTCGTTTTCGGCAAGAACTGCGTCAACGGCGTTGTTGTTGGCGGTCAGAATCTGCTCCATGTTCTTTTGAGCATTTTCCGGCTTCCAACCGTCGGAATTGGCTTCGCCAACGATCTTGATGGTGCCGGCCTTGACGGCCTCGCCGATCACTTCTTCCATGCCTTCGCGCAGGAAAGCCGAGTTCGGGTCACCGGGATCGCCCAGGATGATGGCAAAGTTGCCATCCGGCTTCACCTTGGTGACTTCTTCGGCGATGATTTTGCCGACGCCCTTGTTGTCGAAGGTCAGATAGAAGGTGCGCGCATCCTCGATCAGACGGTCATAGCCGACAACCGGAATGCCTTCGGCAGCGGCTTTTTCGATTGCCGGCCCGATGGCGTCTTTGTCCCAGGCGTTAATGATCAGCGCATTGGCGCCCTGAGCGATCAGCGCGTCAACGTCCGACAACTGCTTTTCAGCCGACGATTGCGCGTCAGCGGAAACATAGGTGTCACCCGCCGCTTCGATTGCGGCCTTCATCGCGGCTTCGTCGATTTTCCAGCGCTCTTCCTGGAAGCTTGCCCAGGAAACGCCGATGATTTTGCCTTCAGCAAGGGCTGCAGACGAAAAGCCAACCACTGCCAGTACAGCGGCCAGAACGGTCTTATGCATATGTTCCTCCCGTTAATGGGCACCAGGCCCGTTTCGGCACACAGCCGAAGTGGCGAAAGCCTGACTCTAATAAATTCAGTTGTCAAATTAAAAAATCTGCAACAAGATATCTTTCAGCAGAAATCGAACGGTTTTCACCCAGGCGCAGTAAGAAGCTGCGCCAGATGATCAAAAAGCCGCCGTTTTTTGTTCGGAAGGAAAATAAATGAATGCTGATGGCAGCGAAAGCCACCGGATGGGCGGCGAAAAACCCGGTTGCGGGCCACTGATCCCCGCGCCGACGGAATCTGCGCGGCCCTTGCGCCAGCAGATCTTTGAGCGGGTCCGCGCCAGCGGGCTTCTGCCGCGGGTGCATGTGGCCAAGGAATTGGGCGTGAGTCCGGCCACCGTGACCACGCTGACATCGGAACTGATCGAACTGGGCCTTCTGGAAGAAATCGCCGCGCCGCGCGAGGCGGACACCGGGCGCGGACGCCCGGCCGTGGCTTTGGGCGTTCGCGCGGCGGCACATTATGTGGTGGGGATCAAGCTTTCGGATCGCGAACATACTGCGGTGATCGTCGACTTTGCCGGAAACCTGATTGCCGACGTGGCGATGCCCAGCAAGCCCGGCGCGCTGGAACTTTCTGCGCTTGTCGATGTGGCCGAAGACCTGATCCAGAGGGTTGCGGCGCGGGCGGGCTTGAAGGCGGCGCAACTATCGGCGGTTGGGCTTGGTATTCCCGGCTTTGTGGATTGCGTGCTTGGCGTCGTGCATTGGTCGCCAATCCTTTCGGCGCGGCATGTGCCGCTGGCCGCAGCGGTTTCGGCGCGAATTCACATGCCGATCCATATCGACAATGACGCAAACCTGGTGACGCTGGCCGAACTGTGGTTCGGGGCGGGGCGCAAGCTTTCGGATTTTGCGGTGGTGACGATCGAACATGGCGTCGGTATGGGCTTTGTGCTGAACCACCGGATCTATCGCGGCGCGCAAGGCCTGGGGATGGAACTGGGTCACACCAAGGTGCAGCTTGACGGGGCGCTATGCCGCTGCGGCCAGCGCGGCTGCCTTGAGGCCTATGTCGCCGACTATGCGTTGGCGCGCGAGGCCACGACGGCGCTTAACTGGGGGGCTCGCGAAGCGCAGTCGGTCAATATCCTTTTGGAGAGCCTTTATGACCATGCCAAGGCCGGTAACCCCGCCGCCCGGTCGATCTTTCACCGTGCCGGGCGGTTTTTGGCGCTGGGGCTGGCCAATGTGGTCAACCTGTTCGACCCCGAACTGATCATCCTGTCGGGCGAACGGATGCGCTATGATTATCTGTACGCGAACGAAACGCTGGCCGAAATCAAGGCGCTGGCGTTGAACACCGGCCGCCCGGTTCCCAAGATCGAGATTCATGCATGGGGCGATCTTCTGTGGGCGCACGGCGCGGCGGCATTGGCGCTAAGTCAGGTCACCGAAAACATTCTGGGCCAGTCGCGGGATCTTGCCGCGCAATAGCACAGGCCGGGTTTGCTCTGGCAGAGCGCCGGGGTTAGGATCGGGCCATGAAGCGCCATCTTGACGACATCAAATCTGGCCCACGCCAACCCGGCGCATTGCGGCTTCTGATCGCGGTCTGGTGGGCGATGGATGAACGGCATCTGGGGTTGATTGCAGCCGGGGTGGCGTTCTATTCGATGTTCGCCATTTTTCCCGGCATGGCGGCAACCATTGCCATCTGGGGCATATTTTCAGACCCTACGGTGGTTCAGGACTATCTGAACAAGGTCCACGGGGTGATCCCGGACGATGCATATCGGCTGATCGAGCAGCAGTTGCGGGCGCTGGTTACCACCCATTCTTCGGGCTGGCACTGGGCCACGCTGCTGCCGTTGGTGGTAGCGATTTATTCTGTTCACAACGCCGTGTCGGCGCTGATTTCCGGGCTGAATGCGGTGCAGGTGCGCCGTCATCGGGTGGGGTTCACCCGCTTGGGTACCACCCTGGGAATTACGCTTGTATTGTTGTTGGAGATTATCGCGGCGCTGGCGCTGGTGGTGGCGGTCCCTGTCGCCCTGAGCCTGCTGGAGCTTGGCACGGCGGAAGCGACGATCCTGCGCTTCTTGCCCTGGGTGGTGCTGTTTCTGGTGGTGAAGGTGACGCTGGGGGTGTTTTACAGGTTCGGCACCACGCGATCCGGCGACCGACATGGGTGGATCAGCACCGGCAGTCTGGTGGCCGCCTTTCTGTGGGCGGCGGTGTCTTTTGCCTTCTCGCTCTATCTGGAGAACTTTGGCAGTTATAACCGGATTTATGGGTCGATCGGCGCCGTGATCGCACTGATGATGTGGCTTTATCTGTCGGCCTATATTGTGCTGTTCGGCGCGGTACTGAACGAAGAACTGCGCCAGATGGCGCGTGATGATCAATAGTTGGTGCCATAGAAGATGCCCGCACCCGATGTTCCGTCGGTTCCGACGGTTCCGCGCAGGCTCAGATCCTGATTGATGTTCAGGTTCAGGTCGATGTGGCTTACGCCATCCTCGGATACCGATGCTTCGGAATAGACTTTGTCGGACACATACTTGCCGGCCTTTACCGCAACCTTGCCGTCATCATCCACGGTCAGATCCAGATCGTCGAGCTTCAGGCGCCGCCGCAGCGTGTCGGCGACATCAACCCCGCCCAGCCCCGTAAGTGAAGCGAGCGCATTGCCAAGCTGCACAAGCTGGAACGCAGAGGCCTTGTCCAGGCTGTCTCCGAACAGCAGCTGGGCGGCAACTTCTTCTTCGGGCAGGCCGGAGGTCGAGGTGAAGTGCAGCGCAGGCGCATTGGCGGGGCCCTCAAGGGTGACGGTCGCGGTGGCACCGACCGAATCGGTCGAAGCGGCGAATTCGATATAGGGAATAAGCGAACCCAACAGCTGCACGCGGCCGGTATCCAGCACAAATCGCTTGCCCAGAACGCTCATGCGGCCCCGGATCAGCTCGAATTCGCCTTGTGGGCGGACATCAACGGTGGTGCCGCGCAGGTGGGTCTGGCCGGAAAGTTCGGCATCGAGACCGAGGCCGCGGACAAAGATCCGCGCCGGCGCCGAAACCGCAAGATCAAGGGCGTAGACCGGGCCGAACCGGACTGCACCACCCGCCGGGCGGATCCCGGCGCGGGCGCGGGTGCCTTGGGCTTCGCCCGTGTCGTTAAGGTGTGTGATGTCGGGGATGACCTTGCTGGCAAGGCTGGCCTGACCCACCAGAATTTCTGCTTCTGTCACGGTCAGGGACCCGCCAATGGTCGCACCGCCGGCCAGCGGGCCGTCAAAGGTGATCTGACCTGACAGGGTTGCGTCATACAGGTTGGGTTCCAGAATGCGGGCGCGGTCGAGATCAACGGTGAGGTTGGCGCTTGGGGCGGCGGAATAACCGATGGTTCCTGCCAGCTTCATGCCACCCCCGCCGCGAAGGTTGCCAGAGCCCGCAAGTTCCGCCTGACCGTCACCAAGGCGCAATTCGGCGCCGCCGCCGGTGATTGCAAGGTTTTCCTGGGGCGACGAAAAGCGCAGATCGCCAAGCGCGACGGTCCCGCTTAGACCCTTCAGTGCTGGCGGGCCGGACAAGCGCAGTTCGGCGGTGACGGTGCCGGCGATGTTGCGTGGCGCGATCAACGGGTTGATGATGCCCGCCTGCACTACACCCGACAAGGAAAGATCAACCACCGACAGATCGCGCGCCGTTGTCCCGAAAAGTTCGATTGCGCCGTTGGCGGGGCCGTTGGCCGACAGGGCCAGATCATATCCGGCAGGCGTGGGGCGCATGGTACCGGCGAATCCGGCTTTGCCGGGGAACTGCGGCACGAGGATCGCCAGATTGGCCAGCGCGCCGGACAGGGTCAGAACGCCGTCTGGATCACTCAGGATTGCGGCCTCTGCCTGCTCATTCTTCAGGCCTGCACTTTGCAGGGCAAGGCCGTCAGCGGTTTCAACTGCCCGCAGGGTGACATCAGACGTGCCCCGGAAGACTGGCGCGGCAATGCGGTTGCCCAATTGCAGGTCCGCCGCTTGCCCGGTCATGTCAAAGATGCCTGCACCAACCGGTCCGGCGAAGGTGGCATCAGCGGTCAGCCCGCCAGCAAAGCCCGGACCAAGCGCTGACAGATCTGAAAAGTCGAATGTTGCCCGAAGATCACGCGCGGCCGATGTCAGGTTGCCTTCGGCATGGGCCGTCATCGCGGAAATCATCAGATCCGCGGATCGAAGGGTAAGCCCTTTGGTTGTGCGCGCCGCCGAAATCTGAATCCGGGATGTGTTGGCCAACAGCCGGTCCGCCAGGTCGCTGTCCACGCTCAGGCCAACGCCGGTAGCCGACGCGACGACTTCGAACGCGCCCGACAAAAGCTGCGCGCTGCCTTTCAGCGCGATCAGGGCGGTTCCGCCCAGCTTACGTCCGGCCAGTTCAGAAAAGCGCGACATGTCTGCGGCGCGCAGCGTCAGTTGGCCTGCCGCCTCCAGATCAAAGCCTTTGGTCTGAAGTTCCAGCGCGCCAGAAATACCCAGATCGCCGGCATCCGCCGAAAGGGCGCGCAGGACCAGAGGCTTGCCATCCTGCCACAAGAATTCGGTATGGCCCGTGATCGTGTCGCCTGCCGCACGCGCCAGCGCCGGGTCGGCCAAGGCAAGGCCTTTGGCGGCAAATTCCGCCTGACCAGAGATTTGTGCCCGTCCGGCCTCAATGCCCGGCATCACCTGCCCGCTGCCGGACAAGGTGATGGCGTCAACCGCACCGCCCGCACTGCGCAGCCCGTCAAGGTTGCCGGACAAAGCCCAGTCCCGGCTTTTCGCCGAGTTGAAGCGCAGCGTCAGCACGCCATTGCGCACAAAGACCGGGTTGCCGGTCAGCGGCAGGCGCATTTCGGCGCCATTCGCCAGACCCAGCCGAACGGTCAAGGCGACGGCTGTCGGCACGCCTTGCGCGGACAGCGAAAGCCGACCGGTCAGATCGGCACCGTCGGAATCGATGACCAGCCGGGTCAGGTCCGTGCTTGCCCCGGCCCGCCGGGATCCTTCCGCTTCGAGCAGCACCGCGGTTCCGAAAAAGTCGCGATACTGTGGTTGAAGGAGGGGGGTGATATCGCCACGCAAAGCCAGACTGAAGGCCTGCGCGGCATCTGCGGCCTGGGTCAGGCGAAGCTGGCCGGTAAGGCGCGGCCTGTCATCGGTGGCAAGCGCCAGATCGGTGGCAAAATTGCTGATCGGGCCTGCACCATGGATGGCGAGTTGCGCCTTTGGCGCGCCCGGAATCCCGAGAAGCGTTGCGGCGATGCCACCGGACCCTTCGGAGGCAAGCAGATCGAGCGTTGCCTCGCGGGTCTTGTTCGAGAATTCCCCGGTGAAGGTCAGCTGCCCCTCTTTGCCGTCGATGCGGCGCAACGCGAGATCGGCCCGCCCCTCGCCCTCCGACAGAGCGGCCGCACCTGAAATGGAAACCCTTAACGGCTGGCCGAACACTGGTTCGGCGATGATCAGTTCATCTGTCAGGAGTCTGCCGATATTGACCGACACGGGCAGGTCCGGCAGCGAGAATGGCACCGAAGCCTCATAGCGCGCGCTTTTGCCACCATTGTCGGGTCGACGGTCAAGTCGGATCTTTTCGGCCGACAGTTCTGCAATATCGACGGCGCCGCGCAAAAGTGCGGCACGGCTCCAGCTGATTGCACCCTTTTCGATGGTCAGCCAGATACCCTGATCGTCGGCTATCGTCAGCCGATCAAAGGTGGCGCGCGACGTCAGCGCGCCTTGAAAGCCGCTGATGGTTACGGTGCGGCCGTAACCGGAAAGACTGTCTTCCAGAAAGCGCGTGACAAAATCCCTGTCATCCTCGGCCGCCGATGCGGCGAAGGCGGAAAGGGTTAGGCAAAGTGCGAGAAACCAGCGCCGCATCAGAAGGACTGCCCTATGCCAACGTATATCTGCACGCCGTCCCCGGTAGCGCCGGAAACGGGCAAGGCAACGTCCAGGCGCACCGGGCCGACCAGCGTCTCATAGCGCAACCCGACCCCGGCCCCGGAGTGCCAACCCGAATTGCCACCAAAAAAGGAATCGTCACTGACAAATCCCGCGTCATAAAAGAAGGCGGCGCCGAGCCTGTCGTTCAGGGTGGCGCGCATTTCGCCCGACATGCCAACAAAGCTTTTTCCGCCGACCTGAGCGCCACCAAGCGAGGCAAGGCTGACCCCAAGCGACTGAAAGGGATGACCGCGCACCGTGCCGCCACCACCGGAAAAGAACAGATAGTCGGGCGGCGTGGTGATCAGCGATGATCCGACGACCGTTCCCGCCTGAAACCGTCCGGCCAGTACAAACCGGTCATCCGCGCCAAAGCCCTTGTAAAGCCGTGCATCGGCCTTCAACTGCGCGCCGGATCCGGTGGTGCCAAAACCGTGGAACGGCGTTACGGCGGCGTAAAGGTATTGCCCCTTGGTAGGCTTGAACTCATCGTCACGCCGGTCAAGTTCGACACTGATGGGCAGGGCGACAAGTTCGTATTTCAGCTGAAAGCTGGAATCCTCCAGGGTGGAGCGAACATAGTTCAGGCCGGCTTCGGCCTTGAACTGATCGGAAAAGACCCGGCTAAGGCCAAAACCCAGCGTCAGGCTGGTCAGGTCCAGATCGAACCATTCAGCCTTTTCATAACGGCCAAGCAGAAAGGCGGAACTGTCGGTTGTGGGTGTGGCCGGGCGGTCAATCCGTGTGCCAATTTCGTAGGATGTCGGTTCGTCGTCATTGCCAAGGGCCCGGACGATTCCGTCAAGGCGCAGCCTTTCGCCGCCGCCGAACAGATTGCGGTGCAGCCAGAAGGCCGAAAGATCGGCCCCGTCGGCGCTGGATACCTGCGCACCAAAGCCATAGCGGCGCGGCAGCTCTTCGTTCACATCAAGCGCCAGGTCCAGCGTGCCATCTGGGTTGGCCTGGTCTGCTTCGCTAAGGGAAACCGTCCGGAAGACCCCGGTGCGGCGCAGCCGGTCCACCATTTTTGTCAAGGTGTCGGGGTCGAACACTGTGCCGGACGCAAAGCCGGAGATGCGCCGGATCCGTTCGCTGCGCATCCGGTCGTTGCCGGTCAGGTGCAGATCCCCGAACCGGAGTTTCGGGCCGGACCCCAGCAGGATTTCCGCGTCGAGCCGGCGCGCGGCATGGTCGGCGACGATGGTCTGGCCGACGACGCTGGCTTTGGCATGGCCAAGCTGGCGCCAGCCGTCGATCCCGGCTTGCGCCGCTTCACTGATGGCGGTGGAATAAGCCGGCCTGCCGTCCCGGTAGCTGGGCGGCAGGCGGGTGCCCTGCGCATAGGGCTTCATCCGGGCCTGTCCGAAGGTGAATCGGGGGCCCGGGTCCACAGTCACCGCTATTGTCGAGATGGCGCTGGGCGTTTCGACCGGCGAAAGGTCTGCGGCCTCCTGCCCGTCGATCAGAATATGGATGGAGCCGGAGTAATATCCCTGCGCATAAAGCACGCTAAGCAATCGCTGATAGTCGGCCTGCGCACCTGAATAAAGATCCAGCGGGTCGCTGGCGCTGTCCGGTCGGCTACGCACCAGAATCGAGGCCTGCCTAAGTGCGCGACTAAGCTTCTTGTCCGCTCCGACGACCGTGAAGGTCACCCCTTCCAGCGCCCCGAGAGGCATGGCCAACGGAAAACCGATCAGCCCGGCAAGGCACAGGCTGAGAAAGAACCGCTTTTGCTGAAGAAAACTGAACACCCGGCACTCCGAAGCAGTCAACTGCTCTACCTTGCAGCAAATCTTGCCGATTTCCAGAAGCAGTCTGAAAAGGGCGGCGCTTTTTGGCTGGTTCTAGTCTGCAAGACGGGAGGGTGGACCGAAAATCACTTTGCGATGATCCGACAGGTAAATCCTTAGCCAAGGGGTAAAACGGCCGGGATCTGCGAGGATGTCGGCATCAAGCTGGGTCTGGGAAATCCAGAGTGCATCCATCACTTCGTCGGGATTGGGTTTCAGCGGCGCTGTCCGGGCAAAGTCGGCACGGAATACATCGACCAGTTCATGTTCCACCAGGCCGCCGCCGACGTCAGCGCGATATTCGACCTGGCCCACGAAAACCGGGTCAACGCCCGAAACGCCCAGCTCCTCTGCCAGCCGCCTGATCGCGCAGTCGCGGGGATCTTCGCCCCAGTTGGGGTGGGTGCAGCAACTGTTCGCCCAAAGGCCGGGTGTATGGTATTTGCCCAACGCCCGGCGTTGCAGCAGGGTCTGCGCCCCGTCCGTCAGAAAGACGGACACCGCCGGATGCCTTAAGCCACGGCGGTGTACATCGAGTTTGTCGCAGGCCTTCAGTTGGCCGTCGACCCATGCGGCAATCAGCGCGCTGTCGCTTTGGCCGCCCATCCGGGATCAGGACAAGACTTGTGTGCCCGCCGACTGGGCGGCCGCACGGCGGGTCGCTTCCTGACGGTAAAGCTGCACGAAGTCGATCGTATCAAGGTTCAGCGCCGGGAAGCCGCCGTCGCGCGTCACGTCCGAAATGATACGGCGCATGAAGGGAAACAGCATGCGCGGGCATTCGATCATCAGGAACGGGTGAAGCTGGTCCTCCGGCACGCCTTCAATGTGGAAGATCCCGCCATAGTCCAGTTCTACCAGAAACAACGGTGCCTGATTGGCCTTGTTCACCGACGTCGCCTTGATCTTGGTATAGACCTCGAACTGGTTGGGCACCTGACGGGCGCGGCCATCCAGGCTGACGTGCACCTGAATGTCGGGCTGCACATCGGCCGAAGCCAGACCCTTTTGCGCGACGACATTTTCAAACGACAGGTCGCGGATGAACTGGCCCAGCACCTGCATCTTCATTTGGGGCGCCTGTTGCGGCACGGCCCCGTTGCCTTCTTCCGACATGTCTAGCTCCTGCGTTCCGACTTGAAAGCCCTCTATCAGGTCGCTTGCGCCGCCTCAATGGCGAGTCCAGGCTGAAGGCCCCCGGATTCCGTCGCGCGGTGAAACGTCTGTATATTCCGCGTCAACGATATCGTCAGGAGTTTGGGTGCCGGCGCCGTTCCCAGGGGCAAGCCCCGCGCCGTTGAAGATCATCATCCGCCGGGCCAAAATGCGGATCGCGGCCGTCCGTACCGGCGGGATCAGCAGCAGCAGGCCAATGATGTCGGTGAAAAACCCCGGCGTAAGCAACAAAAGGCCAGCGAAAAGGATCATCGCCCCATGGGCGATCGGCGCGGTCGGGTCGCGGAGCTCCTGCGCCGACCGTTGCAGTTCGCCAAGGGCGCGTAACCCCTGATGCCGCAAAAGCCGGAACCCGAGAAAAGCCATTGCCAGCACCAGAGCCAGCGTTGGCCACAGCCCGATCCAGCCGCCAACCTGAATGAACAGCCCGATCTCTATGATCGGCACCATAATGAAGATCAGCAGCAGCCACATGGTTCCGGTTTCCTGACAGTCTTTTCACGGTCCTGCGGTGGACTTGCCGCGGGCCCTATCCTACATATGTTACAGAAACGAATTTGCCAGCCCACAAGCCCGGACCCCAGAGGATATTGCCGATGAACAACTCGATCATTCAGCTTCTGGTTCTGGCCGGGGTGGCGGTTTTTCTGATCCTGAAGTTGCGCAACGTGCTGGGCACGCGCGATGGCTTTGAGGGTGGCGCTGCGCCACAGCCCCTGCCCGATCCAACCCGCGCCAAGCGCAACTTCGATGTGATCGAAGGCGGACCCGACCGCGACATCACCGATCATGTCGCTGAAGGCAGCCCGGCAGCCGAAGCCCTGTCGGCCATGAAGCGGGTCGAGTCCGGGCTTTCCGTGTCGGAATTCCTGCAAGGCGCGCGCGGCGCTTATGAAATGATCCTGACTGCCTTTGCCAAGGGCGAAATCGACCGTATCCGCCCCTTCCTGTCGCCCGAAGTTGCCGAAAGCTTTGAAACCGTGGTGGCTGATCGCAAGGCGCGCGGGCTGACTGTTGCTACGCAAGTTCTGGGGATTCGCGAACTGACCCTGCAATCGGCAGAGTTCGACCGCGCCAGCAGTGAAGCAGAAGTGACGGTGCGTTTCGTGGCGGAACTTATCTCGGTCACCCGCGATGCTGCGGGCGAAGTCATCGAGGGCGACCCCAAGCATGGCCGCAAGCAAAAGGATGTTTGGACTTTTGCCCGCCGGATGGGCGCCAATGATCCGAACTGGCAGCTTGTCGCCACCGGGGAATGAGCGACCCTGCCGGATCTTTGCTGGACCGGGCTTTGCCCGGCTGGGGCGCGGATGACCATCAGGCGGCATTGTCCAGCTATCTGGTCACCGCCGATCTTCTGCCCGGTAGCTGGCCCCGCCCGACCGGCGGACCCGCCCTCGCCTTCTTTGAACGCGCCTTCTTGCCGCAGCCTGTCGCCGAACCCGCGCTTCTGACCGGCTACTATGAACCGGAACTTGAAGGCGCGCT
>CANJQT010000084.1 GCA_947476475.1 Paracoccaceae bacterium | reverse complement strand
CCCCCCCCCCCCCCCCCCCCCCCCCCCCCCCCCCCCCCCCCCCCTTCACACCGACGCCATCAACTCTGCGACAGCCTTGCGATAGGCCGGCACAACCTGCTCCCGCGCCACATGCCGCCCGCCCCGCACCTGATGGCGCCCGGCCGACCAAAGGTCGGTCACCACCCCGTCAGGCGCCGCAAAACAAAGCCCGTCCAGAATCTGCTCCTCGGTCAACGCGCAAAGCGTAGGATGATCGCCGTCCAGCGCCACCAGATCCGCCAACCGCCCTTCGGCAATTGCGCCGGCATCCCGCGCCAATGCCTGCGCACCGCCGCGCGCCGCGCCCTGATACAGGAACGACCCGACCGACCCTTCCCCCGGCACCAGAACAGTGCGTTCCAGATCGCGCAGGCGCTGCGAATATTCTAGCGTCCTCAATTCCTCGGTCAGGGAAATCCGTACATTTGAATCCGACCCAAGACCAAAGGCCCCGCCCGCCGCGATCCAGCCCGGCCCGTTGAAGGGGCCGTCACCCAGATTGGCCTCGGTGATCGGGCACAAGCCCGCCACTGCGCCTGAGCGCGCCAAAGCCTCGGTTTCCGCGACAGTCATATGAGTGGCATGGATGGGGCACCAATCCGCCCCCACCGGTGTATGGGCCATCAGCCATTCGACCGGACGCGCCCCCAGCCAGGCGGAAATGTCGGCGACTTCCTTCGGCTGTTCGGCCACATGGATATGGATCGGGGCCCCCTTTGCCAACGGCAGGGCACGGGCCAAATCCTCGGGGCAGGTCGCGCGCAGCGAATGCGGGGCGATCCCCACCACCGTATCGGCGGGCAAGGACCGCGCGGCGGCCCGCGCAGCCTCGATCAGCAGCCCGAACCGGTCTACATCATTGCCAAAGCGCAACTGCCCGCCAGCCAATGTCGCCTTGCCCGCGCCACCGTAGCTGTAAAGCACCGGCAGGTGGGTCAGACCGATCCCGGTCTGATCCGCGGCTGCCATGATCCGCGCCGACAGTTCCGCCAGATCGGCATAGGGCGCGCCGCCGGGCTGATGGTGAACGTAATGAAACTCTCCCACCGCCGCATATCCGGCCTCCTGCATCTCCAGATAGACTTGAGCGGCGATCGCCTGCATCTGTTCGGGCGTCAGACGGTCAAGGAAGCGGTACATCAGTTCGCGCCAAGTCCAGAAGCTTTCGCGCCCCTTTGCCCGATATTCGGTCATCCCCGCCATCGCCCGCTGAAAGGCATGGGAATGCAGGTTCGACAACGCGGGCAACAATATCCCCACCCTCACATCATCGGGCCCGGCCACCGCGCCGGTCGCGCACGAGGCAATCCGCCCACCGGACAAGGTGATCCGCACATCCTTTGCCCAGCCTTCGGGCAACAAGGCGCGTTTGGCGAAGATCATCAGCAGGCTCCTTTATGTCTAGACATATTACTTATAACCGCCTAAAACCCGACTCGGCAACCGAAATCACCGGACCGTTTCCATGACCAGCACTCCCTGCCTTTTCGTGAACTGCCGCGCCGCGACAATGGCCGAAGGCGCGCCCTACGGGCTGATCGACGATGCGGCGATCCTGACCGAAGGCGGCACGATCCGCTGGGTCGGCCCGCGCGCCGATGCCCCCTCAGCCGCCACTCACGACCTTGGCGGCAGACTGGTGACACCGGCGCTGATCGACTGCCACACCCACGTCGTCCACGGCGGCCACCGCGCTGGCGAATTCGAACAGCGCCTGAACGGCGCAACCTATGAAGAGGTTGCGCGCGCGGGTGGCGGCATCGTCTCGACCGTCCGCGCTACCCGCGCGGCCAGCGTCGAAGATCTTGTGGCCAGTGCCCTTCCCCGAATCGACGCGATGGTTGCCGAAGGGGTGGCGACCATTGAAATCAAATCCGGCTACGGGCTTGATGTGGAAACGGAACTTCGCATGCTTCGTGCCGCCCGCGCGCTGGCGGCCTTGCGCCCGGTGACAATCCGCACCAGCTTCCTTGGCGCACATGCCGTGCCAGCCGAATACGCTGGCCGCGCCGACGCCTATATTGACGATGTCTGCCTCTCCGCGCTGCACGCGGCGCATGCCGAAGGGTTGGCCGATGCGGTGGACGGGTTCTGCGAAGGTATCGCCTTTTCCCCAGCCCAGATCGCCCGCGTCTTTGATGTAGCAAGATCGCTCGGCCTGCCGGTCAAGCTTCATGCCGAACAGCTCTCGAACCTCGGTGGCGCGGCACTTGCCGCCGGTTACCAGGCATTGTCTGCTGATCATCTGGAATATCTTGACGAAGCGGGGGTGCAGGCGATGGCTGCCGCAGGAACGGTGGCAGTGATCCTTCCCGGCGCCTTCTATACGCTGCGCGAAACCAAGGCGCCCCCCATTGCCCTTCTGCGCCAATACGGCGTGCCGATGGCGGTTTCTACCGACATGAATCCCGGCTCCTCGCCTATGACCTCGCTGCTTTTGACCATGAACATGGCCTGCACCCTTTTTCGCATGACCCCAGAGGAAGCCTTGCGCGGCGCCACCCAGCACGCCGCCCGCGCTTTGGGCCTTGGCGACCGTGGTATGCTCGCCCCCGGGCTGCGTGCCGACATGGTGGTCTGGAACGCCGACACCCCCGCCGAGCTTGCTTACCGCATCGGCTTCAACCCCATCCACCAACGCATCATCGGAGGCCGCGCATGACCGTGCTGACCCTTACCCCCGGCGCAGTCACCCTGGCCGACCTTGCCCGAATCTACTTTGACGAAGCCCCCGTGCGGCTTGACCGCAGCGCCCGCGCCGGTGTTGACCGCGCCGCCGACGCCATCGCCCGGGCCGCCGCCGGTGACGTGCCGGTTTACGGCGTCAATACCGGCTTTGGCAAACTGGCCAGCATCCGCATCGCCCCCGGCGATACCGCCACCCTGCAACGCAACCTGATCCTGTCGCACTGCTGTGGCGTGGGCGAGCCAATCGCACGCCGTCACGCCCGTCTGATCATGTCACTGAAACTGCTGTCGCTGGGCCGTGGCGCGTCAGGCGTGCGGTGGGAACTGATCGAACTTCTTGAAAATATGCTGGAAAAAGGCGTCACCCCCCTGATACCCGCGCAAGGCTCGGTCGGCGCTTCGGGCGATCTTGCCCCCCTTGCCCATATGACGGCCGTGCTGATTGGAGAAGGTCAGGCGGAATATCGCGGCCAGATCCTGTCGGGCGCCAAGGCACTGGCCGCCTCTGGCCTTTCTCCGATCCCGCTCACCGCCAAGGAGGGCCTCGCCTTCATCAACGGCACCCAGTTCTCAACCGCTTTTGGCCTTGCAGGCCTGTTCGAAGGCTGGCGCGCCGCGCAGGCGGCCCTTGTTACCTCGGCCCTGTCGACCGACGCGATCATGGGATCCACCGCCCCCCTGCACCCAGAAATCCATTCCCTGCGCGGCCATGCGGGCCAGATCGAGGCCGCCGCTTTCCTTCGCGCCCTTCTTGACGGTTCAGTCATCCGCGAAAGCCACCGCGAAGGTGATACGCGGGTGCAGGATCCCTACTGTATCCGCTGTCAGCCACAGGTCACGGGGGCCGCGATGGACGTGATACGCATGGCCGCCCGCACGCTGGAAATCGAGGCAAACGCCGCCACTGACAACCCTTTGGTGCTGACCGAAGCCGGGCAGATCGTGTCGGGCGGGAACTTCCATGCCGAACCGGTGGGCTTTGCTGCCGACATGATCGCGCTGGCGCTGGCGGAAATCGGGGCCATCGCCCAGCGCCGAGTCGCATTGATGGTCGATCCGGTACTTTCGTTCGACCTGCCCGCGTTCCTGACTCCGAACCCCGGCCTGAATTCCGGCTACATGATCGCCGAGGTAACGGCCGCCGCTTTGATGAGTGAAAACAAGCACATCGCCATGCCCTGCGTGACCGACAGCACCCCAACCAGCGCCAACCAGGAAGACCATGTCAGCATGGCCGCCCACGGGGCGCGCCGCCTGATGCAGATGGTGGCCAACCTTGACCGGATCCTTGGCGTCGAACTGCTTTGCGCCGCACAGGGCATCGAATTCCGCGCGCCCTTGCTGACGTCCGCCCCCTTGCAAAAAGCCGTCGCACGCCTCAGGCAGGATGTGGCAACACTGGGCGAAGACCGCTACCTTGCCCCCGACATCGAGGCCGCCGCCCTTCTGATCGCTTCGGGCGAGATTGCATGCGCCACCGGACTTTCCCTGCCCGAGTTGTCCGCATGACCCCGTTCACTATTGCCCAGGGCGACAGCCCCGTTATCCTTGGTATGCCCCATGTAGGCACATGGCTGCCTGATGACCTGACCGCACGGCTGAACGATAATGGCCGCGCTTTGGCCGACACCGACTGGCATATCGCGCGCCTTTATGACGGGCTGCTACCCGGTGCCACCACGGTCGCCTCCACCGTCCACCGTTATGCCATCGACGCAAACCGCGACCCGGCGGGCGTCTCGCTTTACCCCGGCCAGAACACGACAAGCCTGTGTCCCACAACTGATTTCGAAGGCCGGCCAATCTGGTCCGAAGGACAGGAACCAACCCAGGACGAAATCCTCACCCGCCGCGCTTCGTTCCACACCCCATACCATCAGGCCCTTGAGGCAGAAATCGACCGGGTGAAAGCCCGCCACGGCGTGGCGATCCTTTATGACTGCCATTCGATCCGCTCGGTTATCCCCTTCCTGTTTCCCGGCATCTTGCCAGTGTTTTCGATCGGGACCAATGACGGCACCACCTGCGCGTCCTCGGTGCAAACCGCAACTATTGACGCCTGCGCAGCTGCCCCCCACCTCACAAACGTCCTCAATGGCCGCTTCAAGGGCGGCTGGACCACGCGCCACTACGGTCGCCCGCAGGACGGCATCCACGCCATCCAGATGGAACTCGCGCAAAGCGCCTATCTGGCCGCCGAACTGGCGCCCTGGACCTACGACCATACCAAGGCCGCAAGACTGCGCGCCGTTCTCGGCGCGATCCTCGCAAACCTCGACCGCCTCGCCCGCTCGGGCGCACTCAACCGCTGAAGGTGATTCCCATGAACGACCGCAAGAACGCTCGCGACATCTATCCGCCAACCGGCACCACGCTGAATGCCAAAAGCTGGCAGACCGAGGCCGCGCTGAGGATGCTCATGAACAACCTGCATCCCGACGTGGCCGAAAACCCGCACGAACTGGTGGTCTATGGCGGTATCGGCCGCGCCGCCCGCACCTGGGGCGACTTCGACCGGATCGTGGCGACGCTGAAGGATCTTGAAAGCGACGAAACCCTTGTCGTCCAATCCGGCCGCCCGGTCGCGGTGGTTAAAACCCACCCCGACGCGCCACGCGTGCTGATCGCCAATTCGAACCTTGTTCCCCACTGGGCCACCTGGGACCATTTCAACGAACTCGATAAGAAGGGCCTGATGATGTACGGCCAGATGACTGCGGGGTCATGGATCTACATCGGCACCCAAGGCATCGTTCAGGGCACCTATGAGACCTTCGCCGAAGCTGGGCGTCAGCATTACGGCGGCAATCTGAAGGGCAAATGGATCCTCACCGGCGGGCTTGGCGGCATGGGCGGCGCTCAGCCGCTGGCCGCAGTGATGGCCGGTGCCTGCTGCCTTGCCGTCGAATGCGACGAGACGCGCATCGATTTCCGCCTGCGCACCCGCTACGTCGACGCCAAGGCCCACACGTTGGACGAAGCGCTGGCCCTTATCGACCAATGGACCAAGGCAGGCGAGGCAAAATCCGTGGGCCTTTTGGGCAATGCCGCCGAGGTCTTCCCGGAACTGCTCCGGCGTATGCAGGCGGGCGCCGCCATGCCCAACGGACGCCCCGACATTGTCACAGACCAGACCTCGGCCCATGACCCGCTGCACGGCTACCTGCCGCTGGGCTGGACGGTCGCCGAATGGCGCGCCAAACAGGAAACCGACCCAAGGTCTGTCGAAAAGGCGGCTCGCGCCAGCATGAAGACCCATGTCGCGGCGATGGTTGGCTTCTGGAACGCCGGTGTGCCGACACTCGACTATGGCAACAACATCCGCCAGGTCGCCAAGGACGAAGGGCTTGAAGATGCCTTCGCCTTCCCCGGCTTTGTGCCTGCCTATATCCGCCCGCTTTTTTGCAAGGGCATCGGGCCGTTCCGCTGGTGCGCCCTTTCGGGTGACCCCGAAGACATCTACAAGACCGATGCGGCAATGAAAAAGCTTTTCCCCGACAACACGCACCTGCACAACTGGCTCGACATGGCGCGTGACCGCATCGCGTTCCAGGGGCTGCCCGCGCGTATCTGCTGGATCGGTCTGGGCGACCGCCACCGTGCAGGCTTGATGTTCAACGACATGGTCGCAAGCGGAGAACTTTCCGCCCCCGTCGTCATCGGCCGTGATCACCTTGATTCGGGCTCGGTCGCCTCGCCAAACCGTGAAACCGAGGCGATGAAAGACGGTTCCGACGCCGTGTCCGACTGGCCGCTTCTGAATGCGCTCGTCAACACCGCGAGTGGCGCCACTTGGGTCAGCCTGCATCATGGCGGCGGGGTCGGCATGGGCTTTTCCCAGCATTCCGGCGTGGTCATCGTTGCAGACGGCACGCCAGAGGCCGCCAAACGGCTGGAACGCGTGCTCTGGAACGACCCGGCCTCTGGCGTCTGGCGCCATGCGGACGCGGGGTATGACAGCGCCATACAGTCGGCCAAGGAAAATGGCCTGCGGCTGCCGACAATCCTTGGCAATTGACAGGTTTCAGCTTGGTCCAAATACTCCCGCCGGAGGCAACCCCGCCACCGGCTGGGCTTTCCCTTCAGCCGCGCCCGACCAGGGGCATCTTGGTGGCCATGATGGTTATTGAAAGCACATTGGCCCCGGGCGGCAGACTTGCCATCTGCAAGACGGCATCCGCGACCAGTCCAACATCCATGGTGGGTTCCGCCCTGATCGACCCGTCCGCCTGACGCGCGCCTTCGGCGAACCGTGCCGCAAGTTCGGTCGCCGCATTGCCGATGTCGATCTGACCGCAGGCAATGTCAAAGGCCCGCCCGTCCAGCGCCAACACCTTGGTCAGCCCGTTGATCGCATGTTTGGTCACCGTATAGCCGAGCGACCCCGGTCGCGGCACCTGACCCGATATCGAACCATTGTTGATGATCCGCCCGCCCTGCGGGCTTTGCCCACGCATCTGCCGGAAGGCAGCGCGGGCCGCAAAGACCATGCCATTCAGGTTCACATCCACCGTGTCGGCCCAGTCGGCCAGCGGCATATCGTCGATCAGCGCGCCGGGCCGGAAGATACCGGCATTGTTGAACAGAACGTCGATCCGCCCGAAGCGTGCCACAACCTGCGCGAACGCTGCGTCAACCGCGCCTGGCTGCGTCACGTCACAGGGCAGGCACAGCGCCTGCGCATGGCCGCTTGCCACCTCTGCCAAAGCGTCGGCCCGCCGTGCAAGCAGCGCGACGTTCCACCCGGCCCCAAGAAACCGCAATGCCGTTGCCCGCCCGATCCCGGCAGAGGCACCGGTGATCACAACGGTACCTGCCATGTCAGAACGCCTTGAAGGTCATGGTGGTCAGCGTCCGGCTGATGCCGGCAATGCCGAACAGCCGCTCGTTCAGCCAGTGACCCACATCGGCGTCTTCGGGGATATAGATCTTGGCAATAAGGTCATATTCGCCAGAGGTCGAATAAAGCTCCGACACCACCTCGCGGTCATAGATCGCATCGGCCACCTCATAGGTCTTGCCGGGGTGACAACGAAACTGAACGAAGACGCAACGCATGGTTTTCTCCCTTGGTTTGCACCAGATTAGATTGTTTTTCCGATGACCGGAACCCTTGGGTTGGAACCGTCGTGCCCGACGCAAAGCGGGCCGTCGGACAAGAACAGGCTCACAGCTCTTCTGTTGGCACCAAAGACAGGGGTGCAGCACCCTTGGGCAGGTCGTCGATGGTCAACGCGCTTTGCGGGCGCGCCAACCGGTTGCGCACCACCCAATGCAGGCGCTTTTCGGCCCGCGTGATCGCCACATAGGCCAGCCGCTTCCACAAGGCGATGCCCGCCTCGGTCTTGTTCATGCGTGCGGCCACGAACAGGTCGGGGGCAAAGACCTGCACATCTTCCCACTGGCTGCCCTGGGCCTTGTGGATCGTCACTGCGGCGCCGTGCAAGAAGGCGGCACCCATCCGCGCCGCGTAAGGTATGAAGGGTTCTTCCTCGTCCGGCAGTTCAATCTTGATGATCGATGCGGCAGAAACGCGCGGATCTTCGGCGCCGACCACATGCAGACGTGAAAAACCCGGCTTGTTGCCGGGGCCAAGATAGATGACCTGCGCGCCCTTGATCAGGCCACGCGCTTCCAGATCAATCCTTTTCTTTCGGTGCTTCAACGGCAGTTCGATCCCATCACAGATCAATGGTTCGCCCGGCAAAAGCGCATCGGCCGGGGCGCCATAGGCGGCGCGGAAAGCCTGTATCAGCCGGATCCGCGTCTGGTTGCGCCAGACCAGCACCGGCGAGCGCGCCATCAGTTCGGCATCCACCCGTTCGGCCCAGATCACCCGGTCATCGCGGCGGGCGGCATCGACAACCATTTCTTCAAAGGTTCCGAATTCAAGACTTTCATCCCCAAGCGCATGGGCCAGATCAAGGATAGGACTGTCCTTTTCCTGCCGATGAATGCGGCTCAGCGTCAGGCGGCTGCCCGCGGGCAGCATGTCAAAGACCATTTCGCCAGACTGGCCAACCGGTGCCAACTGCGCCGGGTCGCCAAAGATGACCAATGTCGGAAATATCTCTTTCAGATCATTGAACTGCCGCTCATCCAGCATCGATGCTTCGTCGATGAAGCCCACATCCAGCGGCTCCTCGCGCCGCTTCCAGCCAAGGATGAAATCCGACCCGCGCAGACCCGCTGCCGCCAGCGCACCGGGGATCGACTTCATCGAATCGTAGAAATTCCGGGCGCGATCAAGGGCGAGGTCGGTCAGCCCTTCGACCGTCGGCCTGTCGCCATTTCCGGCCAGCCATTCGGCGATCTTCTCGTACTCGGGGTCATATACCGGCGTATAAAGGATGCGGTGGATGGTCGTAGCGGGCACGCCGTGCGACCGCAACACGCTGGCCGCCTTGTTGGTCGGCGCCAAGACTGCCAGCGTGCGGCGGTCCTTGCGCTTCTTGCCTTCGTAATCGCCGGAAATCACGTCCATCCCGGCCTCGGCCAGGGCCTTGGTCAAACCCGCCAGCAGCATGGTCTTTCCAGACCCCGCCTTGCCGACAAGTGCCAGAACCTCCGGCGTGCCGGACGCTTCGGGAAGCAGGGTTCCGTTCGCAAGATCAATGCCCGCCCGCAGAAGCATTTCGGCGACGCGGTCCCAAGCTTCGGCCTGATCTTCGGAAAACTGAATGGGTGGCTGTGACATGGCCGGACCCTATCGGCCCGCCCGGCCAGACGCCAGATCACCCGGCACCATAGCAGCGGTTTTTGTCACCTGACCCGGGGCAAGGTCACGCCTGCGCCCGGCACGACCGGGCGCCAAGACGGCAACCGGTCCCTGACGACCCCGGCGCCAACCGATCAGCCGCGCTTACCCGCTTCCAGCGCATCCTCGAACGTCCGCAGCCCCGTGCGCGGCGCCTGAACCAGAACCGCCATGTTCCCCGGCTTGTGCTGGTTTTTCAGCATCAGCATATGGGCTTGCGGAATCTCCGCCCAAGGGAAAACCTCTGACATGCACGGGTCAAGCCGACGCTGAACCATCAGCTTGTTGGCCGCCGCGGCCTGTTTCAGATGGGCGAAATGGCTGCCCTGCAGGCGCTTCTGATGCATCCACATATAGCGCACGTCGAAGGTGCAGTTGAAGCCCGAGGTGCCCGCACAGATCACCACCATTCCGCCCTTCTTGCAGACCAGCGACGAAACCGGGAAGGTCGCCTCGCCCGGATGTTCGAACACCATATCGACGCTCACACCCTTGCCGGTGATATCCCAGATCGCCTTGCCGAACTTGCGCGCCTCTTTCAGCCAGGTGTTGTATTCCTCGCTGTTGACCTTGGGCAATTGCCCCCAGCATTTGAAGTCATTGCGGTTGATGACGCCCTTGGCGCCCAGCCCCATAACAAAATCGCGCTTGGATTCGTCGCTGATCACCCCGATCGCATTTGCACCCGCCGTGTTGATCAGCTGGATCGCATAAGACCCAAGGCCCCCCGACGCGCCCCAAACCAGCACGTTCTGCCCCGGCTTCAGATCATGCGGCTGATGGCCAAACAGCATCCGGTAGGCGGTGGCAAGCGTCAGCGTATAGCAGGCACTTTCTTCCCAGGTCAGGTGCTTGGGGCGTGGCATCAGCTGCTGCGACTGCACGCGCGTGAACTGGCTGAAAGACCCGTCCGGCGTCTCATAGCCCCAGATGCGCTGGCTCGGCGAAAACATCGGGTCGCCGCCGTTGCACTCCTCGTCGTCGCCATCATCCTGATTGCAATGAACCACAACTTCATCGCCGACCTTCCAGCGCTTGACCTTGTCGCCCACCGCCCAGACGATGCCCGAAGCGTCCGATCCTGCAATATGATAAGGTTGTTTGTGGCCATCAAACGGGCTGATCGGCACCCCAAGCGCCGCCCACACACCATTATAATTGACACCCGCCGCCATCACCAGAACCAGCACTTCGTTGCTGTCCAGCTTCCAGGTATCGACCACTTCGACCTGCATGGCGCTATCTGGCTCGCCATGCCGGTCCTGACGAATGGCCCAGGCATACATCTGCTTCGGCACATGGCCGAGGGGCGGCATTTCCCCGACTTCATATAGGTCCTTCACCGGTGCATCGTAGGGTGCGATCCCGGGGTGAGTGTCCAAAGCCATGCGCGCCTCCCAATTTCATGCCGCATCGCAGAATCAATGCTGCTTTTCCGGATGAAATACAAATCACCGCGCAACATTGCAATAGAGCCAACTACTCTTTTGAAACTTTATGTCCCTTGCGTTTCGCTTTAGCCGGGAGTTTGCCCAAATCTGCCCCAATCGTTTCTGCACCTGCATCCAGAAGCTGCAAGATAGAGGCGGCATAGAAATCAAGGATCGGGCGCTTGTCCTCGTCCAGCTGCAGCCCGTTCCCGCTGCGGGTCACGAACTTTCGCAGCCTGAAAATCGCCAATGCCAGATCAACCGCCGCTTCCGCCCCCCCTTCAGGCAGCATCACTGCGGCCCCCGCCGCATCAAAGCGCGCGGCAAGCGCCCTGGTCCGTTCGATCAGGGCTGGGCGATCGGTCATCGCCTCCGGCCCCCATGCCGCCGCGACCAGCGGCACCGGCAGCACCGGGATGTTGCGCGTCACCTCTGCCATCAGGTGCTGCGCCAGATCGGCAGTCAGATCGCCATCTCGGCCCTTCGCGAAGGCCGCCAGTGAAACAGGCTCGCCGAACCGCACGACGGCCGTGCCAAAACTGCGGAAACGGCCCAGAATCGCCCGCCAGACATGCCGCCAGATGAAAGCCATGATCGACCCGATCGGGGCGCGGAACCGCCGCACCCCGGCGCGGTGCGCTTCGATCAGCACCCGATCTTCGACGATCCGGTCATAGTTCAGCGCCACCGGCACAAAAACCACATCGCGCCCATCAGGCCGTTCGCCCTGCACGATGTAGCTCAGTATCCCCATCCGCGCAGGGGCGGTGCGCCCGTCCAGCGACAGCCCGCCTTCGGGGAATATCGCCTGCGTCACCCCTTCCGCCGTCGCCATCTGCACATAACGCGACAGCACCCGGCGATAAAGCGGCCGGTCCGAGCGACGGCGGATGAAGTAGGCCCCCATCGTGCGGATCAACCAGGAAAGCGGCCAGACCCGCGCCCATTCCCCCACCGCATAAGACAGCGCAGACCTTTGCGCAGCCAAATAGGTAACAAGCACATAATCCATGTTCGATCGGTGATTCATCACGAAAACCACCGTGGCAGTCGGGTCAATCTCGCCCAACTTCCGGTCATCCAGATGCACTTTGTAAAGCAGCCGCGCAAACCACCTGGCAATGCGGATACCCCAGGTAAAATAGAAGCGCGCCGAAAACGCCGGAACGATTTCGCGCGCGTAACGGCGCACACGCTCTAGCACCACTGTCTGCGGCTCGCCGGTTGCGGCTGACTCGTCGGCTATCGCCTCGGCCACCTTGGGATCATGCGCTAGACGGATGATCATGTCATGGCGTTCCATCAGCTTGAACGGCTGAATCGGCCGGTCCAAGCGGCTATTCAACCGCTCGACCACCCCCTCCATCCGCCGGCGAAAGAACCATCGGACCGAAGGGAACAGGAAATGTGAAAAGAAGGCCATCAGCGCAAATGCGATGATCAGCAGGAAAAGCCAGAAAGGCAGCTCGACCGTCCGGAACATGTGCTGTTCAGCCTGACTTCAAAGGGCTTTCCTTACCCGAACGCAAGGACCGCCAACAGGACGGTCAGCGCAAACAACCCGATCCCGATCTTGCCCAGCATCGGCATCCGCGCCACCGCGGCACCGTCACCCGCCCGCGCCCGTACTCCGTTGTGCTTGTTGTAAAGGGCCAGGGCCACTATGGCGACGACGAACACCATCTTGATATTGAACCAGCCATTCAGCCCGCCGCCACTGTAGCGCGCCCAGACGATGACCAGCCCTGACAAGATCAGCAGCGCAATCGCCATTCGCCCGAAACCCGCCAGCTTCATCAAGATGGCCCCGATCGCCGGCCGCTGTTCCGGGGTGGCGCCCTTGCTGGCCAGAAGCGTCACCGGAATACCGAAAGTGGCCATACCCGCCATGCCGATCGAGAGGAAATGCACCCAAAGCGCAAGCGTTGTCAGACCGTCCATGTCTTGCTCCACCAGCCCCCATGGCCGTTGATGGCACTCTTCCAGATTTCTTGCGAAAGGGGAAGGTGCCGCACTCGGGTCCAAACACCGCGGTTCGCCGCAATGCAGCGAATTGACAAGGTCAGGATATGTCGCCTATCTCTTTCGTCGCGAAATAATCTTTCAAGAACGATTCAGGAGGCCGCGATGACCGAGGTAGCTAAGGAAAAGCCCTGGCTGTTCCGCACCTATGCGGGCCATTCGACCGCCGAAAAGTCGAACGAACTTTACCGGGCGAATCTAGCCAAGGGGCAGACCGGCCTGTCGGTGGCCTTCGATCTGCCCACCCAGACCGGTTATGACAGCGACCATCTTCTGGCGCGGGGCGAAGTGGGCAAGGTGGGCGTTCCAGTCTGCCATCTGGGCGACATGCGCAGCCTGTTTCAGAACATTCCGCTGGAACAGATGAACACCTCGATGACCATCAACGCCACCGCCCCGTGGCTTTTGGCGCTTTACATCGCCGCGGCCGAGGAACAGGGCGCTGATGTTCGAAATCTGCAAGGAACCGTGCAGAACGACATCATCAAGGAATATCTAAGTCGCGGAACCTACATTTGCCCGCCAAAGCCCAGCCTGCGGATGATCACCGATGTCGCGGCCTATACGGCAGAACATCTGCCGAAATGGAACCCGATGAACGTCTGTTCCTACCACCTGCAGGAAGCAGGTGCGACGCCAGAACAGGAACTGGCCTTCGCGCTGGCGACCGGCATCGCGGTGCTGGATGATCTAAAGGGCAAAGTCGCGGCCAAGGACTTTCCGGCGATGGTCGGGCGGATTTCATTCTTCGTGAATGCGGGCATCCGGTTCGTCACCGAACTGTGCAAGATGCGCGCCTTCACCGAACTGTGGGACGAAATCTGCCGCGACCGCTACGGCATTGCCGAAGAAAAATACCGCCGCTTCCGCTACGGCGTGCAGGTCAACAGCCTTGGCCTGACCGAACAGCAGCCTGAAAACAACGTCTACCGCATCCTTCTGGAAATGCTCGCGGTGACCTTGTCGAAAAACGCCCGCGCCCGCGCCGTCCAGCTTCCCGCCTGGAACGAAGCTCTGGGCCTGCCCCGCCCGTGGGACCAGCAATGGTCGCTGCGCATGCAGCAGATCCTGGCCTATGAAACGGACCTCCTGGAATATGGCGATCTGTTCGACGGCAGCCCGGTCATCGCCGCCAAGGTGGAAGCCCTGAAGGATGGCGCGCGCGAAGAACTGAAGACCCTGGACGCGATGGGCGGCGCGATTGCCGCCATCGAATACATGAAGGGCCGGCTGGTCGATAGCAACGCCGCCCGCATCAACCGGATCGAAACCAATGAAACCACCGTGGTCGGCGTCAACCGCTGGCAGGCGGGCGAAGCGTCACCGCTGACCGCAGGCGATGGCTCGATCATGACCGTTGATCCGGCGATGGAACAGGATCAGATCGCACGCCTGAACGGTTGGCGCGCGATCCGTGACGCGGGCGCCGTGGCCAGCGCGCTCGCCGACCTGCGCGATGCCGCCCAGAATGGCGCGAACATCATGCCCGCATCCGTCGCGGCGGCAAAGGCGGGTGTGACCACCGGGGAATGGGCGGGCATCATGCGTCAGGTGCATGGCGAATACCGCGGCCCCACCGGCGTTGCCCGCAACCCGTCGAACCGCACCGAAGGGCTGGACGAGATCCGCACTGCGGTTGATCAGGTCTCGTCAAAACTCGGGCGCAGGCTGAAATTCCTGATGGGCAAGCCGGGGCTTGACGGCCATTCCAACGGCGCCGAACAGATCGCTGCCCGCGCCCGCGACTGCGGGATGGACATCACCTATGAAGGCATCCGCCTGACCCCCGAACAGATCGTTGCCCGCGCCGCCGAAGAAAAGGCCCATATCGTCGGCCTCTCGATCCTCTCGGGCAGCCACCTGCCGCTGATCGCCGAGGTGATGGAGCGGATGGCGAGTGCCGGCATTGCCAATGTTCCCGTGGTCGTTGGTGGAATCATCCCCGATGACGACGCCGCACAGCTTTTAAAGATGGGCGTCTCGCGGGTATACACACCCAAGGATTTCGAACTGAACCGCATCATGGCCGACATTGTCACGCTGGCCGACGCCAATGTGATTGCGGCGGAATAACGGGATACAACCACCATGAGTTTTGAACCCGTCAAGGCACGCCTGTTCGACACGTTCATAGACGGCTTCCGCGTGGCCTATGAGGAAGAAATCTCGGGCGAGACTTACTTCGCCCGTCTGGCAGAATTCCAGACCGGCCGCGCCCGCCAGGCGCTTGAATTGATGGCCAGGATGGAGGTCGTAACCGCCCGCGCGATAGAACCGGTTCTTGCACGCAATGGCATTCTGACCACGCCTCTTGATCAACTGCGCCAGGAAGGCCGCTTCGAGGCAGACCTGTTGGCCAGCGTCAGTGCGACTGAACTTTTCACGACCATGCGCGATACATACGACGCCTATGTAGCCGAGTTCGAGGCAACCCT
The DNA here is from genome assembly GCA_947476475.1 of Paracoccaceae bacterium. Lineage (GTDB taxonomy): Bacteria > Pseudomonadota > Alphaproteobacteria > Rhodobacterales > Rhodobacteraceae > TMP-24. Next base: position 1,354 of record CANJQT010000084.1, on the reverse strand, counting down.
GGCGCAAGCACCGGACGCCGACAGACCTGCAATGCAGGTCCTGATCGACCATGAGGTGGCGCTCATTGATTTCGCGCGCGCGGAACTGCAGGGCGATGCCAACAGTCTGCAGCCTTTGCAGGATTATCTGGCGCGGTTCGCGGGGTAATACCGGCGCGCGCCCCCTTGTGCCTGCCTGCGGCCTTCGGCAGTCTGTCCGCATAAACAAGGGGACAGACCATGACTTTCCATATCGGTGCAAAACCCGGCGAGATCGCCGAGACCGTCCTTCTGCCCGGCGATCCCTACCGCGCCCGGTGGGCGGCGGAAAAGTTCCTGAAAGATGTGGTCTGCATCAATCAGGTGCGTGGCATGTTGGGCTTCACCGGCACATGGAATGGCAACCGGGTTACAATCCACGGGTCGGGCATGGGCATGCCGTCGCTTTCGATCTATGCGAACGAACTGATCCGCGACTATGGCGCCAAGACGCTGATCCGCATCGGATCGGCGGGCGCCATGCAGCATCATGTGAAAGTTCGCGATGTGGTCATCGCGATGACCGCCTCGACCCTTTCGACCCCGTCGCGCGGGTTTTTCAAGGAAATGCAGTATGCGCCCTGCGCCGATTATGGCCTGCTGGAGGCCGCGGTTCGCACGGCCCGCAGCCACAGCACGCCCATTCATGTCGGCGGCATCTATTCGTCGGATGTCTTTTATGACGAACGTCCCGACCTGACCGAGATGCTGGCCCGCCACGGGGTTCTTTGCGTGGAAATGGAAGCGGCAGAGCTTTACACCGTCGCCGCGCGCCACGGCGCACGGGCGCTTGCTGTCCTGACCATTTCGGATCACCTTCTGACGCACGAAGCACTGCCCGCCGAAGACCGGGAACAAAGTTTTGGCGACATGGTCGAGATAGCACTTGGCGCGGCCTTCGCCTGAGGCTGGGGCAAGACCTGCGGGCTGGGCGCAGGGCGACCGTTTCGGCCTTGATCGGGCGGTCTCCGTCGAAACTTACTGCTAGGCTCCGTGGCTGCGGTCATAGCCGTTTGGCACCGGCGACGCCCAGCCCTTCAGGGCGCCTTGTGCAGGTCGCAGCACCTCGACCATCAGCGGATGGCAGCGCGCCGCATCCGATGAGTGTTCTGCCGAACAATCGCCGCCCGGACAGGCTGACAGGGCGCCCAGAAGACCAATCTCGGCAAAGAACTCAAGATAGTCGCCCGGCCGCACCGGCGAGGCTTTCATGAAATACTGCCCGGTGGCGCGCAGAAAGCCGGTGCACATGAAGACATTCAGCACGTCATGGACATGCGGTTCCGCCGCTATCAGCGACAAGCCGGTTTCAGCCGCCAGGGCCCGGATCAGGTTG
>CANJQT010000083.1 GCA_947476475.1 Paracoccaceae bacterium | reverse complement strand
GGGGCGACCGGGTGGGGGCGCTGCCCCCACACCCCCGGGATATTTTCGAAAAGAAGAAGGGGCCCCGCTTTGGCGGGGTCTTTTTCAATGGATGGCGCGGCGGACCCAGCGGATCATCACCCAGACCGCAGCCACGACCAATGGAACCAACACGGCGGTCAGGGCTGATTTCGGCCAGTGCAGGGCTTCGGCCACCGGCAAAAGCGCATAGCTGGCAAGGCTGACGGCGTAATAGCTGATCGCCACGACAGAGAGGCCCTCGACCGTGTGCTGAAGGCGCAGCGCCAGGTCGGCGCGGCGGTCCATGCTTTCTAGAAGCTTCTGGTTCTGGGCCGAGCGTTCGACATCAACCCGGGTGGAGAGAAGTTCCCCCGCCCGTTCGGCCCGCGCCGACATCTGTTCCAGCCGCCGTTCGGCGGACTTCACCGTGCGCATCGCCGGATCATAGCGGCGGCGCATGAATTCGCCGAAGGTCTGGCGGCCCATCAGCCGGGTTTCGCGCAGGACCTCGATCCGCTGATTGACGATCGCCTCGTAGGCGCCGGTGGCACCAAAGCGGAAGGAGAGGCGGGTGGCGAGGCTTTCCAGTTCCGCCGAAATTTCCAAGAGTTCGTGCAATGTGGCTTCCGAGGCGCGGTGATCATCGGCCAGAGCCGAGGCCAGCCCCGCCAGCTGCGGATCCAGTGCATTCAGCCGCCCGGTGAGTTCGCGTGCACGCCCTAGACCCAGCATCGACATGGCGCGGTAGGTCTCGATCTCGCACAGGCGCTGGACAATGCGGCCGATCCGGCGCGGGCCGGTGCCGGGACGCACGAAGACCGCGAAACGCATATGTCCGGCCGGGTCGATCTGGAAGTCTCCGGCGATGATGGCGCATTCATCCAGAACCCACGAACAGGCAAGGCTTTCGGGCACGAACCAGCTGTCGATCTTGGCCATCACCCCGGACAGATCCTCGGGCAGCGCCTCGACCCGGACCATCACCGCGGCGGTCCGCTTGCCCGGCGCCCCGGCCAGCCAGTCGGCGGGAAAGACCTCGGTCGAATGCGGGTCGAAGGGCCGTTCGGAAACACCGTTTGTAAAGGCCGAGTAGGTCACGAATTCGGTATGGCTTTCCCATTTGAGGTCATGGCGCCCAAGACGGGCTGCAAAATGGGTGGCCTCTGGCCCCGGATGAGCCGCCCCGTGCCGGTCGAGCAGCGCCAGAAGATGCGCGCGGTCCGCCCCCCGGTCGCGGTTGGCGGCATCGACCGGTTCCTTCACCGCTAGATAGAGCGCCTGGCAAGGCACCTCGAGCGCAGGAAAGGGGCGGGCATGGAGTTCATTGACCAGCGCATAGCGCAGAGGATGATCATCAAGGGTCATGGCGGGTCTTTTCTTCAGGGCCGAGGGCAGACTAGCGCAGCTTCGGCGCGCGTCACCCCACAAAGGTGGCACACGACGGCATACTTGCTTTTGTGCAACGCCGGAGCAGAGCCGATTCTGCGCAGGAAAGTAGTGTGCCCAAAAGCGAACGGCCCGCCTTTGTCGGGCGGGCCGTTCGGGTCAATATACCTTGCCTCAGGCAATCATCGGCAACAACGCGTCCAGCGACTTCTTGGCGTCGCCATAGAACATCCGGGTGTTTTCCTTGTAGAACAGCGGGTTCTCGATCCCCGAATACCCGGTACCCTGCCCGCGCTTGGACACGAACACCTGTTTCGCCTTCCAGCATTCCAGCACCGGCATTCCGGCAATCGGGCTGTTGGGGTCTTCCTGTGCCGCCGGATTGACGATGTCGTTCGAACCGATGACGATCGCCACGTCGGTGGTGGGGAAATCCTCGTTGATCTCGTCCATCTCCAGCACGATGTCGTAGGGCACTTTCGCCTCGGCCAGCAGCACGTTCATGTGGCCGGGCAGACGGCCCGCCACCGGGTGGATGGCGAAGCGCACGGTCTTGCCCTTGGCGCGCAGGCGCTTGGTCAGCTCGCTTACCGACTGCTGGGCCTGTGCCACCGCCATCCCGTAACCCGGAATGATGATGATGCTGTCGGCGTCGTTCAGCGCCGCAGCCACCCCTTCGGCGTCAATCGCGATCTGTTCGCCCGCAATCTCCATCGCAGGACCCGTGGTGGCGCCAAAGCCGCCGAGGATCACCGAGATGAACGAACGGTTCATTGCCTTGCACATGATGTAGCTCAGGATGGCGCCGGACGAGCCCACCAGTGCCCCGGTCACGATCAGAAGGTCGTTCCCAAGCGTGAAACCGATCGCCGCTGCCGCCCAGCCGGAATAGCTGTTCAGCATCGACACCACGACGGGCATGTCCGCGCCGCCAATCCCCATGATCAGGTGATAGCCGATGAAGAAGGCCAGCACCGTCATCAGGATCAGCGTCCAGATCCCGGCATCGTTGAAATACATCACCCCAAGCACGACTGAACCGATGGCGGCCGCGGCGTTCAACAGGTGCCCGCCGGGCAGCTTCTTGGCCTTGCCGTCCACCTTGCCCGCCAACTTGCCAAAGGCGATGATCGACCCGGTGAAGGTGACGGCACCGATGAAGACGCCAAGGAAGACCTCGACACGCAGGATGGCGATTTCCACCGCTTCCTTGTGGGCCAGTACCGCGCCAAAACCGGTCAGCGCGGCCTTGGCCGCCTCGTCCAGGCCCTGCACGCGCGCCAGTTCGAGATCGGCATTATAGCCGATCAGCACCGCCGCCAGACCAACGAAGGAATGCAAAGCCGCCACAAGCTGCGGCATTTCGGTCATCTGCACCCGCATGGCGACCTGCCAGCCAACCACGGCGGCGACGGCAAAGCCGATGATGACCAGCCACAGGTGTCCCATGCCGGGGCCGAACACAGTGGCCCCCACCGCCACCGCCATGCCGACGATGCCGTACCAGACCGCGCGCTTGGCGCTTTCCTGACCGGACAGACCACCCAAGGCCAGGATGAAAAGAATTGCAGCCGAGATATAGGCCGCCTGAACGATACCGATGCTCATGGATCAGCCCTCACGATTTCTGGAACATGGCCAGCATCCGGCGCGTGACCAGAAAGCCGCCAACAATATTGATCGACGCAATCAGAACCGAAATGGCGGCAAGGATCACCACCAGCCAGTTGTTTGACCCCATCTGCAACAAGGCGCCCAGAACGATGATCCCGGAAATCGCATTGGTGATCGCCATCAAGGGCGTGTGCAGCGAATGCGACACTTTCCAGATCACCTGGAAGCCGACGAAACAGGACAGGGCAAACACGATCAGATGCGCCATGAAGGCGGCAGGCGCGTATGCCCCAACCAACATCATCAGCACCGTGCCGAGCGCCAGAAGCATGACCTGACTGCGAGTCTGCGCGCGGAAGGCCGCTGTTTCCAGCGCGCGCTTCTCTTCGGCTGTCAGTTCCTTGGCTTTTTCCTTGGGCTTGGCCGCCGCAATTGCCGCGATCTTCGGCGGCGGCGGCGGGAAGGTGATCGCGCCCGCATGGATCACTGTGGCCCCGCGGATCACATCATCATCCATATTGTGGTGGATCACCCCATCCTTTTTCGGGGTCAGGTCGGTCATCATATGGCGGATGTTGGTCGAATAAAGCGTCGAGGACTGCGCGGCCATCCGGCTGGGGAAGTCGGTGTAACCGATGATGGTCACGCCATTGGGGCTTACCACCTTCTGGTCCGGCACCGTCAGATCACAGTTGCCGCCCCGTTCGGCCGCAAGGTCGATGACCACCGAACCGGGCTTCATCATTGCCACCATGTCGGCCAGCCACAACTTAGGCGCATCCCGCCCCGGGATCAGCGCGGTCGAGATGACGATATCCATCTCGGGCGCCAGTTCGCGGAACTTCGCCAGCTGCTTTTCACGGAATTCGGGGCTGGAGGGGGCCGCATAGCCCCCGGTCGCCGCACCGTCCTGCGTGGCTTCAAACTCAAGGAAAACGAAATTCGCGCCCATCGATTCGATCTGTTCGGCCACTTCCGGGCGCACGTCGAACGCATGAACGACGGCCCCAAGGCTGGTGGCTGTGCCAATCGCGGCAAGCCCTGCGACGCCCGCCCCGATCACCAGAACCTTGGCCGGCGGCACCTTGCCCGCCGCCGTTACCTGACCGGTGAAGAAGCGGCCGAAATTGTTCCCTGCCTCGATCACGGCGCGGTAGCCCGCGATATTGGCCATCGACGACAGCGCATCCATTTTCTGGGCGCGGCTGATACGCGGCACCATGTCCATGGCAATGACCGTGGCGCCCTGCTTGTTGCAGGCTTCCAGCAGATCCTTGTTCTGGGCAGGATAGAAGAAGGAAATCAGCGTGTGATCCTTGGTCAGCCGCTTGGCTTCTGCCAATTCCGGCGGGCGCACCTTGGCTACCACATCGACCGACTTGAACAGGTCCGCAGCACTCTTGACGACCGTGACGCCAGCCGCCTCGTAGGCCGCATCACTCAGGCCTGCGGCCAGGCCTGCGCCCTTTTCAACAAAGCACTGGTGCCCAAGCTTTTGCAGTTGCAAGGCCGAATCCGGGGTCATCGCCACGCGATTTTCGCCCTGGAAGATTTCTTTCGGTGCGCCGATTTTCACCCTGTCCCCCCTTTGGTATTTTTTACCATTTGGTAAATTATTAGCCTATTCCCCGCGTTGCGCAAGAAAATTACCTGCTACGCTGCGATGCGGCAATATAGGGCAAGTCTCAGCTAAATCCAGCGTCGGGTGCGTTTTTTGTAATCTTCAAAATCGGATCCGAAAAGCGCAGCCAGACGCGCCTCTTCCGGTTGAATAAACCGCTTTGAAATCAATGACATGAACACGAATACCAATGGCAGGGAAAGCCAGGCGTTCCAGCCGATGCACAGACCCGCCAGCAAAACCGCGTCGGCCAGATAAATCGGATTTCGGCTGAAGCGGAAAAATCCGTTGGTCAGCAACAGTGACGGATCGCGCCCGGGAATCACAGTGGTCCGCGACCCGAACATCTGCAAACTGGCCCCAATCATCACAAAAAGCGCGCCAAAGACCAGAATGGCCCCAGTGGCCATCGCATGTGGCACCATGATCGGAACAGTGCGCCCCACAATGAGCGCCACCGCCGCGAACCCCGCCAGCCAAACGGGGGGAAAGTCCATGTCACGCGCGACCAATGTCTGGCTCCGTTTCGCTTTGCCCCACCCTACGAGGACCAACCCCGATCCGGCAAGTCCTCGCACCCGATCGTAACAAAAAGCTGGCGGGAATGCCGGAATTATTTTAAACATGAAATATACACACATGACCCCGAAAGTCCAAGCCCCGATGCCCACCGATTTCGCCAAGACCCGCGCCGCCTTCGCCCTGCCCGATGGCAAGATCTATCTGGACGGCAATTCGCTGGGGCCCCTGCCCCGCGCCGCCGCAGACCGGGTCAGGCGGACGATCGAGGAAGAATGGGGCCAGATGCTGATCACCGGCTGGAACAAGGCCGGCTGGATGGACCTGCCCGCGCGTTTGGGCGACCGGATCGGGCGGCTGATCGGTGCGCAACCGGGCACGGTGGTGCTGGGCGACACGCTTTCGATCAAGGTCTATCAGGCGCTGGCCTCGGCGCTGGAACTGAACCCGGGCCGCAAGGTCATCCTGTCGGACACCGGCAACTTCCCCTCGGACCTTTACATGGCCGACGGTCTGGTGCGCACGCTGGGGCAAGGCTATGAACTGCGCACCGTCGCCCCCGAGGCAGTCGAAGCCGCCATCACCCCCGACCTCGCGGTCCTGATGCTGACCGAGGTGGACTACCGCACCGGGCGCAAGCATGACATGGCGCGGCTGATCGCCAAGGCCCATTCCATGGGCGTGCTTGTGGTCTGGGATCTGGCCCATTCGGCGGGGGCTATCCCGGTCGATCTGGCCGGGGCAGACGCTGATTTCGCGGTGGGCTGCACCTACAAATACCTCAACTCCGGCCCCGGTGGCCCGGCGTTCATCTACGTCGCACCGCGCCTGACCGATCGGGTCCGCCCGGCCCTGTCCGGCTGGCTGGGCCACGAAAGCCCCTTCGCCTTCGATCTGTCGTACCGCCCCGGCAGCGGGATCGAACGGATGCGCGTCGGCACCCCGCCGATCCTGCAACTGGCAGCCCTTGAAGCCTCGCTCGACATCTGGGACCAAACGAACATGGCCGACGTGCGCGCCCGGTCAATCGAACTGACCGAGGCTTTCATCAAGGGCGTCGAAGCCGCCTGCCCGACTCTGGCGCTGGCCAGCCCGCGCGACCCCGAAGCCCGCGGCAGTCAGGTCAGCTTCCGCCACAAGGAAGGCTATGCGATCATGCAGGCCCTTATTGCCTGCGGCGTCATCGGCGATTTTCGCGCCCCCGACATCCTGCGCTTCGGCTTCACGCCGCTTTACACGACGATGCAGGATGTGACCGGCGCCGTGGCGGTTATGGCCGAGGTGATGGAAAAATCCCTCTGGGACCGGCCCGAGTACAAGGCCCGTGCGAAAGTGACCTGACGATGACCGGCAGGCACAAGATTTTTCAAAAGATCTTGGCAAAAATCTTCAAAGATTTTTGCGGCGTCGGTCTGCCGCTTTGCCGCCCGGCGGGCTGGGCCTGCCTGTGGCGGCGGATGGGCGTGAAGGCGGCCCTCGCGGCCCGGACCGGCTGAGAATTCGCCGAAGGGTTCTCTCCCTTCATGCTAGTCTCAGTTGATCCTCACGGAGTCTTCCATGACCCAATCCTACGATCCGGCGCGCGAGGGCGCGCAAATGTCCTTCGACGGACGCATGTCTTACGGTGACTACCTGTCGCTTGACGCAATCCTGACCGCGCAAAAGCCGCTGTCTGCGGCCCATGACGAACTCTTGTTCATCATCCAGCATCAGACCGCCGAACTGTGGATGAAGCTGGCGCTGCATGAACTGGGTGCCGCCCGTTCGGCGATTGCGGCGGGCACCCTGCCCCCGGCCTTCAAGATGCTTGCCCGCGTGGCGCGGATCATGGAGCAGCTGAATTCCGCTTGGGACGTGCTGCGCACCATGACACCTTCGGACTATACGCGTTTTCGCGATGATCTTGGCCAGTCCTCGGGCTTTCAGTCCTGGCAATACCGGCTGATCGAATTCGCCGCCGGCAACCGCAATGTGGCGATGCTGCGCCCGCATGCGCACCGGGCGGACATTCTGGCGAAACTGGAAGGCGAACTTGCGCAGCCTTCACTTTACGATGTGGCACTGGCGGCGCTGAACCGGTCGGGGGTCGCGGTGCCCGCCGATGTGCTGACGCGCGATTTCAGCCAGCCCTGGGCCGCCGATGACCGCGTCACTGCGGCCTGGGCAAAGGTCTATGCGGCGCCCGAGGACCATTGGCAGATGTATGAGCTGGCCGAAAAGCTGGTGGATTTCGAAGATTACTTCCGCCGCTGGCGTTTCAACCATGTGACCACCGTCGAGCGGGTGATCGGCCTGAAGCGCGGCACCGGCGGCACCGGCGGGGTAAGTTATCTGCGCCGCATGCTCGAGGTCGAGCTGTTCCCCGAACTCTGGCATCTGCGCACCAGCCTGTAAGAACGGGGTTTCGCCGCTTTGCGGCGACCCGCGGGGGGCGCTGCCCCCCGCACCCCCGGGATATTTGTGAAAAGAAGAACGGCTAATCAGCTTTACGATGTGCCGGGGCTGGCAGCGCCGCTTTCATAGTCGCTGACCAACAGATGCAGCGGTGGCTCGTCCTCGTCGACCGACGCAAAGCGGCCGATTTTGTCGCGGAAGATGTTGTCGGTCAGGTCGTCGTTCACAGTCGAAACCTCGCCGATCAGCACGTCGCCACCCTCGCCCCAGAAGGCGTGCCAGTCGCCCGGCATCAAAGTGACGCTTTCGCCGGGCTGAAGGCGCAGCTTTTCACCGGGCGCAAAATGGCGGTCGATACCGTCGCAACACACTTTGCCTCCGCGGTCGGCGGCAAAACCGCCGCGGTCGTCCGACCCGTAAAGTTCGACCACCAGGGTTGCCCCGCCACGGTTGATGATATCTTCGGCCTTCAGCGCATGGGTATGCAGGGGGGAAAGCTGATCCTGGCGCGAGATCAGCAGCTTTTCGGCATAGCACATGCCGCCACCGCGCTGCAGGTCGGCCAGATCGCCGTTGCGCAGCGTGAACAGGAACAGGCCCATCCTGTCGAAGTCGCCCTGACCGTAGTCGGTAATGTCCCAGCCCATCCGGGCGGTGCGAATGCGGGCGGCATCCGGGCGGGCGCGGAACTGATCGGGGGTCCAATAGGCGAAGGGCGGCAGGGCAAAGCCGTGCCTGCGGATCATTGCATCCGCTTCGGCCATGATCCTGTTGATATGCGAACGTTTCATCAGCGGCCCTTTCGAAAAGTCATATCTTTGACGGCGGCTGGGGCAGAAGAAACCGGGTCTTTTTGCGGAACCGGCCCACCAGTGCCACGGCGGCGAACAGGAGCCCAAGGAAGAAGCCCGCCCAGATCCCCGCCGGACCCAGATTGCCATAATGGGCCAGCACCCAGCCCAACGGCAAGGAGATCACCCAATAGGCGATGAAAGACACAAGCGCCGGCCATCGCGTGTCTGACATGCCGCGCAGCGCGCCAAGGGCGGTCGATTGCACCCCGTCCATGATCTGAAACAGCGCGAAAACCCGGAAGATCCCTGTGGCGACGTCAATCACCGCCGGATCGTTGGAAATCAGGCTGGCCAGCGCATGCCCGAACAGGAAAAGCCCAATGGCCGCCAGCGTCAGCCAGCAGGTGACAAGGCTTAGGGCGGCAAGCGCGATCCGCCGCAGCGCCGCGAAATCGCCGGCCCCCTTGGCCTGCGCCACCCGAATGGCCACCGCCCCAGCCACGCCCATCGGCACCATGTACAGCACGCCCCCCACCGACATCGCTACCTCGTTCCCGGCCAGCGCCACGGTGCCAAAGGCGCCGATCAGCATGGTGGCAGCGGTGACCGACCCGGATTCGACGAAGTAAAGCGCGCCCAGCGGTGCGCCTTCGCGCACGGCTTCGACCAGTTCCACCCCGTCCACTTCGCGGCGCAAACGCAGCCGGCGGGTGGACCAGGCATTGCGCCAGTAAAGCAGGGCCGCCAAAAGGGCGATGCTTTCAGCCAGAAGCGCTGAAATGCCGGCGCCGGTCAGGCCAAGTGGGGGAATTGGCCAGAAACCATAGATCAGGATATAGTTCAGCGGCACATTCAGCGCGACACCGACAAAGGCGAAGGCGGTGCCCGTCCACGGCCGGTCCACCGCCTCGAAGGCCGAGATGAACGCGGTCAGTACCGCATAGGGAACCATGTAAAGGGCAATGCAGGTCCAGTAACCGCCCATCGCGGCAATCACCTCTGGCGGCTGGTTCAGATAGCCAAGCAGCAGCCACATGTCGCCCATCAGGGCTGCGGCGGCGACCCCGACCATCGTGCCAAGGATCAGGCCGTTGCGCAGGATCAGCGGGATGCGCCGTTCTTCGCCCGCGCCCCAGGCGGTGCCGATCCGCACCGAAAGGGCCGTCATCATCCCGTAAATACCTGCATAAAGCAGGCCTGCGACAGCCGCCGTCAGACCGACCGCCGCCAGCGGAATAGCCCCAAGCGGCGCCAGCATGATCGCGTCTGCCACACTGATCAATGTGCCCGCCGCCAGTCCGGCGATCAAAGGCACCGCCAGCTTGGCAATCGAAGGAATTTCGGTGGTAACAGCTTTCCAGCCCGGCATGGTCCGCCCCTATCGGTCGGACCTTTTACCCCGCGGAACGCGCCAAAGTCCAGTCCGCCACTGCGCGGCCAAAGGCCTGAAACAGCGGGCGCGACACCGGATCGTTCGCCGCATTCCATTCCGGGTGCCACTGAACCGACAGGGTAAAGCCCTTGGCGTCCTTGACAAAAAGCGCCTCAGGCGTGCCGTCCGGGGCCCAGCCATCGACGATGATCCGCTGGCCTTCACATTTGATCCCCTGCCCGTGCAGCGAATTGGTCATCACTTCGGCCGATCCGAACAGCCGCCGAAATGGCCCGCCGTCCGAAAAGCGCACCGGATGGCGGATCGCGAACTTTTCCTCAAGCGTGCCGTCGGGCGGCATCCGGTGGTTCATCCGCCCCGGCAGATCGCGGATTTCCGGGTAAAGCGTGCCGCCCAGCGCCACGTTCACTTCCTGAAACCCGCGGCAGATGCCCAGAAACGGCTGGCCCCGGTCGATACAGGCGCGGATCAGCGGCAGCGTGACCGCATCGCGCGCCCGGTCAAAGTCGCCGTGCGCCTCGGTCGGCTCTTCGCCATATTCTTCGGGATGCACATTGGGCCGCCCTCCGGTCAGCAGGAAACCGTCGCAAACCTCCAGCAACTCCGCAACCGTCACGAAACGCGGATCGGTCGGGATCAGCATCGGCAAACAGCCCGCCACTTCGGCCACAGCCGAAGAATTGGTCAGCCCCCCGGCATGAACCGGATAGTCGTTTATCATGTTCATGTTGCCGATAATGCCGACAACAGGCCTTGTGCTGCGCATGGTCACCCTTCCTTGAGAGCAACCATACGCGCGAGATGAGGCACAGAAAAGGCCACAAGCGCACAGGAAATACCACCCAAACGAACAGTGGCGATGAAGGGCTGTGCCCGCGCACCGGCGCACAAGCTGCACAGTTCAGGCACGAAATGGTGCCGTGCCCCGGTGCATCTACCCGCCGGTGATGCAAGCGCGGGATGGGTCCGGTCAAAGTCTCAGTGCCGGATGAATTCCATCATGGCTTCGACATCATTTTCCGTGAACTTCGGCAAGTCCGCACAGGGATCATACCATGGCAACCGCGTGTCCGCGTAAATGTGGCACGCCATTCCGGCCGCTGCCGGATGATCCAGGCTGCCCACGCACAGATTTGTCGTCCAGTCTTCTTGCGGGTCCGTTGCCTGCCATACGATACGCGACCCGCATTCCGCGCAAAACCCGCGCTTCCCACTGGCAGACGTGACAAAGTACTTGGGTTCACCCTTCAGATACTCAAGCGTTCCTGGCTTGATCAGCACGGTGATCTCAGCCGGCTGGCCGGTGCTTTTCTGACATGTCGTGCAGTGGCAGATGTAGCCGTGCTGCAAGAAGACCTCGGCCTCATATCGAACCCGCCCGCACAGGCACCCGCCGCTTACTCTCGTGCTTTCGGCCTTCATGATACGCTCCCCAATGATGGGTTTTCGTCGCCTGAACCCACTTAAAGCCTACATGATCCGGCGCTTAGAAGCAGCCGTGCAAAGCGATCACACAACCAAGAAACCCGAAGACAATCCCCTTGGGGTTTTTTGAAAATGTTTCAGAGGCTGAATGTCCGTCAATACGAGAACAGAAAGATGCAGAAAGCAGAGCGTCCCGCCTTAAACCGGGAAAAATCGAAAGCAATGTGGACAAAAGCTGCCTGCGTTTGGCACCGCCACGGCAAAGGTTAACGTCGCCCCTCCCGCCCAGCCGCCACCCTCAAATCCATACCAAAACCATACGTTTGCCATACGTTGGATTTCGCAAGCTGCGGGGCGGTTAACCCTGCGATCCCAGTCTCTTAGAGAAGTCTTGCCTTGGCCTTCAGCCGATAGGCATGCAGCACCGGTTCGGTATAACCCGACGGCTGGATCCGCCCCTTGAACACCAGATCCGAGGCCGCCTGAAACGCAATCCCGTCAAAGCCCGGCGCCATTGGCCGGTAGAGTGGATCCTGGGCATTCTGGCGGTCCACCACGGCGGCCATCTTGCGCAGGGCCACCATAACCTGCTGACCATCGACCACGCCGTGATGCAGCCAGTTTGCAATGTGCTGGGCGGAAATCCGGCAGGTGGCGCGGTCTTCCATCAGGCCTATGTCATTAAGATCAGGCACTTTCGAACAGCCCACCCCCTGATCGATCCAGCGCACCACATAGCCAAGGATGCCTTGGGCATTGTTCTCGACCTCGCGGATCACCTGGGCTTCGGACCATTTGCGGAAGGTGGCCAGCGGAATGTCCAGCAGCGCATCGACATAGGCGCGCCGCCCCCCCGCGGCGAGCTTGCGCTGCACGGCAAAGACGTCGATCTTGTGGTAATGCAGCGCATGCAGCGTCGCCGCCGTCGGGCTGGGCACCCAGGCGCAATTGGCTCCCGCCTTGGGATGGTCGATCTTCTGTTCCAGCATGGCTGCCATCAGATCGGGCATCGCCCACATTCCCTTTCCGATCTGGGCCTTACCCGACAAACCGCACTCCAGACCGATATCCACATTCTGGTTTTCATAGGCGGTAATCCAGCCCTTGCGCTTGATGAAATCCTTGCGGCTGAAGGGCCCCGCCTCCATCGAGGTGTGAATCTCGTCTCCGGTCCGGTCAAGAAAGCCGGTGTTAATGAATGCGATCCTATGCTGGGCAGCGCGGATCGATTCCTTCAGGTTGACAGATGTACGCCGTTCTTCATCCATCACGCCCAGCTTCACCGTGTGGCGTGGCAGGCCAAGGATCGTTTCAACGCGGGTAAAGACTTCGTCTGCAAAGGCCACCTCCTCGGGTCCATGCATCTTGGGCTTGACCACATACACCGATCCGCAGGTGGAATTGCGCGCCCCTTCGGTCTTTTTCAGATCGTGCAGCGCAATCAGCGTGGTGATCATCGCATCCATCAGCCCTTCGGGCGCCTCGGACCCATCCGCCAGAAGGATCGCCGGGTTGGTCATCAGGTGGCCAACGTTCCTGACCCACATCAAGGCCCGCCCCTTCAGCGACAGGCTTCTGCCGTCGGGCGCGGTATAGCGACGGTCTGGCGCAAGCCGCCTTTCTGTCACTTTTCCTGACTTCTCAACGCCTTCCGACAGATCCCCCTTCATAAGTCCAAGCCAGTTGCCGTAGGCCTGCACCTTATCCTCGGCATCGACGCAAGCCACCGAGTCCTCGCAATCCATGATCGCCGACAGCGCACTTTCGAGCAGAACATCCGCCAGACAGGCCTGATCACGCGATCCGATGAAATGCGCCCTATCGAAGACCAGTTCAACATGCAGGCCGTTGTTGCACAGCAAGACGGCATCCGGCGCGCGCGGGTTTCCCCGGTAACCCACAAATTTTTCAGGGTTTATCAGGGGCAAATCGTCAACCAGCAGCGCCCCGTCCTTGACGTAATAGCGCCGCACATCGCCATGGCTGGCGCCCGCAATCGGGAAAGCCTCGTCCAGAAAGACCCGTACCCGGGTAACCACCCGCGCGCCACGGCCCCGCTCATAGCCACCCGCAGGCGGGGCAGAACCCATCGCATCGGTACCATATAGGCAATCATAAAGGCTTCCCCAGCGGGCGTTCGCGGCATTCAGCGCATAGCGGGCATTGGTGATCGGCACCACAAGCTGCGGCCCCGGCACGCTGGCAATCTCGGGGTCGACATTGGTGGTGTTGATCTTGAAGTCAGGCCCCTCGGGCAGAAGATAACCGATCTCCTCCAGAAAGCCGCGATAGGCATAATGGTCATGCGGCCGGTCACGGTGGGCGATGTGCCAGGCGTCAATCTGGCCTTGCAGCGCCTCGCGCTTGGCCAGAAGCGCGCGGTTCTTTGGCGCCAGATCATGCACCAGCCCGGCGAATCCGTCCCAGAATGCCTGTGCCTGAACCCCGGTGCCCGGCAGGGCCTGATCCCCAACAAAGCCCGCAAGCCGCGCATCCACCATCAGGCCGCTCAGGTTGATCCGTCCGGTCATGTCGCTCTCCAGGTCACACAGTATGCCACGGCACACAGTTAGGCCGATTATGCCGCACAGGCAAGAAATCCGCGCCCATGACTCGGCGGCAAAGCCAAATTCACCTTCCGTGCTTTGCTGATAATCCCACCCCTTCCCTTTCCCGCACTTCCCGTCCTAACTGTCGCCAACCGACCGGAGGATAAGATGACCGATATTCAGCCCACCCTTTTGCAGGACTATCGGCCCTTTCCTTATCAGCCTTCCACGGTTGATCTGACTTTCCGCCTCGCCCCCAAAACCACGCGGGTCGTGGCGAAGATTGCCTTCGCCCCGAACCCGGCCCGTCCCGGTCGGCAGGATCTGTTCCTGCACGGCGAAAAGCTGCGGCTCATTTCCGCCCGCATCGACGGCAAAAGCCTGACCTCAGATCAGATACAACTGACCCCTGAAGGTCTGACAATCCCCGCCGCCCACCTGCCCGCAGCCCCCTTCCTGTGGGAGGCCGAGGTCGAGATCGACCCGCAAGGCAACACCGCGCTGGAAGGGCTTTACATGTCCGGCGGCATCTACTGCACCCAATGCGAGGCCGAAGGCTTTCGCAAGATCACCTATTACCCCGACCGGCCCGACGTGATGGCACCCTTCAAGGTGCGCATCGAAAGCGACATGCCGGTCCTGCTGTCGAACGGCAACCCCGTGGCCCATGGCCCCGGATGGGCTGAATGGAGCGACCCATGGCCCAAGCCCGCCTATCTTTTTGCGCTGGTCGCGGGCGATCTGGTCAATTTGCCCGATCATTTCACCACCCGGTCTGGCCGCAAGGTGGATCTGAACATCTGGGTGCGGGAGGGCGACCTTGACCGCTGCGCCTACGCGATGGACAGCCTGAAACGGTCGATGAAGTGGGATGAAGACGCCTATGGGCGCGAATACGATCTGGATGTGTTCAACATCGTCGCCGTCGATGATTTCAACATGGGTGCCATGGAAAACAAGGGGTTGAACATCTTCAACTCCAAGCTCGTCCTTGCCAGCCCCGAAACCGCCACCGATCTGGATTTCGAACGGATCGAGGGCGTTATCGCGCACGAATATTTCCACAACTGGACCGGCAACCGCATCACCTGCCGCGACTGGTTCCAGCTTTGTCTGAAGGAAGGCTTGACGGTTTTTCGCGACCAGCAATTCACCTCTGACATGCGGTCAGCCCCGGTCAAGCGGATCGACGATGTGCTGACGTTGCGCGCCCGCCAGTTCCGCGAGGATATGGGGCCGCTGTCCCACCCCGTTCGCCCCGACAGCTATGTCGAGATCAACAATTTCTACACGGCGACCATCTATGAAAAGGGCGCGGAAGTGATCGGGATGCTGAAGCGCCTGGTGGGCGACGACGACTATGCCAAGGCGCTTGATCTTTACTTTGACCGGCACGACGGCGAGGCCGCCACCATCGAAGACTGGTTGAAAGTGTTCGAAGACGCGACGGGCCGCGATCTGGCCCAGTTCAAACGCTGGTACACAGATGCAGGCACCCCACGCCTGACGGTGGCCGAGGCATGGAATGACGGCACCTATACGCTGACGTTCACCCAGTCCACCGCCCCTACCCCGGGGCAGGATGACAAGCCGCCACGCGTGATCCCGATTGCCGTGGGCCTTCTGAACCCCAATGGCGACGAGGTCGTGCCCACTACCGTCCTGGAGATGACCGAAGCCACGCAAAGCTTCCGCTTCGCGGGGTTGGCCAGCCGACCGGTCCCCTCGATCCTGCGGGGTTTTTCGGCGCCGGTGGTGCTGGACCGCCCGGTTGATCAGGCCGAACGCGCCTTCCTTCTGGCTCACGATACCGACCCGTTCAACAAGTGGGAGGCCGGCCGTTCCCTCGCGCGCGATGTGCTGGTGCGGATGGTGCTTCAGGGCGACGATCCATCCTTGCAGCTGATTGCCGCGCAGGAACAGGTCTTGACGGATGAAAGCCTTGATCCCGCCTTTCGGGCACTGTGCCTGCGGCTGCCGTCGGCCGACGATCTGGCGCAAAGCCTGAAGGATGCGGGCCATGTTCCCGACCCCGACCGGATCTACGCCGAAACCCGGCGGCTGGCCAAGGCCATCGCCATTAGGCTGGAAAAACCGCTTGCCGCCACTTTTGCCGCGCTAGCGGACGATGGCCCCTTCTCGCCCGATGCCGCTTCTGCCGGGCGGCGGGCGCTTCGGCTTGCCTGCCTGAACCACCTGAACCGGCTGGACGAAGGAGCGCGCGCGGCAGCCCTTTTTGCCCGCGCCACCAACATGACCGAAATGCAGGGCGCCCTGGCCTGCCTGATCGAGACGGGCAAGGCAGAGGCTGAACTTCGTGCCTTCCATGAAAGGTTCAGGGAAAACCGGTTGGTGATCGACAAGTGGTTTTCGCTTCAGGTGCTTTGCGCCCCGCCTGAAAGTGCCACCGCAGTCGCGCGGATGCTGGCCGCGCACCCGGATTTCGATTGGAAGAACCCCAACCGCTTCCGGTCGCTGCTGGGCGGGCTTTCGGCCAACCATGCCGGGTTCCATCATGCGTCGGGGGCAGCCTATGACTTTTACGCGGACTGGCTGATCCGGCTTGATCCGGTGAACCCGCAAACCACTGCCCGCATGTCCACGGCCTTTGAAACCTGGGCGCGCTACGACCTCGGCCGCCAGGCGAAGGCGCGCGCCGCGATGGAGCGGATTCTGGCGACGTCGGGCCTCAGCCGCGACTCGGCCGAGATGGTCGGACGGCTTCTGAAGGCGGCGCCCTGACCCGGACGACGGCGGTGCATGAACAATCGCGCCGCCGCATACCGAGTGTTTCCGTGCAGCCCCCAAGCAAGGCCAAAAACAAGTCGAAGACTAACCGTTCCTCCATCTTTGCCTGATAGTGCAACTGGGCTCGGCCCAATTTGGATTATCAGGTATTATGACCACAGAAATTTTTGAATATCGCAAACAGGCCCGCGGGCCGAAAAACTATCTGGCTTTGGCACTGGTGCTTGGGGTGATGTATGCCGCGCATCTGCAGGGCTGGGGATTCGTC
>CANJQT010000082.1 GCA_947476475.1 Paracoccaceae bacterium | reverse complement strand
TCCGTCTGCCCACCCGCAATCCCCCTTCCTTGTGGCGCAAATATCCCGGGGGTGGCCCGACAGGGTCGCGCCACAGGGGGCAGCGCCCCCTTGCGTCACCCCTTGCGCCAGTGGGGCCAAACCCTTATTCCCGCGGCCATGACCCAGCATGATCGCCTCCTCATCATCGACTTCGGCAGCCAGGTAACGCAGCTCATCGCGCGCCGCCTGCGCGAACTGAACGTCTATTGCGAAATCCACCCGTTCAACCGCGTGGACGATGCGTTCCTAGGAACCTTCGCCCCCAAGGCGGTGATCCTTTCAGGCGGCCCCGCCTCGGTCTACACGGCTGGCGCGCCGATGCCCCCAAAAGGCGTCTTCGATCTGGGCGTGCCTATCCTCGGCATCTGCTACGGCCAGCAGGTGATGATGCATTGCCTTGGCGGCCATGTCGAAGGCGGCCACGGCACCGCCGAATTCGGCCGCGCCTTCGTCACCCCAACCGATCAGACCTGCCCGCTGCTGGCCGGCTGGTTCGAACAGGGTACCGAACAGGTCTGGATGAGCCACGGCGACCACGTCAGCCGCATTGCGCCGGGCTTTCAGGTTTACGGCACCTCGCCCAACGCGCCCTTCGCCATCACCGCCGATGTCGCCCGCAACTTCTACGCCGTCCAGTTCCACCCCGAAGTCCACCACACCCCCAAGGGTGCCAAACTTTACGAAAACTTCGTGCGTCTGGCGGGCTTCAAGGGCGACTGGACGATGGGTGCCTACCGTGAAGAGGCAATCAAGAAGATCCGCGATACGGTCGGCGATCAAAAAGTGATCTGTGGCCTCTCGGGCGGGGTGGACAGTTCAGTCGCCGCCGTCCTCATCCACGAAGCCATCGGTGACCAACTCACCTGCGTCTTCGTCGATCACGGGCTCCTCAGGCTTGGCGAGGCGGAACAGGTCGTGAAGATGTTCCGCGACCATTACAACATGCCGCTGATCCATGCCGATGAGAGCGACCTTTTCCTTGGCGCGCTGGAAGGGGTTTCGGATCCCGAGGTCAAGCGCAAGACCATCGGCAAGCTTTTCATCGACGTCTTCCAGAAGCACGCAACCGAAGTCGGCGGCGCCACCTTCCTTGCCCAAGGCACCCTCTACCCCGACGTGATCGAAAGCGTGTCCTTCTCGGGCGGCCCTTCGGTTACGATCAAATCGCACCACAATGTCGGTGGCCTGCCCGAAAAGATGGGCATGAAGCTCGTCGAACCCCTGCGGGAACTTTTCAAGGACGAAGTCCGCGCCCTTGGCCGCGAACTTGGCCTGCCGCAATCCTTCATCGGCCGCCACCCCTTCCCCGGCCCCGGCCTTGCCATCCGCTGCCCGGGCGAAATCACCCGCGAAAAGCTTGATATCCTGCGTCAGGCCGACGCGGTCTATATCGACCAAATCCGCAAACACGGGCTCTACGACGAAATCTGGCAGGCCTTCGCCGCCATCCTGCCAATGCGCACCGTGGGTGTGATGGGTGACGGGCGCACCTACGATTTCGCCCTCGCCTTGCGCGCCGTTACCTCGGTCGATGGCATGACGGCGGATTATTACCCCTTCACCCACGATTTTCTTGGCGAAACCGCAACGCGGATCATCAACGAGGTGCGCGGCGTGAACCGGGTCTTCTACGACTGCACCTCAAAGCCGCCGGGCACGATCGAACTGGAATAGGCCCCGGCCGCCTTCCCATCCCTTCGCTACGGCGCGGCACAGTCCCGCGCCTTTCGTCGCACGGCCAGACTGCCGGGCGGCCCCACCACCCCCGGCGAAATTGTTAAAATCAGGTTAAGAAAAATTCTTATCCAATTGAATTAAAATAACTATTCACTTTGTCCGAACTCGGGCACTTCCCGCCCTTGCGCATCCCACGCCCCCGCGTCATGGTGCCTCTGACCCTGCCGCACCACTCCCGCCTCTCTCCCCCCTGCGAGCATCCCATGTCCAGCCGCCCCACCGCCTTCCTCCGCCGCAACCGGGATTTCAGCCTTTACTGGTTCGCGATGATCTTCGTGCATGTCGGCGTCCAGATCGAGGCGGTCACCATCGGCTGGCAGATCTATGACCTTGCCCGCGACACCCGGTCGATCAAGGAAAGCGCCTTTCTGGTGGGCATGGTCGGGCTGGTGCAATTCCTGCCGCTGTTCGTCCTCACCCTTTATGCGGGATCGCTGGCTGACCGGATCAGCCGCCGCCTGATCGTTCTGGTCAGCCTTGTCGTCGAAACAGTCTGCGTCCTCGGCCTCGTCGCCGTATCGCTTGAACCGTCCCCTCAATTCTCCCATATCTTCGCCATCGCCGCCCTGTTCGGCGCCGCCCGCGCCTTCCTGTCGCCTGCCGGGTCCGCGTTGGTGCCGATGCTGGTGCCCAAGGCCGACATGCCCCAGGCGATTTCGCTTAAATCGCTCAGCTGGCAGGGCGCGGTCATCGTCGGCCCCTGGATCGGCGGGCTCTTGTGCGGCATTTCCGCCGCCGCAGCTTACGCTGTTGCGGGCGGACTTTATGCCGCGGGTATCGCCATCATGCTGTTGATGCGCGCCAACACCACGCCCGAACGTCAACCTGGCAGCCCGCTCACCCAGATCCGCGAAGGGCTGGTCTACGTCTGGCAAAACAAGATCATCTTCGGGGCGATTTCGCTTGATCTGTTCGCGGTTCTTCTCGGCGGCGTCACCGCCCTGCTGCCCGCCTTCGCCGCCGATGTTCTGGATGTCGGCCCCCACGGGTTCGGCCTGCTGCGATCAGGCCCAGCCATCGGGGCCACGCTGATGGCGATCCTGCTGGTCTACCACCCGCTGAAGCGGCGCGCCGGGCACCGGATGTTCATGGCAGTCGGCGCCTTCGGCTTTGCCACGCTGGTCTTTGCCCTGTCGCGCAACATGGCCCTGTCCATTCTCGCCCTTGCCATCCTCGGGGCCGCCGACATGGTGTCGGTCTATGTCCGCCAGACGCTGGTGCAGATCGTCACCCCCGACCACATGCGCGGGCGGGTTTCATCGGTGTCAGGCCTTTTCATCTCTGGCTCGAACGAACTGGGCGAATTCGAAAGCGGCGTCGCCGCGCGGATACTCGGCCCGGTGGGCGCGGCGGTTTTTGGTGGCATCGGCACGATGATCGTGACCGGCCTCTGGGCCCGCTGGTTCCCCGACTTGCGCCGCGCTGACCGGCTGGACGGGGCGTTGGCCAGCGCCGAAACCAGCGCGCCGCAATCACTGACCGCCGCCGCCAGTGGCTGAAGGTGACGAAAGGCTTGCCAGACACCGGTCTGATCGGCTTACATAAGGTATGTCGCACGTCATCCTGACCGGTTTTCTGATCTGCCGCTCGCTCGAGGAAGCCGACCGTGTCGCATCCCTTCTGCCCGAACATATCCGCCTGACCCGCGCCGAACCCGGCTGCAACACGTTCGAAGTGATCCGTTCGATGGCCGATCCGGTACGCTTTGCCGTGAGGGAAATATTCACCTCGCGCGCCGATTTCGAAGCGCACCAGACGCGGGTGCAGACAACGCTTTGGGGGCGATCAACCAAAGGCATTCCGCGCGACTATGTGCTGACCGAGGCAGACGGCCAACGCCGCTATGCGTTGCCAGGGTCCGGAACCGACTGATCCCTCTTAACTGCCCATGATCCGTTTGACGTAGTTCTGGGTTTCGGCATATGGCGGAATGCCGCCGTATTTCTCTACCGCTTCCGGCCCGGCATTATATGCGGCCAGCGCCAGCGTCCAGTCGCCGAACCTGTCATACATCATCCGCAGATAGCGCGCGCCACCATCAAGGTTCTGGTGTGGGTCGGTTTCATCAACGCCCAGCCGATCTGCGGTTGCCGGCATGAGCTGCGCAAGCCCCGCGGCACCCTTGTTTGACACGGCCTGCGAGTTCCAGCCTGATTCCTGCTGCACAAGGCGCAAGAACAAATCCTCGGGCACACCGTTCTTGCGCGCAGCATCGCGCGCCGCATCCATGTAAGCCCCGCGATATTTGCCGGAATAGCTGGGCAGCGCCGCAACCCGATCTTTGCCACCTTTGCCATGCGGCGTCAGGCTAACCGAAGCGCTATATTGGGTCGCAGCCCGCGTATCCAGAACAGCCATCTGCTGGGCCAGCAACGCCGTGCGGCTGGATTTGGCCCCTTTCTTGGGAAGCCAAAGACCTTCGGCATCCGCCGCGCCAACAATCAAGACAACCGCACTGACTGCGAAAAAAGCTGCCGGAAGAAATCCGCGCAGAACAGAACCTTGCATAACGCCCCTGCCGGTTTCCCCGTATCGCGCTGCACTATAGGGGCAAAGCGGCCTTCAATCCAGCCCCCGATCAGGTCTGCTCTTGCTGGACCGCTCGTGGTTCCAGAGGTGCGCCAAGCAAATCCTCTATCAACAGGCTGACAAGCTGGCCACGCCCCCCAAGACCAGATTTGCGATAGATTGCGTTGAGCTGACTTTTGACGGTTCCGTCAGCCGAGCCCCGCATCTGGGCGATTTCAGCAATCGAAAACCCCTTGATCGTGAAAGCGGCCACGTCGGCCTCGGCCGCCGTCAGGCCCCAGCTGTTGAAATGGCCCTGCATGACCTCGTTCAGCGCGCCGGATGCCACCGACAGCGCCTTTTCGGTGCGCGCCTGGTGGGACAACATCTTCCGCAGTAACATGGCTTCCACGATGATCGCCAAGACAAGTCCTATATTGGCGGTTATTTCGACTGCAAGATGCAACGTCAGGGCGCCGCCTGACTGGCTTTCCAGCAGGTCACCAACCACATCAAAAAGGAAAAGCACGGTGCAGGACGCCTGCAGTCCGATCAGCGCCAGGAGTGCGCCTTCGCGTCCGATGCGGAACTTTTTGAATTTGTTGGTCATTGGTCACTTGCCTAGGCTGCCGGTCGCTAGCCACTGCTTACTAACTTGCGCGACCAAGATTAGAAAGGTCGAGCATAAGACCTCAATTCCGCTCAAACCGGGATGGAATGAACCTATCATTAATCATATGCTGATGGTCTAACGGACATCGAAGAATCGAAGGCGAGGCGCGACATGGCGGGATCGGTAAACAAGGTCATTTTGGTTGGCAATCTGGGGCGTGACCCGGAAGTGCGGTCGTTTCCCAACGGCGGCAAAGTCTGCAATCTGCGGATCGCCACATCGGAAAGCTGGCGCGACAAGGCTACCGGCGAACGCAAAGACCGGACCGAATGGCATTCGGTCGCGATTTTCAATGAGAACCTCGTGAAGATTGCCGAACAGTATCTGCGCAAGGGCTCGAAGGTCTATGTCGAGGGCCAGCTTGAAACACGCAAGTGGCAAGATCAGTCCGGCGCCGAACGCTATACGACCGAAGTGGTGCTGCGCGCTTTCCGGGGCGAATTGACGCTGCTTGACGGACGCGACAGCGGCGGGTCAGGCGGTGGTGGATCGCAAAGCGGCGGCTACGACGAGGGCCAGAGCAGTGGTCAGGGCGGTGGTTCGTATGGCGGCGGTTCGGGCGGCTATGGCGACAGGGGCGGCCCATCGTCAGGCGGCGGCACACGCGCCGATCTGGATGACGAGATCCCCTTCTAGGGCCGGTTAGTCCGACAGTCGCAAAGGCCGTGCCCGTTCAGGGCGCGGCTATCCAGCGGTCAACAGCCGCGAACTCTGGCCGGAAATAGGCGATTGCCCGCCCTACAGCCGGTGCCTGGGCGCCTTCGAACCAGGGGCTGACGCCGTGCAAAAGATGCCGATGCAGCAAGATGCACGCCCCTTTTCGCAGATGCAAAATCCGCCGCGCGCATCGTTCAAACACATCCTTGCGCGCCGCCTGATAGGCGTCGGTTACATCCAGATCAGCAAGTGTTGCGTGATCGGCGCCTTTGACCGTCTGCCGGAAGGCCCTTTGCATGAGATGATGGCTGCCCTCCCAGCCGACCAACGGCGAGGCCCCCTGATCTGCGTCGGTCAAAGCTATACCAAGCACAAATGCATGCGGCTCGCGGATATGGCGCCGTTTTGCAGTTCCTTCAGCCAAAATCCCGTCAACATGCGCCGCATCCCGGCGCAGACGGAATCCGAAGGCGGAATCACTTTCGGTGGCGGATCGTTGGGGGTAGCCAGGACGGACCACCGACAGTTGCGCGCGATGCCACACGGACACCGGATGGATGCGCTGCGCCGCATCAATCGCGGGCCCTGACAAAGCCACACCCGCGACTGACCCATCCGCAAGATTGGGCAACGCATCGAGCCCGACAAACCAGGTGCCACCACAGCGCCAGTCTTCAGAGGCGGCAGCGGCCAGAACCTTCTGTGTCGCGTTAAAAGCGGCACAGGCCCAGTCGACCGTCGCTGGCGCGGGCGGGAAGATGGCCCAGCCGTTGTCGTCAAAATCCTGCATCACAAGCCTGCTGCCTTGCGCAACATGTTCAATGCGACAACCCCCAGAAACACCGCGAAGATCCGCTTGAGCGGCCGCGCGTCCAGTGAATGGGCCAGGCGAACGCCGTAGGGTGTGGTCAGCAGCGTCATGGCGATGATCGTGACAAAGGCGGGCAAGTTTACCGCGCCCAACGTGTAGGGTGGCGGATTGGGCACCGATGCGAACAGCAAGACCGCCACCGAGGGCACCGCAATCACAACGCCCCAACCAGCTGCGGTTGCCACAGCGCGGTGAATAGGCACCCCGAACAGGCTCATGAGTGGCACGCCAAAGCTGCCCCCGCCAATGCCCATTAGAACTGACAAAAAGCCCATGAGCGGCGACAAAGCCACCCGTTTTGCACCCTTGGGCATCGCCGCGCCAAGCCGCCATTCGCTGCGGCCAAACCCAAGGTAGAAGGCCACAACCAGCGACAAGCCACCAAAGATTGCCTGCAAGGCCGTGGTTTGGAGGCGCGACACGGCAAAGACCCCTATCACCGCCCCGATGGCAATCCCGGGGCCCCAACCGCGCAGGATATCCCAGTCCACGGCGCCACGCATGTTATGGGCATGGGCAGAACGTAATGAGGTCACGATGATGGTGGCCAGAGAGGTAGCAATACAGACCCGCATCAGGGTGTCGCTGGCGTAACCGAGTGCAGAGAACGCATAAAAGAATGCCGGAACCAGAATGATGCCGCCCCCAACACCCAGTAAACCGGAAATCACTCCGGCGAAGGCGCCTATGCCAAGCAGCAGCAAGAACATCGGCAACAGGTTTGCAAGGTCAGACATCAATTCCTCCGGCGCATTCCGCCTGCAAGTGATAGCGGCGGGCCCCGGCACGCGCCAGCCGCTTTGGATGGGCCAGAATACCGCCGCGCCTTGCCCACGCAAAAAATGGGTCCGGTCAGGTGTGCCACGTCTGAGTACCCGGCCGGACCGCCCAAAGTCAGGCCGCGAGGGCCACCTGCCGAAGGGCGGCGTCCAGAACCTCGTGCCCCGCCCCGTCAGCATTGGCGCGTTCCGACAAGATCCGCCGCCAGTGCCGCGCGCCGGGGCGGCCGTGAAAGAGGCCCAGCATGTGGCGGGTGATCTGGTGCAGGCGGCCGCCAGACGACAGGTGCCGATCTATATAGGGGCGCATCCGCTCGATCACCTGTGTGGGTTCAAGCGCTGGGCCACCGTCAAAGAAGGCTGTGTCAGCGCGGGCCAGAACATCCCACGGTTCGTGATAGGCGGCACGCCCGATCATCACACCATCAAGCCCCTGGGACAACAGGGCCTTGGCCTGCGAAATGCTGGTTACGCCACCGTTGATCGAGATATGAAGGTCCGGAAATTCGCGCTTCATGGCCAGAACAAGGGGATAGTCAAGCGGCGGAATTTCTCGGTTTTCCTTGGGCGACAGGCCTTGCAGCCAGGCTTTGCGCGCGTGAATCGTCACGCGGCGCACACCAGCGGTGGCAATCTTTTCAAGAAAGGCAGGAAGAACCTCTTCGGGATTCTGGTCGTCTACGCCAATCCGGCATTTGACTGTCACCTCAACCTTCGCGACCGCGATCATTGCCGCCACGCAATCGGCCACCAGATCGGGGCTTTTCATCAAGACCGCACCGAAACAGCCGGACTTCACCCGATCTGACGGGCATCCGACGTTCAGATTGACCTCGTCATAACCATAGGGTTCTGCCAGACGAACCGCTTCGGCAAGAAGCACAGGGTCAGATCCGCCAATCTGCAAAGCCACCGGATGTTCAGCGCTATCGAAGGCCAGAAGCCGGTCGCGCGGCCCATGAATAATCGCCTGCCCGGTCACCATTTCTGAATAAAGCAGCGCATGGCGCGACATTTGCCGATGAAAATAGCGGCAGTGACGGTCCGTCCAGTCCATCATCGGCGCAACCGAATAGCGCGCTGAAGCGCGGCAGTCGTCGCCTGTCGAGTTTTGCGCCGCTCGTTCCAAGGCCGATTACCCATTGATCCCAAACCACAGGCGCCGCCATAGAGCAATTTGCATTGCCAGTCCACCAAGGGAAAGAGCTTACGCAAGTGCTGCAGAGCAGCGCCAGAGCAATTGTCCGCAGCGAAAACTTCACGCAGTGGGAAACGTCGGGTGCGCTTGGCGCGCCGAGCAACTGACCGGGGTTAAGAGTAGCCCTAAAGGAAGGGAAGATCAGACAGACTGCCGGTCTGCATCCTGCCATCCATCATGACATCTACAGGATCACCGATGACCGTCTGAGAAGCGATGAGGGCGAAGCCGATGTTCTTTTGTAGTCGGTAAGAGAATGCACAATTTGTCAGATCGCCAACTTTCACACCGTCTTTAAAGATGGGGTTCCACAAAAATCCAGGCTTGACCGGATCGCCCGCATCCAGAACCACCCCGAGCGAGTGGCGCTTTGGCCCCTCTGCCGCGATGCGCCGAAGTGCGTGAATGCCGATCGTGTCATCGGGAACATGCAGGTCGATATACTTGCCCATCCGAAGTTCGAAAGGATTCGTGGTTTCGTCACTGTCGCCGCCATAGGAGATCAGGCCGCTTTCCACCCGTTCGCACCAGTTCGGGTTGCCAGGGCCGATGCCCCAGGCATGCCCGGCTTCCTTGAAAATTGCCCACAACCGCGCACCTTGCGACCCGTCCCGCAGATAGATTTCGTAGCCACCTTGCTTGGACCAACCCGAGCGCGCCACGACGACGGGGATCCCCTCAATCAAGGTTTCGCGGAACCAAAAATACTTGAGGTCCCGCACCCAATCGCCGCACACATGAGCAACGACCTCTACGGCCTTCGGCCCTTGCAGGGCCATAGGTGAAACGTCAGGTTCGCTTACCTCTACGTTCAGGCCGCGTTCTGCTGCGATAGCACGCGCCCAGAACCAGATGTTCGAATCCGCAATGGACAGCCAATACAGGTCATCGGCCAGCTTCAACAGAATCGGGTCATTGATCAGGATGCCATCGTGGTTGCACAGGGGCACATACTTGCCCTGACCAACCGCGCATTTTGACAGGTCGCGCGGCGCCAGAATCTGCGCCAGCTTGCCCGCATCCGGGCCGCGCAACTGAACTTGTCGCTCGCAGGCCACGTCCCATTGGCTGACACCATTGATGATGCGCCAGTATTCTTCTTCAGGTTTCCCATAGGATGTCGGCATGAGCATGTGGTTGTAGGTGGTGAAGGCGCAGACGCCTTCCGCCAGCGTGGCTTCGAAGTAGGGCGAAGGACGCAACCGCGCCGAAGGTGTAATGCCAAACAAGGGACTGTCCTTTGTTGAGAGACGAACAACATGCGCGGACCACGCCGCACAGACTGCCAGTTTATGAGCTTTCATCAAGCTATGAAGGTCTGCATCGAGCAGGGCAAACAACGAAATTCAGGACTGAGGCACGTCGCCGGGAATAGCTCGCTCAGCAAGACTGCCCCCGCCCTTATGCGTTCCGACATTCCCGAGGCCAAAACGTAACACGAGTTAAGGCAGCCGGCAAAGAATCCCTTTCAATATATTGATATCATTCAGACAGTGATCCGTCTTCTATCATCGATCGGATAAGCTTCTTGTCGATTTTTCCGACACTGGTTTTTGGCAATGCCTTTACGATATAGATTCGATTCGGTGCTGCCCATTTTGAAAGTGCGCCCCCCCCGATAGCTGCATCTACGGCCGCAGACACTTCGGCTTTGGCGTCCTTCACATCTACCGCCCCCAGCGCCAGCACTAGAACAGGGCGTTCCCCCCAGCGTGGGTCAGGCACGCCAACGGCCGCCACCTCCAGGACGCCATTCACTGTGGATACGATGTTCTCGAGTGCAAGCGAGGAAATCCATTCGCCACCAGACTTGATGACATCCTTGAGCCGGTCGGTGATGCGAAGCGTTCCGTCGGGCGTCATCACACCGACATCGCCGGTATGCAGCCACCCACCGCCCCACAAATCCTTGGTTCCGGACGTGTTTTTCAGATAGCCCTGTGTCAGCCAGGGCGCACGTGCCACCACCTCTCCCGAACTGATCCCGTCCTTGGCGACATCGCGCATCTCTGGATCGACGATACGCAGCTGCACCATCGGGATAGGCTTTCCCGTCGCCGTGCGGATTAGGGCGGTGTCGGCGGTCGCTTGCGAGGCCACCATGTCGGCCAAGGTAAGAAAGGGGCAGGTTTCCGACATGCCATAGGCCGCATGCACATCAATCCCACGCGCCATCGCCGCCCGCGCCAACCCTTCCGGCAAAGCCGCGCCGCCGATGATCACCTTCCAGCGCGAAAGATCCACCGAAGCTGATTCCGGTGCTTGCAGCAGCATAGCCAGGATCGTCGGCACACAATGCGAGAAGGTGACGCCATGCTTTTCAATCAGCGCCAGCAGTCTGGTTGGCTCATAGCGTCCTGGATAGACCTGATGCAGCCCCAGAAGCGTTGCGGCATAAGGAAAGCCCCAGCCATGCACATGAAAAAGCGGAGTGATCGGCATATAAACATCGTTGCGATGAACCCCGCCATTTCCCGGTATTGGACCAAGTGCCACCAATTGACCCATGGTGTGGAGCACCAGTTGCCGATGACTATAGCAAACCCCTTTTGGATCACCCGTTGTGCCGGTGGTGTAAAACAGCGTCGCGCGGGTGTTTTCGTCAAATTCGGAAAAGGCAAAATCTGGATCCGCCGCTGCAAGTAGCGCCTCGTATTCACCTGAAAACCCTGTGGGCACGACTGCGTCGGCGCGGTCAGTCAACAGGATGAGATGCACTTTACGGGTGATCCGCGGCAACAGGGGCAGCAGAACCGGCACAAAGTCTTCGTGCACAAGGATAGCGTCATCCTCGGCATGATTGATGGTGTAAAGGATCTGCTCTGGTGACAGGCGGACGTTCACAGTGTGCAGCGTTGCGCCGACCATCGGCACGGAAAAAAAACACTCAAGATAACGGTTACTGTCCCAATCCATGACCGCCACAACAGCGTCTTTGCCAAGGCCAAGCCCTGACAAAACCGAACCGAGGCGTTTGACCCGCTTTTCCAAATCAGCATAAGTCAAATCGATCTGGTCTGCATAAGTGATGCGCTGCTGTGCCGAGGTCTGCAGCGCTGAGCGCAGCAACTGCCCGATCAAGAGCGGATAAGTATAAGCTTGGGTCATCACTGCCTCCGTCGCGTTTCATCCGAACATAATGCTCCAATGGTCAACTCGCACATAACTAAAACGTGGGCTTATAGGCGTCTTCAACGGCCCATACGTCGTTTTTGGAACACGGGCGTCGCCTTCATGCACTATTGATCTGCTTCATTCCCTTCGAGAGGTCTTCACGATGGCCCAGCGTCTTCCCCCATTGTCCTGGCTGCGCGCCTTTGAGGCGGCAGCACGGCATCTCAGTTTCACACAGGCGGCGGAAGAGCTGAACCTGACGCAGGCGGCAATCTCAAAACAGGTCAAGCTTCTTGAACATTACCTTCGCGAGACGCTGTTCGAACGCAAACCCCGCAGTCTGATCCTGACCAAGATCGGTGCGGCCTACCTACCCAAGGTTCAGGATGCATTTGACCGGCTTGGGGCCGGAACGCAGGAGGTGTTTGGCAACCGGCGAGCGGAAATGCTGACCTTGCGCGCACCGGTAGGCTTCGCCGTCAACTGGATCGCCGCACGTTTGCCTGACTTCATGGATCGCTTTCCAAAAGTGCCGGTTCGCATCGTGTCGTCCGTCTGGTCAGAGGAAGTCGAGGCCGAACGCTACGATCTGGATATCCGTTACGGCATGGGCAAGTGGGCTGGCTTCAGCACCGATCAGGTCAGCTGGGAAGTCATGGAGCCCTTGTGCCTACCAGAGTTGGCTGCACGGCTTAAGCAGCCGGATGACCTTGCCGACCAGCGTCTATTGCATGTGCTTGGCTATCAGGAAGGTTGGGCAACATGGTTGAAGGCTGCAGGGGCGACAAAAGTGAATGCGGGATCGGGGGCGCATTTTGATACGTCGCTGATGGCCTTCGAAGTCGCGGCAAACGGTGGCGGTGTTGCGCTTGGGCGACGGTCGATGGCACTTAAGGAGCTAGATAGCGGCAGGCTGGTCCGGCCTTTCGATCTGGCTGTGCCGTCCCTTGAGAGTTTCTATCTTTTGACACCAGATGGCGGCATGGGGCACCCTGATGCACAACTCTTCCGCGACTGGCTGTTGGCCGAGGTTCATGCCGGCCCTATGCCCTAGCGCGCGCGCAGCCTGACGCCGGCATCCAGCCGGATTACTTCGCCGTTCAGCATCGGGTTGCGGCAAATGGACAAAACCAGATCCGCGAAGTCTTCGGGGTTGCCGAAGCGCCGAGGAAAGATCGCATCCGAAACAATTGCGTCTATTACCTCTGGGGGAACATCCTGCGCCATCGGCGTCTGAAACAGGCCAGGTGCAATGGCCATGACCCGAACTCCCTTGCTTGCGAATTCGCGCGCGGCCTGCAGCGTCAGTGCAACTATGGCTCCTTTCGAAGCGACATATGCACCCTGCCCGATTTGTCCTTCGTAGGCCGTGATTGATGCCGTGTTGATGATCAGGCCGCGTTCATCGTCGGGGCCTTGTGGTTCGGCCGCCATCATCCGTGCCGCTGCCTTGGTCATGAGTGAGACGGTGCCGATCAAGTTTACGTTGATAACCTGGGCAAAGCGCGCCATGTCCACAGGGCCATCACGCCCGACCAAGCGCATTCCCCCCGGAATTCCGGCGCAATTCACCAACAGCCGGGCAACACCATGGGCTGCTTCTGCCCGTTCAAGTGCGGCCACGACTGCGGCTTCGTCGGTCACGTCACAACTGACACCAAATGCACCGATTTGATCGGCTGCGGCATTGACCAAAGCTGCGTCCCGATCCAACAGGGTAACTCGTGCACCGGCACAGACCAACGCCCGCGCTGTCGCCAGCCCAAGGCCGGACGCGCCGCCAGTCACCAAGGCCGCCTGCCCATTCACGTCCATGCTTCCACCTTACAAAATGCTTCCGTACCCGTCATGTGCCGACTGATGAATGATAGAGGCTTGCATAGGCGCTTGGCCGCCAATTGTCGGCGGCGCTTACTGCATAGGCAGCGTGCTCCAGCCAAGCGGGGTTGATTTCGACGCCCCACCCTGGCGCATCCGGAATTGTGACGGCGCCATCCTTGACCGCAAACGGGTCGCCAAGAAACAGATCGCGCTGCCAAGGGTAGTAGTCCTCGCCCTCGATCGACAGTTCAAGATATTTTCCGGCGTTTGGAATAGCACCCAGCAGGTGCATCGAACACATCGTGACCAGAGACAGGTTGGCGCTGTGGGGAGTGCATGGCAAACCGGACTTGGCAGCCATGTCGGCGACCACCAGCGTACGTGCAATGCCCCCCATATACATCACGTCGGGCTGCACAACATCCACTGCGCGCATAGCGATCATCCGCTGCCAGGTGGACAAGTCCCAATCCTGTTCGCCCCCGGTTACGTCGATTTCCAGTGCCTCTGTCACAGCCCGAGTGGCCTCCAGATCCCAATAAGGCACCGGCTCTTCAAAGTGACCGACACCGTGGTCTTGCAGGATCTTGCCGACTTCAATTGCACGACGGACTGAAAACCCGGAATTGGCATCAACCAGCTTTTCGACGCCGTCGCCAAGCGCCTTTGACATGTATGGGATGATGGCCTCGGTTCTTCCCGGCCATTCGTCCCTGTCCTCGCCACATTCTGCACCGACGCGCCACTTGACCGCGTCGAAACCCTTTTCGGCGCATAGGCGCAACATACGCTCTGCCTCGGACTCGGGAGAGATATCGCGCTTCATCGAACTGGCGTAGGCGCGCAGTGCCCCAGGGCGTCCGCCCAACAATTCAACGACAGGTTTTCCCGCCTGTCGCCCCTGCAAATCCCAAATCGCGGTATCAAGGCCTGCGATAGCGCGGCACCGATAGCTGCCCGGGTATTTATGCTCGCGCCGCTCGATATTCTGAATCAGGCCCATAATATCGGTGCATTCGGCACCCAGCGCCCAAGGCGCAACCTGCCGGTGGAAAACCTGCGCGGTGATGTCGGCATTGTAGGTAGAAGTCTGCCCCCAGCCGAAGGCGCCCCCCTCGACGGTCACTTTCACGAAGCAGACAAATTCGTCCGAGAAGGTTTCTAGAGAGGTAATCTTAGGCATGAAGCTGTTCTTTCCCTGCAGCAGCGGCGGCAGAATCCGGTGTGTTTGACCTTGCCGAACCTCCATCGGAATCCCTGTACGGGCAAGCAAGCAATTTGTGGTCTGAGGCCAAATCACAAAGACATTCTGCTGCCTTCGCGGCGCAAGGAGCAGGTCTTAGACTGTCCTATTGCGCACGCAATTGCAGCAATGGTTCGGGCGTCCAGAGTGGCTTTACCGACTGATTGCCGGGCTTCTTCCGCTTCAGTGGGCCTTGATGCATATCAAAGACTGGTGGGAGCGATGGGCGCGAGGATTTGCCACTTGAGGTCTGGGGCGGATTTGGGCGCATGAAATTATATATTTGAATATTACCCTTTATGAATGTATAAGGTAAATGAGCAGCTTCGGTGATATCCACGTCACGATCAGGGAGATGACAATGGCACATGTGGTTGTCTTGGGTGCAGGTCTTGGTGGTGTCATCATGGCCTATGAAATGAAGGACCAACTGGGGCGGGATGACCGGCTTACGGTGATCACCAAGGGAAATAGCTACAGTTTTGTGCCGTCGAATCCATGGGTTGCGGTTGGCTGGCGCACCAAAGGCGAAGTCGAAGTCGACCTTGTCGAAATCATGGAGCGGCGCGGGATTACCTTGATGACGCAGGGCGCCGCGCGAGTTCATCCGGCCGAGAGCCGCGTTGAACTGACCGACGGGCAGAACGTCGGCTACGACTACCTTGTGGTGGCGACCGGTCCCGACCTTGCCTTTGACGAAATCGCGGGCCTTGGTCCGGACGGGCATACACAGTCGATCTGTCATATCGACCACGCGATTAAGGCTGAACAGGCTTTCAGGGCGCTGGTCGCCAAACCTGGGCCGGTAATTATCGGCGCTGTTCAGGGGGCCAGTTGTTTTGGCCCTGCCTATGAGTTCCTGTTCATCCTTGAAACGGCGTTGCGCAAGGCACGGGTGCGCGATCAGGTGCCGATGACCTTCGTTACGTCGGAACCCTACATCGGTCACCTTGGCCTTGACGGGGTCGGGGATACCAAGGGGTTGCTCGAAAGCCAGATGCGCCAACATCACATCAAGTGGATCACCAATGCCAAAGTCGCCTCGGTCGATCCCGGGATGATGCATGTCGAAGAGGTGAACGATGATGGCACCAGCAAGAAAATGCACGCTCTGCCCTTCGCCTTTTCGATGATGCTGCCTGCATTCCGCGGTGTTCCGGCAGTGCGCGGGGTCGAAGGTCTGACCAACCCGCGTGGCTTCATCCTTGTCGACAAGTATCAGCGCAACCCGACTTTCCGAAATATTTTCGCCGTTGGAGTCGGCGTCGCGATCCCTCCGATCGGCCCGACGCCCGTGCCGGTTGGTGTTCCAAAGACCGGATTCATGATTGAAAGCATGGTCACAGCTACCGCCATGAATATTGCAAGCCTTTTAAAAGGCCAGGAACCCGCAGAGGTCGCAACCTGGAACGCCGTATGCCTTGCGGATTTTGGCGACGAGGGCGTGGCCTTCGTGGCGCAACCACAAATTCCTCCGCGCAATGTCAATTGGTCGGCGCAGGGCAAGTGGGTCCATTATGCCAAGGTCGGCTTTGAAAAATACTTCTTGCGCAAGATACGCATGGGCAAGTCCGAACCTTTCTACGAGCGCCTAGCGCTTCAGGCGCTTGGCATTGATAAGCTGAAATCAACCCATCGTGAACCAGGAGAAGTATCATGACCGTCAACCAAGCCGTAACCGCCTTTGCGGGATTTATGGTCCTGCTGTCGCTGGCCCTCGCGTGGTATGTTTCGCCCTACTTCCTCGTGCTGACTGCATTTGTCGGGGCGAACCTGTTGCAGTCGGCCTTTACCGGATTCTGCCCGGCGGCTACAATTTTTCGCAAGCTTGGCCTGCGCGACACGGCATAATCGGAGAGATGACCATGCCTGCCACCCCGCGCCGCGCCCTGCTGTCCTTGCTGGGCCTGCTTATAGCAGTCGGCCCGGCACTTGCCGGGGAGCTTATACTTCAGCCTGTTGAGGTAGCCGAAACCAAGGCGCTTTTCGGCCGGGTCGAGAGCCGTTTTGTCGTGCCTGCCCGCAGTCGGATCGGCGGGACGATTGCAGCGCTTGAGGTGACAGAGGGCGACGTGGTCGAGGCGGGACAAGTCATCGCGAAGATTGTCGACGAGAAGCTTGACCTACAACTTTTAGCCGCCGACGCCCGACTGGCCGCCGCGCGTTCGGAACTCGAAAACGCGCTGGTGGAGTTGACGCGCAGCGAATCCCTGCTCGAACGTGGATC
>CANJQT010000081.1 GCA_947476475.1 Paracoccaceae bacterium | reverse complement strand
CTAACTTTCGGTTCGGTCAGCGAGCCTCAGCCATTCCTCTTCGGCCGACGCAAGGGCGACCTGCCGCTCTGCAAGCCCCTCGGACGCGCGGCGGAACTTGTCGGGCGATTTTACAAAAAGATCCGGATCGGACAGGAAATCCGTCAACTTGCCGATCTCGGCTTCCAGCTTTTCCATGACTGCGGGCAGGGTTTCCAGCCGGTGCTTTTCGGTGAAGGTCAAGCCGGGGCCGGTCTGGCGGTTTTGGGCGGAGGATCCCGTGGACGCGGTTCTGGCAGGGGCTTTTGCAGTGGCCTCCGGGGCCAAGCGCGCGGCCCTTTGCGCCTGATAGTCGCTCCAGCCGCCCGCATAGGCCGTGGCGCTGCCGTCGCCTTCCAGTGCAATCGTGGTCGTGGCTACCCGGTCAATGAAATCCCGGTCGTGGCTGACCAGAAGCACAGTCCCGTCATATTCGCCCAGAATGTCCTGCAACAGATCAAGCGTCTCGACGTCCAGATCGTTTGTGGGTTCATCAAGGATCAGCAGGTTCGACGGTTTGGCCATGATCCGCGCCAAAAGCAGCCTCGCGCGTTCGCCCCCCGACAGTGACCCGATCGGCGCGCGCGCCTGCGCCTCGTCAAAGAGGAAATCCTTCAGGTAGGCCACCACATGTTTGGGCGTGCCGCGCACCATCACCTGATCCGACCGGCCCGAAACTGCCATGTCAGGATCATTCACCATCCCGTCCCAAAGCGTCATCGAAAAATCAAGCGTGGCCCGCGCCTGATCGAAAACAGCAATTTCCAGATTGGTGCCAAGACGAACGCTGCCCGCATCCGGGGCTATCTCTCCGGTCAGCATTTTCAACAGGGTGGTCTTTCCCACCCCGTTGGGACCAACAAAGGCGATGCGGTCGCCGCGCAGGACCTTCAGGTCGAACGGAAGCAGAATCACCCGGTCACCGAAGGATTTGGTGATGCCCTTTGCCTCGATCACCAGCTTGCCTGACGTTTGCCCCGAGTCGAGCGCAAGATCGGCTGCGCCCTGACGGCGGATCATCCCGGCGCGTTCAGCCCGCAGATCGGCCAGCGCCCGCACCCGGCCCATATTGCGCTTGCGCCGCGCCGATATGCCTTCAACCGCCCATTTCGCCTCGGCCTTGATCTTGCGTTCCAGCTTGTGGCGGCTGCTGTCCTCTTCGGCCCAGGTGGCTTCGCGCCAGTCTTCGAACGCTTCGAACCCGCGCTCGTTGCGGCGCACCTCACCGCGGTCGATCCACAGGGTGGCGCGCGTCAGCCTGCGCAGAAAGGCGCGGTCGTGCGAGATGATGACGAAGGCCGCGCGGGTTTCGGACAACTCTTGTTCAAGCCAACCGATTGCTTCGATGTCCAGATGGTTGGTCGGCTCGTCCAGCAGCATCAGTTCGGGCGCTTCGGCCAGCAATTTGGCCAGGGCGGCGCGGCGCCGTTCACCGCCCGATGCCGACGCAACCGGCATGTCCGGGTTGAACTTCAACCCTTCGGCAGCCATGGCAACCTTGTATTCTTCGCCAATCGGCAAGGCAGATGCCGCAAATTCGCCAAGCGTGTCAAAGCCAGACAGATCGGGCTCTTGTTCCATATAACCGACAGTGACACCCGGCGGCACCACCCGCGTGCCTGCGTCGGCCTCGACCAACCCGGCCATCACCTTCATCAGCGTGGATTTTCCCGACCCGTTTCGGCCGACAAGTGCCACCCGGTCACCGGGCTGGACCGCAAGATCTAGCCCGTCAAAAACCGGATTACCGCCGAACGTCAGCGAGATGGAATAAAGCTGGAGAAGGGGTGCGCGTGCCATGCCGGTCAGCTACAAGCCCGCCCGTGCCGCGTCAACGGCCCGCCCCTTCATTCTGGCCAAATATCCAATGCAACAGGGCAAAACCGCCCCCTGTCTGAAGAATGCGCGCGGCACTTCAGTTCGGGCGTTCTGTGGGTGGCGGCATATCATCGGGGCCAGCCTCTTCAGCAGGGATCGCATAGGATCCGTTCAGCCAGCGCCCAAGGTCTACATCGGCACAACGGCGCGAACAGAAGGGCCGGTATTTCTGATCACTTGCCTTCTGGCAGATCGGGCAACTCATTGCGCCCCCCGCAACAGGTCTGCCAAGGCAATCCGGTCACGCTTGCGCTGAAGCTCGAAATTGCCAAGCGGCGTCCAGCCGGCCAGGCTGGTCTCGGCGGATTCGCCCTTGAAAGCTGACCGCAGCTGTTGTTCCAGGACCGCGCGATCCTTCTTAGGCATCGGCGCAAAATCGACGATCACCTGCCCGCCCAGGCCCCGCAGCCGGAATTGCCGGGCCAGATCACGGGCAGCCGCGATATTGGCCTTCAGGCTGGCGGCAGGGCTGGTATCGGATCCGGTGTTCACATCCACTGCGACAAAGGCGCGGGTGGGTTCGATGACCATATGGCCACCACCCGGCAACGGCACATCGGGGCGCAACAGCGCATCAATCGCCTCTTCGACCCCGTGATCGGCAAAGGCATGATCGCCCTCGGCCACTTCGTCGGGGACGGGATCGGACCAGTCGCGCCAGGCTTCTTCGTGCGGGCCGACCGTATCCAGCAACAGCTCCGGCGCGCCGCTGTCATCGGCCATCACCGCTTCGGCCAACTCGCGCATCGTCGCGATGTCGGCCTGTATGTCCTCATCCTCGGCGCCCTCGCAGGCCGACCGCAGGATCAGCCCATAAGCGCAGCCGTCCATCGCGCCAGCGGCCAGTGCTTCCAGCCCGGAACGAATTTCACTGTCCTTTATGCGGCGGGAAATGTTCAGACCCGGCGCCAGCGGCGTCACAATCGCATAGCGCGATTTGAACAGAACCCGCGTGGTCAGCGGCAAGGCCTTGCCCGCCTCGGCCCGCCCCGAAACCTGCACAAGCAGCGATTGCCCCGGCGCAAGCCCCCCGGTTTCGCGCAAGAAGCCCTTCGCCCCGTCCGGCATGCGCAAGAAGACCCCGCCCTGCCCCTTCATCTGCCGATCAACCGTGCCGCGCAGGATTGCGCCCGGCGCAAAACCCGCATCGTCCGCCGGTGCGATCAGCAGATCCTCCAGCCGCCCGTCAACCATCAATGCCGCAGCCTCGCGGCCACGATAGGTGCCCAGAACCACAACCCGGCCCTTCATGCCTGCCCCCACGCGCCATGCAGGTCAATCCCTGCCGCCACCAGCAGATGCGCGGTTTCCGCCACCGGCAACCCCACAACCCCGGTGAACGATCCCTTTAGCCAGGGGATCATCGCCCCGAACCTGCCTTGAATCGCATAGCCCCCGGCCTTGCCGTGCCATTCGCCAGACGCAAGATAGGCATTCACCTCAGCGTTCGACAGCGCCTTGACCTTCACTTCCGTATCCACAAGCCGTTCCCACAGCCGCTCACCGCGCCGCACAGCCACGGCCGTCAGCACATGATGGCGGCGGCCAGACAAGGCCATAAGGAATTCCGCAGCCTCGCCCGCGTCGGCAGGCTTGCCAAGGATCCGGCGCCCCACGGCCACGGTCGTATCCGCCGACAAGATCACTTCATCCTCGGCCAACGGAACCGCAAAAGCCTTTTCCCGCGCCATCCGCGCCACATAGGCGCGCGGGCTTTCACCCTTCGCGGGTGTCTCATCGATATCGGGCGCGCGCACGTCGTCGGGTGCCAGCCCCAACTGTGCCAAAAGCTCCCTCCGGCGCGGGCTGGCCGAGCCGAGGATCAGCTTCGCCATCTTATTTGAATCGGTAATTGATCCGCCCCTTGCTCAGATCATAGGGCGTCATCGTCACTTGAACCTTGTCGCCCGCCAAAACGCGGATCCGGTTCTTGCGCATCTTTCCTGCCATCGTTGCGATGATCTCATGGCCGTTCTCAAGCTCGACCTTGAATGTCGCATTGGGCAGAAGTTCGCGCACGACACCTGGAAATTCGAGCTCGTCTTCCTTGGCCATGGTCACTCCTTCACATTCACCCGCCCCATTTTGCGGGCGCGCCCTAAATGCGCTGCCTTACCCGGATTTTCAAGCGCATTGTTTTAGGCGCATCATCGGGGGCGGCCGCCGACGATCAGGTTACCCGCAGGCCCCAACTGTTCGGGCCAATGGGTCAGGTTCAACACCCCGCCATCGCGGCGCACATCGCGCACCGCCTCAAGATCAATATCGGCATAGACCCAACCGGACTGGCCAAGGCCCCCTTCTGCAAGGATCCCTTCGGGCGGAAAGCCCCGGTCCGGCGGACCATAGATCGCGGCGCGGCCGGTGTTTTCCTCCATCCCGGCGCACCAGGGGGCAAGGCCCACCACCGGCGCCTGCACGGAAATCATCTGGTTTTCCAGTGCGCGTGCCATCGCCCCCACACGCACACGGGTAAAGCCCGCCAGCGTTTCGGTGGCAGAAGGCACCAGAAGAATTTCACACCCCGCCTCGGCCAACGAACGCGCCAGCAGCGGAAATTCACCGTCGTAACAGATAGATACCCCGATCTTGCCCCAACGGGTCGCAAAAACCGTCAGACTTTCGCCGCCCACCACGTTCCAGTCCTCACGCTCGAAGCGGGTCATGATCGCCTTGTCCTGATGACCCAGAATTCCTTCTGGTCCATATAGCGTCGCGCGGTTCACCGGCCGGTCCGGGTGGAGGGCGGTATCAAACACCGGCCCCGACGCACCAAGGATCAAAAGCCCATGCGCCGCCGCCAACCGAAGATGCAGCGCATCCGCCGCCCGGCGATGCCGCGCCACTTCGTGCAACGAAGCCTCCAGATCGGCTGCCACCGCAGCACCGCCCAGCGCAGCCAGTTCCATCGCCCCATACTCGGGAAACACCAGAAGACCCGCACCCCGCCCCGCCGCCTCGGACACCCAGGCGGTCAGCTTCGCCTCATAGGCAGAGAAGTCCTCAAGGAAACTCAGCGGATAGGCGGCGGCAGCAATCTTCATGGTCCAGCTTTCCTTGTAGCACAAATATCCCCAAGGAGCGTGAGGGGCAGGCAGCCCCTCGCCCTTCACAGTTCCCGAAACCAGACCTGCAAGGGCTTGCGGGTCTCTGCCGTCATCCCGATGTCGCGCCAGGAAAATTCCGCCATGACGCCGGGCAGTGGCGCGTAACCGCGACCGTGCCAAAAAGCGTCGTTGGTGCGAAAGGTGGCGGGTCGCAGCGGGTGGTCGTCCGGGCGTTTGACCGAACAGAAGGCCATGTATTTGCGCCCCAGCGCCCGCGCTCTGGCCTCGCGCGCATCGAAAAAGGCGTGACCGATGCCCCGCCCGCGATAGTCCGGCAAAAGCACCGATTCCGCGCAATAATAGACTTGCGTCAGATCATAGCCCAAGGCGACAAGCGGTGCGCCCAGTTCTTCGGCGTGATCCTCCATCGGCGCCGCCGTTGAACAGCCAACCAGCCGCGCGCCATCGAAGGCACCTGCCACCATCGCATCCGGGCTGTCCAGATAGGCCGCCAGATACTTGCGCTCGTACTCGAGGTCTCCGTCGTAAAGGTATGGCCAATCACGAAAAACCGTGATCCGCAGCCGTGCCACGTCATCCAGTGCCGCCGCGAAACCTTCCTTGGTCAGAACATGGACTTCGACGCTCATGATACTTGCCGGATCCAGTCCTGAAGGTTGTAGTAGGTGGTCACCCGGGTGATCTTGCCGTCCTTCAGGGTAAAGAACCCGCCGGCATCCAGCACATATTTCTGCCCCCGCGCCTCCGGCAGGCCGGGATCGGTTTTCAGGTAGGTGCCGTTGACCACGAATTCGGCTGCGGCACGGGTGCCGTCATCGGACGAAAATACAACCATATCTGTAAGTTGCTCTGCGTATGTCTCGCTCATGTGACGGCAGAAATCGGCAAAAGCCTCGCGCCCAAGCCGCACGGCGCCTTCGTTCACATGATGGGCGAAGTCCGCATGCAACGTGGCCAGCATCCCGTCCAGGTCACCGCGGTTGAACGCCTCGTAATAGGCCTTGATCGTCGCTTCGCTCATCGCTGCCTCTGCCAAACAATTCGCCCCCTTCTAGCTTACCCGATTGTCAGTGTCCAAGACCGTGCGAGACCGGATTGACGCCGTTTACGACAGGCAAATCCCCGGTTTGGGCCACGTATGGCAAACGTATGGATAACGTATGGCTTTGCGGGCTCCGCACACTGGCAAATCACACGCCATTCAGCGCCCACCGGATCGGTCGCGCGCACAGGCAGGGATCGGATGGCAACCTGTGATCTTGATGGCGAACGCCATGCTGAACGGGGCGATGCTGCGCGCGCGCGCCCCAGATTATCTTGACCAGTTGGCGCAGCGGCAGATCCCTTGCCTGGCCCTGCCCCGAACCAGACTAGGCTCCGGCCACCTGCCGCGCATAGTCGGCCACATCATACCATCCAAGCGAAACGGCGATCTTTCCGTCAGCATCCAGATCCCATTCTTCCCAACCCTTGACGTTCAGGGCATTGCCGGTGCCCGCATGGCGGCCGGTAAAGGTCCAGATAAAGGCGACGTGATTGCCCGCGATGCGCAACTCGTCAAGCAAGACCGTCATGTCATCAACATCAGCATAAAAGCCAGCAGCCATCTCGGCTACCTTCGCACGTCCTTGCCAAGGGATGCCGCGATTGATGGTGATGCCGCCCGCCTCGGCATAGCAATTGGCAACCCGCGCAGGCAGGCCAGAGTTCCATGCGTCCTTGTAGGCTGCGGCGATGGTTCGGATCCGCGCGGGGTCAAGGGTCATGGCTGCTGGCCTTCTGTCAGGAAACTGATCCTGAAAGGCTGAACCTCGCAGACCGACCTGTCAAACGATTGCTCAAGGCAGCCCCGGGCAAACAGGGGTCGACTGAAGGGATGCGGCGGTTTTTTCTATTTCACCTGATCGTCTTCGGTCGGCTCTCCGAACCGCTCGATCATTCGCGCCTTGATCTGATCCCTTGCCTGACGATAGGCCGCAAGTTTCGCTTCGCGCGTCTCGCCAATGCCGGTCGGATCAAGGATCGGCCAGTATTCCACGTCCAGATGAAAAAACCGGGTGAATTCCAGCGCCTGACGCTGGCTGGCTGGCGACAGGGCCACCACCAGATCAAACCCAGAAAGATCGTCGCCCCAATCCTTCATCTCGTCAAAGGACCGCGACCGGTGACGCGACAGTTCGACGCCAATCTCATGACAGACGGCAATCGAAAAACCGTCAATTTCCATATCGTTCTTCACGCCCGCCGACTGCACATACGCCCGCCGACCGTAGAATTTCTTCATCATCCCCTCGGCCATGGGCGAACGGACTGCGTTGTGATCGCAGCAAAACAGCACCGAACTTGGAAGCCTCCCCTCTCCCAAATCAGCCTCCGAAATGCAGAACGCAGATAAGGGTGAACAGGCGGCGCGATGTGTCGATGTCCAGCGCCGCCTTGCCTTCAAGCCGCTCTTGCAAGACCCGCGCACCTTCGTTGTGGATGCCGCGCCGCGCCATGTCGATCGCCTCGATCTGGGCGGGGGGCAGGCGTTTGACCGCGTCGAAATAGCTTTTGCAGATCTGGAAGTAATCCTTCACCACCTGCCGGAAGGGCCCAAGCGACAGATGGAATTCGGCGACCTTTTGCCCGTCTTCGGCCCCAAGATCGAACACCAGCCGCCCTTCGCGGATCGACAGGGCCAGGCGGAACGGGCCTTGCGGGACGATGCCGTTCTTTTCCGGCAAGGCAAAGCTGTTGTCTTCCAAAAGGTCAAAGATCGCGACCTTGCG
The DNA here is from genome assembly GCA_947476475.1 of Paracoccaceae bacterium. Lineage (GTDB taxonomy): Bacteria > Pseudomonadota > Alphaproteobacteria > Rhodobacterales > Rhodobacteraceae > TMP-24. The sequence goes on along the minus strand of CANJQT010000081.1, from coordinate 9,184 downwards.
TTCCTGTTCGATCTCTGCCGTTGGTGGCGGCAAGCCGGTATCGTCGATCTCGATATGACAGATGCGGGTCATCTCAGGCCTCTCCTCGCCGGGGCCAGAGAGGCGTAAGGCGAAATTCCATGGTTTGCCCTTCAAAAGCGGGAAATCTGCGATCCGTCAAGCACCGTTCAACCGCGAAAGCCGTGCAAGAACCGACAGGCCGTGCGCCTCAAGGCTTTCGCACCGCGCCAGACGGGCTGCGGCAGGGCCGATGGCCGCCAGCGCCTCGGGGGTCATCCTGGTGATGGTGGTGCGCTTGAGGAAGTCCACCACCGAAAGACCGCTGGAAAAGCGTGCCGAACGGGCGGTGGGCAGAACATGGTTCGGCCCGCCGACATAGTCGCCAATGGCTTCCGGGGTATAGGCCCCCAGAAAGATTGCTCCGGCATGGGTGATGCGGCTGGCCAGCCCCTCGGGGTCGGCCACGCAAAGTTCAAGATGTTCGGGGGCGACGCGGTTCGACAGATCCGCCGCCTCGGACAGATCGCGCACGGTGATGATCGCGCCATAGTCACGCCAGCTTGCCCCGGCGATGGCGCGGCGTTCCAGCGTTTCAAGCCGCTTGTCGACGGCGACGGCAACCGACGCGCCAAAAGCCGCATCGTCGGTGATCAGGATCGACTGGGCGCTTTCGTCATGTTCGGCCTGACTAAGCAGGTCAAGGGCGATCCAGTCCGGGTCATTGGCGCGGTCGGCAATCACCAGAATCTCTGATGGCCCGGCGATCATGTCGATGCCGACCCGGCCAAAGACCCGGCGCTTGGCGGCGGCGACATAGGCATTGCCCGGCCCGGTGATCTTGTCGACGGGTTGAATGGTTTCGGTGCCATAGGCCAGTGCGGCAATCGCCTGCGCGCCACCGATCCGGTAAACCTGATCCACTCCCGCCAACCGCGCCGCAAAAAGCACCAGCGGATTGACCACGCCCCCCGGCGTCGGGCAGCACACGACCAGCCGCTGCACCCCGGCCACCTTGGCCGGAATCGCATTCATCAGAACCGAAGACGGATAAGAGGCAAGCCCCCCCGGCACATAAAGCCCCGCCGCACCGACCGGCCCCCAGCGCCAGCCCAGCGTTGCCCCCAGCGCGTCGGTCCAGCTTTGATCTTCGGGCATCTGTCGGCTGTGGTAAGCGCGTATGCGGTCCGCCGCCAGTTCCAGCGCCGCCCGATCCTCGGGTCCGACCTTGGCGCATTCGGCATCTATCTCGGCGGGCGAAAATACCAGCCGGTCGGCGGTCAGCTCCATCCGGTCGAACTTTGCGGTCAGCTCTATCACCGACTGATCGCCGCGCGCCCGAACATCTTCGATGATCGCCGCCACGGCCCGATCCACATCCGGCGCATCCTCGCGCTTCATGGTCAACAGCCGGGTGAAAGCCGCATCAAAGCCTGCGTCGGTGCTGTTCAGAAACTGCGGCATGGCGGATCCTTCTACTCGGCCTTCCCTTTACGGAACCGCGCGGCCACCCTCAAGAGTGTGCCTTGCCGTAAATGCGGAAGCCTCCGGCGGGGATATTTGCCACCACCACGAAGGGCTGATCCTTCGTTGTGGTCGAAATATCCTGGGGCAGCCGGGCGGCGGGGGCAGCGCCCCCTTACTCCGGGTGGTGTGGCGCGTGGCCCGAGGGGGCAAGATAAGGCCGTGTCACATCGCGCAGGGTGACATCAAGGCATTCGACCGAAGCCGCGATCGCTCCGTCGCCGGCCAGCGTCAGGATCAGCCGGCCAGTGCCTTCGCTGCCCGGCTCCCACCCGAGGGTCAGCAGCGACAGGATCAGATCCTTGTCGGTGCGGTCAATCCCCTGACTGGCGACATGGGTGACGTTGCCCAGAACCAGAAGGGCGCGGGTGCGTTCATAGGGGCGACCTTCGCGGTCGGCGGCCGCACGGTCCTCCCAGCGGAAGCGGTTCAGGAATAACGCTAGCGTGCGGCCGCCGGCGTCCCAGCGCATTTCGCCGATGGGCAGGACCGCGTCCTGCACCAGCGCCGAGATCACCGCCAGATCCTCTGGCGTTTCCGCCTTGAGGCTCAGTGCCCGTTCCGCCCCGTCTTCAAACCGTGCATCCGCCATCATTCGCCCTTGATCCGTTCGATTCTGGCGCCCACCGCCGAAAGCTTTTCCTCAACCCGCTCGTAACCGCGGTCGAGGTGATAGACGCGGCGCACCAGCGTTTCGCCTTCCGCAGCCAACCCGGCCAGAATCAGCGAAACCGAGGCGCGCAGGTCGGTGGCCATCACCGGCGCACCTTTCAGCCGCTCGACCCCGGTAACCGTCGCATGGCCGCCGTGCACATCGATCTTTGCGCCCATGCGCATCAGTTCCGGCGCATGCATGAAGCGGTTCTCGAAGATGGTTTCCTCCAGCGTCGAGGTGCCGTGCGCAGTGCACAGCAGCGCCATCATCTGCGCCTGAAGATCGGTGGGGAAGCCGGGGAACACCTCGGTCTTCACATCGACCGCCTGCACCCGACCGGTCGCGTGCGCCACCCTGAGGCCCTTGGCGGTTTCCTCGATATGCACGCCCGCTGCTTCCAGCTTGTCGCAAAAGCTGGGCAGCAGATCACGGCGGCCGCCCAGAAGTTCGACCTCGCCGCCGGCGATGGCGGGCGCAATCATGTAGGTGCCCAGTTCGATCCGGTCGCTGACCACCTGATGGGTGGCCCCATGCAGCCGGTCGACACCCTCAATGGTAATGGTTCCAGTGCCTTCGCCTTCGATCTGGGCGCCCATGGCGCGCAGGCATTTGACCAGATCGACGATCTCGGGTTCGCGCGCGGCGTTCTTCAGGACCGTGGTGCCCTTGGCAAGCGTTGCGGCCATCACGATGTTTTCGGTGGCACCAACACTGGCAAATCTTTGTTCGATCACCGCCCCCTTCAACCCGCGCGGGGCGTCGGCATGCAGATAACCGTCCTTCAGTTCGATCACCGCGCCCAAAGCCTCTAGGCCGCTGATATGGATGTCCATCGGCCGCGCACCGATGGCGCAGCCTCCGGGCAGCGAAACAATGGCCCGCCCGGCCCGCGCAAGAAGCGGCCCAAGCACAAGGTTCGATGCGCGCATCTTGCGCACGATCTCATAGTCCGCCGTCAATGTAGTCAGGTCGTGCGAGGACATGGCCAGCACCTGCCCGCCCTGCAGGCTCGTCACCTCGGCCCCCAGCGACTGCAGAAGCTGGGTCATGGTCTTGATGTCCGACAAGCGCGGCGCATTGGTCAGCGTCAGCGGCTCATCGCTAAGCAAAGTCGCGGGCATCAGCGTCAGGCAGGCATTCTTCGCCCCTGCAATCGGAATTGCCCCTTTAAGCGGGCCATTGCCCCTGACCAGAATCGCATCCATCTGCCGCCTCAGCTTTCTTGTTCTTTGTGGTCCATATCCGCATCCCCTGCACCGGCACCATCGGTATCGGCATCACGGGCCCGCGCCTGCGCCTTGCGGCGCATGAGATTGGCCCGCAGCGCGGCTTTCAGCCGCTCATCGCGTGAATTGCCGGCGGGGGATTTGGTTGGTTTTCTATCCATGGGGGCCTTCCTACTCTGGATCGCAAAAAGGGTCCAGATTGCCCTTGCACGGGGGAAAAATTACGTCTAAACGCGCCCCACGAAACGATTGCTGTGGTAGCTCAGTGGTAGAGCACACCCTTGGTAAGGGTGAGGTCGAGAGTTCAATCCTCTCTCACAGCACCATAAATCAGCACAAAATCAGATAATTAGAGATTTTTGGTCGGGCGCAATCTGCGTTAGCTCAGGCAAGCGAACGCGTTGCCGTCGCATCAAATGTTCAGGCCACAGGCGGGCAGCCGGTTGTATGGTGCCGCTGTTGCGGCGCACCAGCTTTGGCAGGGCGGTCGGCTTGCCTTGGCCGTAGAATTTTCAGAAGCCACGCCCGGCGTTCTTGGGAATTTGACCGTCAGCAATGTTAATTGACGGCCAGCTCCCGACACTCTCCTCCTGTGAACAGTGCCAGTTCTGCATCCATGTATGGGCATTTGCGACAGCGGCAAGGCCAACGAACCAGCCGACCGATTGGCGGGGTGTATCGCCCCGACAGCCCCCGGCGACCCTAACCGCACCGTCTGGCGGCGCATAGATGTCGCGCGCTCATGCAGCAGATCTTCGAAGTTGCGCCGCGAAAGCGAGAACGCACACAGAGCACAACCCTATGGTGCATGAACCATGGCAAGGCCCTGGAGATCGATAGAGGGCTGGCTTATGACCCCGGAAAAGGCCCCGCGTGCCCAACTGGATGCAAAGAGGGCGAAGCGCTGGCAAGGTCCTGTTTTCCCTTGCCAGAAGGGCTTTATGAGAGCAAAATCAGGCTAACTTTCTAGTTTGATGAACGTTTTTTCGAGACGATTTGTTTCAATCTTCGTTGCGGAGGCTGAGTGATTGGCCAAGATCTCCAACGCTAATTATGGTGAAAAAACCAGAGAGGATCTCGTCTGGTATGTCATCCTTGTCCTTGCCGTTTTGGTGGCCGCAGGTGTCCGGCTTTATGATCTGGATCTGAAAAGCCTTTCGCACCCGGAAATCTATATCCCGGGCATTGACCTGAGGCCCGGGATTTCCGAGCCTCCGCCGCGAACAGGCTTTGTCGAAAACCTTTGGTGGCATTTTCATTTCGAACCACATCCGATGGGGTGGTACTTGGCGATGTTCGGCTGGACCAGCATAGCCGGCACCTCGGAATGGGCGCTGCGGTTTCCATCGGTAATATTCGCGGCAGCCTCGGTGCCTGTGGCCTTTGCCATCAGCCGTCGCATTTTCGGGCCTGCCGCCGCTGCGCTTATGGCAGTGATGATTGCACTGCACGGCTTCCATTATTTCTGGAGCCAGAATGCACGGATGTACACGGCGGGCATGTTCCTGGCTCTGCTGTCAACCTGGCAATTGATCAGGCTGACGCAGTCGCCCGTGCCACGCCTGACACAGGAAGTCGCCTATGTCCTTTGCATTGTGGCTGGAACGCAGACCGTGGAACTGTTCTGGCCGTTTCTTGCCATTCAGATGGCCTGGGCAGCGTTGGTGTTTGCGGATAGCCGGCAGGTGACGCCATCGCGTCTGATGTCGGCGGGCGCGATGGCGTCACCGCGCATTCTTCAGGTGCAGGCCATCGGATTGATGCTTTCCGCGCCCGGCATATCCCATGCCCTATACCATGCCCGCAACGGCGCCGTCAGTGATCCCACACTGCTTTTCGCCCAGGAATACCTGTCCTTCGGCTTCCTGTTCGCCCATCACGAATTCTCGTACCCCGAACGCCACATTGCGCAACCCTTGGCCTATCTGCTGCTGGTCGCCGCGCTGGTTCTGATTGTTGCGGGTCTTGGTCAGATTCGTAAACCGCACGAAAGCGCGCGCGCGTCAAACGCACCGCTTCCCGCATGGTTGGCGCCGATCACAGCCGTGGTTGTGGCCGCGTTGATGATCTGGCTGGCCAGCATCGCGCATCATCGCGCAAAGGCCATGTACGTGGCGGCGGTCCTTCCCCTGCTGGTTCTTGGCGTGCCGCGACTTGCCTTGGCCGCAAAGGCGGTTCTTGTTCGGGTCTTCCCGCAAACCGACACATGGATCGCGCGCCTGAACGCGCCGGCCTTGCTGGTTGCACTGCTGGGCATCCTGACCCCAATGGTCTTGTTTGCGGCATCCTACGCAGTTACCGTCAATGCGGCGCGGGCCTTCCTGTTGTTCGTTCCCTTTTTGCTGATGCTGTGCGCCGCGGGTGCAGTTGGCATCATTCAATCCACCGTTGGTCGGCTTGCACTTTCAGCGGCTGTCATCGTGATCTTCGCACTCTCGATCCCTTACAATGCCACGGCGCCGATCTCGCCGCGCGACTACAAGGAAATTGCAAGCCAGATACGAAGCCAGATGAAGCCGGGTGATCTGTTCTTCGTGAAGCCGCAGGACTGGGTCTACACGCCACTGTTCTATTATCTGCCAGAGGTCGAATACGTCACCGAGGACTATGTGAACGTGGCGAACAGCCACCCCGACGCCCGGGTCTGGCTGATCGACTGGCCCGGTGTGGGCGGCACGGTTTCGGTCGGCGTGCGCCCCGAAGACTTTCGCGGCAGGAAGCGGATTGCAACAGTCACGGCCCTTCGCGCGCGCGCAGAACTTTTCGTGTCAGAGGCTGCGCCATAGATGCAGATGCGCGCGGGGCCAGGAAAAAAGGTGCGGACATCATGACCCGGGGGCATTCTCGGCAAGCGGCAGCGAGCATTCCGACACTCAGCGTTGTGGTGCCCATGTTCAACGAGGAAGCCGTTCTGCCAACATTCTTTGCGCGGCTTGAAAAGACCCTCGCAGACCTTGGCGTGACCTATGAAATCATATGCGTGAACGACGGCAGCCGTGACGGAACGCACAGACTTCTCGCCGAAGCGCACGCCCGCGACCCGCGAATCCGGGTGCTGAACTTCTCAAGGAACTTCGGCAAGGAAATCGCCCTGACCGCCGGCCTCGACCACGCCAAGGGCGCGGCGGTCGTGCCAATTGATGCCGATCTTCAGGATCCGCCCGAACTGATCGCCACGTTTCTGGAGCGGTGGCGCGAGGGCTACGAAGTGGTCCTCGGGGTGCGCCAGAACCGCAATAGCGACACTTGGGCCAAGCGCGTATCGGCGAAGGCCTTTTACAAGGTCATGAACAAGATGGCCCGCATCCCGATACCGGCAAACGCGGGCGACTTCCGGCTTATGGATCGGCGTGTCGTTGACACTTTGCGCAACGTGCGTGAACGTCAAAGGTTCATGAAAGGCCTGTTCGCATGGGTCGGCTTTCGCCAGTGCGAGGTTGGCTATGTCCGGCCCGAGCGTAGCGCCGGGTCATCAAAATTCAACTATTGGGGGCTGTGGAGTTTCGCCCTGGACGGCATCACGGGCTATAGCACTGCGCCACTGCATGTCGCGGCGTACCTAGGCTCCTTTACGGCCCTGACGGCAGTCCTTTACGGGGCCTTCCTTGTGCTGCGCAGGCTGTTGTTCGGCACTGATGTGCCCGGCTATACCTCGACCATGGTCGCGGTTCTTTTCTTGGGCGGCGTACAGCTGACGGTGCTTGGCATTCTGGGCGAATACCTTGGCAGGGTCTACGAAGAAACCAAACACCGCCCGCTTTACATTATCGACAGCGCATTGGGTTGGTCGCCCGAGGATCTTTCTGCATGCGGGGAATGGGCGGCAAATCCTCAGCCTGACGTTTCCGACTGACAAGGCCGATCGTCGGTCAATCACGACGCGATATCATCCGCGGATTTCAGGGTTAGGGCCCTACTGTTTCACATAGGGTTTTCCATCCGACGCAGACGGCCGGGCGCGGCAGATCGGGCCACCCACTTGCCCCTGTCTTTTGACGATTTTACGAACCGCTGATCGCTGCCAACTTCAACCTTGCCTGCACCCTCAACCCGCGCAGAAAACGCAAACTGGCTGTTCAGTGGTGCAAATCCGCCCTTTCCCTCATTCTCCTTCGACCTTTTGGCTGGCGCGCCTTTGGCGAATGCCATTCACGGGCGGGCGACCTTGGCGACCGGCTGCGGAAGGTCTGCAGCAACCATCGGTAATTCCAAGATTTTCCTGGCGACCACATCGGCACCGGCCACCGAAATGTGATCGTCGTCGAAATACCACGACTGGCCGTTCTTGCCCGCATAGCAAGTCTGGCTGTCGCAAAAAAGCTCGGTTGGATCGACGACCATCACTTCGGGCGGGATGTCACGCAAATGCGCGGTGACATAGGCTGAACGCGCATCCCACCACGCGCGGGGCACGCCCTTGATCCCGGCATCCGTCGGTGACGCCGTCAAGAGCAGCCGGTTGATCCCGGTCGGAAGTTCGGGGGCCTGAAGGGCCAGGATCACCCGTTTCCCCTGCCCTACGAAATGCCGCATCACCCCGACATAGCTTTGCCAGCGCAGGTCGCGTTCCGCGGCACTGACCGTATCGGGCTGGGCGGGAAAGACGTGTTCGCTGCCGCCGAAAAGCGCCGCGTTGATCCGGTAGGTGATCACGACCGTCGATATGTCGGTGCGCGCGTCAAGATGGGCCACCGCATCGGCGGTCCAGCGCGAACAGGGTTCGTCATCGGCCAACATCCGCCCGAAGGCGGGCGCGCAACCGCTGAACGACAGATGGCGCAGGCCGATGCCATAGGGTTCCAGCCCCTTGGCCAGCCCATAGGCCAGTTCGATCACATGGCTGTCGCCAAAGGCGGCCCATTCGACTTTCGGGCCGAAATAGTCGCAGGCCTGTTCCGGCGGCCGGTAGTCGGCGCCGCCGGTCTGGCAGGCATAGCGTTTTGGGCTGTTCTGGACGGATGCGATATAAGAGGTCATGCCGCCAAATTCGCGCAGGTTCGGGTAGCCCTTGGTCAGATGGCCGCCAAGGCCGAAGGCCAGAAACACCACCGAAATCGTTCCTAACAGCGTAAACAGCATCCCGCGGCTGGCCAGCAATGGATGGCCCTTCTGGCGAAAGGGCTGTTCCACGAAGCGCCAGCTGAACCAGGCCAGAACCAGCGACAGAAGGCATGCGCCAAGCAGCAGCGCCATCCCCGGTTCGCCGGGCGAGCGCATCCGGGCAAAGGCCAAAAGCGGCTGGTGCCAAAGATAGGCGCTGTAGCTGATCAGCCCGATGCCTGCCGGCAGGCGCGCGCCCAGAAGGCTGGCCGCCACCGTGCCCCGACGGGCGAACACCAGCACAAGCCCGGTCCCCGCAATCGGCAGAACCGCCCAAAGCGAAGGGAACGGCACCTTTTCATCATACCAGAAGATCGCGGTCAGGATGGCGGCCAGACCGGCCAGCGACAGAAGATTGTCTCGCCCGGTGCGCGCGGCCGGTGTGGCGAAAGAGCAAAGGGCGCCCACCAGAAGTTCCCACGCGCGGGTCGGCAGCAGGTAGAAGTTCGCGTCGGGCATGTGGCGCCAGGCCCATTCCGACAGCAAAAGGCTGGCCAGCGCCGCAAGCGCAAAGGCCCAAAGCATCCTCCGTCGCCCCAGCGGCCAAAGCAGAAGGACGGCGATGGGAAAAAGGATGTAATATTGCTCCTCCACCGCCACAGGCTCCAGGTGTGCAGCAGCGGCTTTTCGGCAGCGGCACCATCAAAATAGCCACTTTGCCGCCAGAACAGGAAATTCGACG